>JAAYGO010000244.1 GCA_012727685.1 Bacillota bacterium | reverse complement strand
GAACCAACCTTCCAGCCCGATTTTACCTACGCGCTGCTTCAAAAATGTAAGGAAAATTACCTGCACATTGCCATGGACACCTGCGGTTATACCTTGACAGAAAAAGGGCTTAGAATTCTAAAGGAAGCGGACCTGCTGTTGTTTGATTTAAAAGGGCTAGATGACAGGTTGCATCGTAACAATACTGGTGTATCGAACAAACCAATTTTGCAAAATCTGAAAACCCTCGACAGCCTAGGAAAAGCAATCATCATCAGGATCCCGGTAATACCAGGGCATACGGATTCGGCCGATAACATACAGGCGACCGCCGAGTTTCTTTCCAAGCGCAGTTCGATCGAAAGGGTTGACCTCATAGGATATCACGAGTACGGAAAGGTGAAGTACCAACAACTCGGCAAGGAATGCAAACTAAATGCTCAACCGCTGACCGAGAAGCAGTTAGAAGATATTAAAAACATCTTTGAGCGCTATGGTTTGAAAACCCAATTAGGCGGTTAGACGGCCTATTACCGGCAAAGCGCTAAGCGCTTTATGTCAAGCTGAAATTAGGTTGAAAGGAGATTATACAATGTCTGGGGGTTATATGGGCAAGATTTTGCTGGTCGATCTCTCCAGAAACGAATTGAGAGACGAAGAGCTCCCGGAAGAAATAGGCCGCCAGTTTGTCGGTGGCTATGGCATCGGAGCCCGAATTCTCTATAATAGACAGAAAGCAGGCATTGATCCGCTGGGAGCGGAGAATATACTGGGCATTCTAACGGGTCCCCTAACCGGCACCCCTGTACCCGGGGGAACGCGATATACCGTGGTGGGGAAATCGCCTCTGACGGGGGGCTGGGGAGATAGCAATGCGGGCGGCTATTTCGGACCCCATATGAAATTTTCCGGCTACGATGGGGTCTTTTTTTCAGGCATATCGGAAAAACCGGTTTATCTTTTCCTCAACAACGGGAAAGCAGAGTTGAGAAGTGCAGCACATATCTGGGGAAAGAGCACTTTTGAAACAGAGGATATACTTAAAACCGAACTGGGCAAAGATACAGAAGTCGCCTGTATCGGCCCATCTGGCGAGAAGCTTTCTCTTATTTCGGCCATTATTAACAACAAGGGCAGAGCAGCGGCCCGTTCTGGTTTGGCAGCAGTAATGGGCGCGAAGAAAATTAAAGCCATCGCTGTAAAAGGTAACATGAAGGTACCCCTTGCCGATCAGGAAAAAGCAAATGCCCTCAGGAGGAAATGCATTAAAGAGTTTAATGGACCGGTAGAGTTTTTCAAGGATATTGGCACAGCGTCCTTCACAGTGGTACACGCACTGGAGGGTGATTCACCCGTAAAAAACTGGGGTGGCGTTATAAATGATTTTCCCGATGTGGAACTCCTCGGCCCGGAATATGTAAAAAAATATCGTCTTAAGAAATACGCTTGTTACAGATGCCCCATTGCCTGTGGAGGAATTACCAGGGAAGGAACCGGGGATTACAAATACGAGGAGGGTGCACACAGACCCGAATATGAAACCCTCTCCATGTTTGGAAGCAATTGCCTTAACAGCAACCTGGAATCAATCATCATGGCCAACCATATCTGTAACCGGTATGGGGTTGATACCATCTCGACCGGAGCGGCCATTGCGTTTACCATCGAATGCTATGAGAATGGGCTTATCAATAAAGCGGACACCGACGGCCTGGAAATGACCTGGGGCAACCACAAAGCCATTGTGGAGATGACGGAAAAAATCGCCAGAAGGGAAGGTTTCGGTGCCGTGCTGGCCGACGGAGTAAAGATCGCAGCAGAAAAAATCGGCAGGGGCTCAGAAAAGTACGCCATGCACATACAAGGGCAGGAGCTGCCAGCGCACGATCCAAAATTTGCCACAGAGCTGGCAATCACTTACAAGCTCGACGCCACGCCGGCCCGCCATACTCAGGGCTCAGAAGAAAGGCATCCTCCCGGATTGATACCCAATTACGAAAGATGGGTTTTTAGCGGAAGAGGCGAATTGCACAAAATTGGAAGCAATGCCGTGCATATCGTAAACTGCACCGGAATGTGTGCCTTTGTATACGGGTGTCTTCCCAGCATTGATACCTTTACCCAGTTCATCAACGCGGTTACGGGCTGGGAGACAACCCTGGAGGAGCTGCTGAAAACCGGGGAGCGCATCGCCAACCTCCGGCATGCTTTTAATTTGCGAGAAGGCTTAAATCCATTGAACTTTGAAGTTCCAGGAAGGGTTTACGGAATTCCGCCTAAAACAGAAGGGCCTACTGCGGGCATAACCATTGATCAAGACACCCTCTTCAACGAATATCTTGCTGCTATGGACTGGGATCTCAAAACAACCAAACCCAGCAAAAAAAAGCTCGAGGAGCTTAATCTGCTGGATGTGGCTCAGGAACTCTGGAGGTAAGCTATTTAAATTTTCCCAGGAGGGATGAAAATGGATTCCAGGGCAAATCGATCGAGAGTGGAGCAACTGAGAGAGACCATGCTTTGCATACCTGAAATCTGTATCGAAAGGGCTTATTTAATGACCGAGTCATACAGGGAAACTGAAGACGAACCCCCGGTTTTGCGAAGAGCCAAAGCGCTCCGCAAAATATTAACAGAGATGACCATCTGTATCGAACAAGAGGAACTGCTCGTCGGCAGAGCCACGGGGAAGCGCCGAGCAGGCACCCTGACTCCGGAAGTTAACTACGAATGGTATCTCAAAGAGATGGAAACCTTATCCACCAGGGAGTGGGATAGATTTCAGCCATTAACAGAGCAAGAAAAGAACAAGATGAAAGAGTTTCTGCCTTACTGGAAGAACAACTGCCTCTTTGATAAGTACTACGCCGCGCTTCCGAAAAATATAAGCAGTTTTGAAGGAAAGACGCACATCTCTTCTGGACCTAAGACCAACATGCACCTGGCTCATTGTGCCCCTGGATACCAGAAAGTGCTAACCAAAGGATTGAATGATATTAAAAAGGAAATCGAACATGCCCTGGCCAGCCTTGATCTTACAGATTATAAATCACTGAAGAAATATCAGTTTTTAGAAGCAGCAACCATTGCGATAGACGCAACGATAAGTTTTGCCAAAAGATACGCGGAATTAGCTGCAAGGCAGGCAGAAAAAGAAACCGATTCCCGGAGAAAGAAAGAGCTGGAAAGGATAGCAGAAATCTGTGATTGGGTTCCGGCAAACCCGGCCCGCAACTTCTACGAAGCCCTTCAGTCGCTATGGTTTGCCTACCTTGTTGTGATGATTGAAGGCTGGGGGCCAGGCATGAGCTTCGGAAGGCCGGACCAATACCTCTATCCTTTTTATAAAAAAGATATCGAACAAGGCATCATTACCAGGGAATTTGCCCGGGAGTTAATCGCCCTCTTTTTTATTAAGTTAAACGGGTTGACCATGCCATTCAGCAGTGAATTTGTCCAAAGTCAACCAGGTTATGCCATGCTGTCCACCATTACCTTGGGCGGCATTGACAGTGATGGAAGGGATGCTGTAAACGAACTGTCATACCTCTTTCTCGAGGCCGAAGCAGATGTTGGGCTGCATTCGGAGGATATAGTAATCCGCGTTCACAAGAACAATCCCGATCTGTTTCTGTCGAAAGCATGCCAAGTCGCCAAAAAACTAAGAGGAAAATTTAAATTTGTCGGCGATGAGACGGCAGTCCAGCAGTTGCTTGTAGACGGTATTCCGGCGCAGTATGCGCGCGATTACATTGTTGCCGGGTGTTTTATACCTACAGTTCCCGCCCGTTCCCACAATATGGGGGGAGACTTCATTAATGGCCCGCTGATGCTGGAATTGGCTTTGAATAACGGGGTATCCAGGCTAACCGGTCAACAAATGGGTGTTGAAACTGGTGATCCGCGAAATTTCAGCACATACGAAGAAATCTGGGAGGCTTACAAAAAGCAGGTTGAAGCCCAGATTAAACGCATGATTCTACCGATCATTCTCTCCCGGGAACTCTATGCTGAGTATCTCCCCACTCCTTTCCAGTCTACCCTGTTTGAAGGTTGTATTGAAAAGGGAATTGATGTTACCGACGGCGGGGTTGCACCCTACATGACCCAGGCAATTTGGTTCTGTGGAGCTGTCAATGTCGGTGATTCGCTGGCAGCGATAAAAAAACTGGTCTTTGAAGAGAAAAGATTCACTATGGCTAGGCTGATCAAAGCTCTTGACAGTAATTTTGAAGGCGAAGGCGATGCAGAAATTCTACATCTCTTAAAATCGGCTCCAAAATTCGGAAATAACGATGACTACGTTGATAATATTGTCGGTGATGTGCTGGGTCATGCCAGAACTACAGTAAACCAATACAAGGGATTTCGCGGGGAAAAATTTATTCTGGCCGCTTCTTCCGTTACCGCAAATTTGCCATTCGGCAAATCAGTAGGTGCGCTGCCAGATGGCAGGAGGGCTGGAGAACCGCTGTCCGAAGGGGGGATCTCTCCCCATCAAGGAAGGAACAATAGCGGGCCGACAGCCACATTGAGTTCTGTGGCCAAGCTAGATTCTACCAAAATTAGCGGCGGCTCCGTGCTTAATATGAGGTTTCATCCTGATTCTCTCAAGGATGAAATCAAAATGGGAAAATTTGTTACCCTTTTAAGAACATTCTTTGAAAGTGGTGGATACCTCGTCCAGTTTAATATCGTAAGCGGTGAGATACTAAAAGCAGCTCAAAAATACCCTGAACAGTATCGGGATCTTCTTGTCAGGGTAGCTACATACAGCGCGTATTTTGTCGACCTGCCCAAGGAACTGCAAGATGATATCATTGCCAGGACAGAGTTTCAAGATATTTAATAAAGGGCACTTGGATCTTATGGGGCAACTGATTCCATGTATATATTAAGCATAACAACGCAATCGGGTAGGAGGCTACCCATTACTTGGGTAGCCGACCTCCCACACCACCGTACCTACCGTTCGGTATACGGCGGTTCCAAAGTTTACACGTTACCGTGCAGAATAACAATCCATTAAACTAAGGTACCCGGTATGTATGAACCTTTCATTTGATAGGGATTTTAACTCTAGCTTCTAAATTTTCCCCATCTCCAATAATAATTCATTTTTTTAGTTTACGCTTCATAGTTCACTTCCTGAAGTATTTCTCCGCTCAGCTCTTTGCTTCTTTAGTCGGTGACTTCACAATACAACGATTATAGTTTTTGAATTTTTCCAGGCGGGCTAGTGCCTCCTCTTTAACCGGCTCATAATAATTTTTCATCTCGTCAACAATCTCTTTCAGGTGAGTAATTTTACCTTTAACTGTCAGCTTGTTTTGCTCCTCATCATCAGGAAGCCATTCTACAGACACGATGCCATTTTGGACAATGATCTTGCCCCTTATACCACAAACAAGGCACTCAACAATTTGCTCGTCCAGTATCCATTTGACATCATTGAGATGACAACTGGGGCAAAGCCCCTGGGGTGCCTCCTTGCAATAGGAAAAATCGCCGGTAAGAATTGCATTCGCTAAATTTCGCCCCAGGCTTCTCGCCCTTTCCATATAGTCATCCCTCACCGTCGCAGCACCGGCATGGGCAACGCGCGTCACGTTCATCATATCCACAATCTTCACCTGAGCAGAAAATATGGCTGTGTAAAGATTGCATAATCCCAGAGAGGCCCAGTGTGCTGTGCGAGCCCCGCCGACACTGATCAGCGCTCCAGGTCGTTCTCTAAAACGTCCTCTCGCAAAGTCAGGCTCACGCCCAAAAACTTCCTTACTCGCTACATCCATCTTTGGCCCCAAAACCCGATCGCGAAAAACAAAAAATATGCTCGGTGGTGTAAGCGAGTAAACCGGAGCACCGAAAATTACCCCATCTGAATCCAGGAATTTTTCGATTAAAAAAACCCCGTCATCTTTATGGATGCACTTTTTAGGATCATTTTGTGCCGCGCAGATCCCTGCACAAAGAAGACATGGTTCAAGCACCATATCGCGCAATCTGATCAGTTCCACATTCACGCCCATTTCCTCGGCAGCCATCAGGGCTTGCTTGATGAAGGTCTCCGTATTGCCATTTTTACTGCCGGCAGAAAAAGCGACCAGTTTTTTCATACTCTTCACACCCCTATCCTTTCACATTTTTTTGCCGGAGAGTATTCTGTTTCTGCATCATTTTCGCCCCATTGTACCCACCTGTTACAAATGCATTACAAGCAACTTATAACTTATGGGCGTCCCTTGCCAATAATAAAACGTGGGTGTTTATCATACACTTTATAGATTGGTGTATCCCAATTGATCTTTTCCCCGGGAATCAACTGAACAAATTTTCCCTCTTTTTCGGCCTCTTTTAAATGCTTCATGCCCACTTCTTTTATAAAATTCCTAATATAATTTGCAAGCTGTTCCTGCTTACTTTCGTCAGCATCAAAAGCCCCAGTTGGACATATCTGTTCACAAAAATAGCAACTTATACAAGGATTGGCGATAATGGGAGGATCAACCGTTAAGTCAATGCCGTCCATGGGGCAATTTTCCATACAGAGACGGCATTCAGGAAAAACACATTTTTCTTTGTGAAATTTTACTATGTTAGAAAATCCTAAAGTGTAAAGAATACTATCATCACCCAGATCTAGATGGGGCATTGGCGGTATTTCAGGTATGAGGCTAGTATCGCCTTCATATATTTTCTTGCTACGCAATGCCATCTGTTTGCCAAATTCTTCGGCTTCCTCTAAGTCCTTTTCGTCGGGATGTCCATCAGTGGGATAAGGAGTGGGCATATGGATTGGACCCCAGGAATGTCCATACCAGTCGTTCCATCCAATGGGAATTAAACCCTTTTCTTTCAACCTCCTGACAACGTTAGGATTGTAGCAAAATCCTAACGTGCAATGGGTACAAAAAGAAAAAACGTGCTTCCCACCCAAAAAGCGCATATTCCTAATAAAAGATGCAACATTGGCCGGAGGATCGCCCTTTGCTCCAATTACACAGGAACCCAGGCCGATTAAATCATAATCATACAGTCGTCTTGGGTTAGCCTCCTTAATAGGAAATATGTCACAATGACCATGGACCTTTTTAACCCCTTTCTGAATAGCCATGGCAATTTTCTCCGTGTTACCCGTAAGAGAAAAATAAATTATTACAGATTTCATATTAAATTCCTCCCCAAATTACCTTATTACCCCGGTTTCCCCTAATTTAATATCGGATTTTTGATGGTCGTAGAATCCTTAATCAAGCATTATAAAAGACCAACTTACTGAGCAGCAACTACAGGTTGATAGTACATACCAAAAACCATGCCTTATAACAGAGGCTAATCCGCCCATGTAGAGAGTGGTGCCTTGCCTATGGGCACACTCTCTACACTATTGCTTTACGCACAATTAATAATAGCCGTATCTTTCTACCGCTTCATAGACTGCCCTTAAATTCTCTATCGGTGTCTCGCGGGGCAGGGCAGCCACATCCGGAGCCAGGATGAAACCTCCCCCCGGCATAACCTCTTCCAGCAATTCTTTAACATAGCGATCGTTCTCCTCAGGTGTTCCCCCGATCACCAGGGAAGCCCGGAGTCCTCCGCACACGCAAGTATGCCCCTGCAATACTTTCTTGGCTTTCCGAACATCCGTTTTTTCGAAGTAGGCAATCCCCCACCCCTTGGGAAGCTCCAGAATAGTCTCCAGGTGAGCGTCATGGCGGCCTTCAAAGAAGACATGGGACTTGATACCTTCATCCAGCAGCCTGACAATTAGTTCTTTTAAGGTGGGCCAATAAAACTCTTTGTACAATCGGGGAGAAAGGTACTCGTTTAGGTGGAGGGGGAAAAATACAAAAGGTGAACCCATTGCTTTGGCGGTGATGGCTAGATTAAAAATAGGTTCAACGGTGGCTTCCGCCGCGGCTTTGACTTTTTCAGGGTAGTTGCGAAGATCCATGATGAGATTGGGAATATCGCGCAGATAATCAGCGATGTAGTCAAGGGGAGCATAGCCAAACCCCATGGGTAGAGGAGGGATACCCAGTTGCATGAGATCGGCAAACATCGCCCGCGTTTTTTCCCCCTGACTGCTCATCTCCATCCCCAGCCGGATCATGGTTGCCATAGCCTTTGGAGAGCAAATATCCTTGAGGTTTTCGGCAGTCCGGGGCAGGACCTTTTCAAAGGAGAACTTTACCGGGTCTGCAATGAATTCATCATACTCCTCCGGCTGCATATATGTTCCCCCGATAAACTGCGATGAGCTGTTCTCGGAAAGCTCCCTTCCCGGGAAGCGGGAGTACTTGTCCTTTAAAATGTCGTGGACGGGACCGCTGACAATTGATAGCCCTTGCGCCAGATCAGGCGAATCTGAGAAGATTAAGGCCGGAACAAAGTTGTTAACCCCAAACAGCCCTGCCAGGGACATTTCGCTGGGAAAATCCTGCAGGAACTTTACCGCTGCTTGACGGGCTTTGTCGAAATCATAATGAACTTCATAACTGGTAAACCCCGCATAAGCGGCAACAATATCGCCGGCAAACCCCATCATGGGAACCCGGTCAGGCTCTTTCAGCTCGGCCGCGGCAAGCAACCGCTCCCGGCGCTTCTGGAGCATCGCTTGAGCATCCTTCACCGTCATTCTCGCTCACCCCTTTTTACCGATTAGCTCATTGCTCAATCTAACACCCCGGGCAGCATCGTCAGCCCAGGCATCCGCACCGGTATATTTCATTACCGGTTCGCTTACCCTTCCGCCGCCAATTATTATTTTTACATTATCCCGCAATCCCGCCTCCTTGAGAGCATCTACCGTATGCTTCATGGCATTCAGGCTGGAGGCGATCAGGCAGGACATGCCTACCAGGTCAGGCTTGTGCTTCTCAACCGCTTCTACGAATTTTTCCGGCGGCAAATCTATGCCGATATCAAAAACTTCAATACCGGAAGCCTCAACCATAACTTTAAATATATTTTTTCCGATGTCATGAACGTCGCCTTGAACCGTACCTAGCACCATGGTGCCAACTTTCTTAACCTCTCCCTGCTGCAGCGCGGGCAGGGTAAACTCCATAATTTGTTTAAATAAATCCCCGGCCCAGATGAGCTCGGATAAGAAATACTCACCACCTTCAAACTTCTCGCCTACCACCTCCATGGCTTTCTTGCATGTATCCAAAACCTTCACTGCTCCGACATCCTTGACCATTTCCCTGGCAATTTTTAGTGCATCTTCCTCACGTAAATCCACAATTGCATTAAACAGCTCCTCCATCATTGCTCCACCACCTCCCATATAATTGTGCTTCGCGACACTGCAGTCAGGGGTCCCATTGCCTCAAATGTATTTTGGGGCGAGAAACAGCACGTCCTTACAAGTCAGGAAGCTTATGCATATTAATTCACACTCACTTGTTCCATTCTTCATACTTTGCCTTGAGGGCTTCCCAGTTTTTGGGCAGTTGTATTTTTTTCGTGATCGGGCCGCCGTGGTCTCCTCCCCCTCCATACATGGCGATCCCCTGAGAAAAGTTCAATCCTGCAACAACAACCGGTAAATGCATGCTGGAGAAAAACTTGCGCACCGATCTGGTACCTTCTGCCGGCAGCGGCACATCCTTGGGGATATGTTGATTATCGATCATCCAGCGCATATTGAAATCCGAAATGGAAGCGGAAGTACCACCCGCCGGCCTGCGCGCATATTCCACAATATAAGCGATAAAGTCTTTTCTGGAATATCCATTTTCCTGCAATAGCCTTGCTGTTTCCGGGCAAACAACAAAAGCGCATCCAGGATCAAAGCCAAACACCTGAATATGATCGCAAATGCCTTTCAAGATCCCCCCCACGTCTTTGCCGTACAAGCCCAGGGCGCGGGTGTTGGGCCAGAATACCGTGACGGCACTGTCTTCTTTATTTAAGCCGTAATAAACATGCAGCGGCTCCCACGGGCTCGCTTCCTCGTCTTCCGCAATACACATGCCAAACCGTCCCTCATGGCCAAACACGCCCATATCCTCAATGCCGTGCCGGATGCCGCCAATATTCATGATCATCAAGCCCACAGCATGCCCGATGGCAGCGTTGGCTTTATAATAGGGGCTAAAAACCCCGGCACCACTGTTGATCTGCAGGTCTTTTCTGATCGGGCCGTTTACAATCAGCAAGGGGGCCCAGGAGGCACAGCTACAGGTATAGGCTTCCAGCCACATCCTGGGATCTACCAGGGCCTCCACCGCGGCAATCAGAACCGGCATGTATGTAGGCAAGCAGCCGGCCATAACCGCGTTGATGGCGATCTTTTCTACTGTAGCCTTCCCCATCTTGGGCGGTATCCTGGCCACAACGTGGTCAGGCGGCAGATCGGTCCCCTTCAACATTTCTTCCACCGCCTCTTCGGTAGGCGGCAGGACAGGCATTCCGTAAGCTAAACCATTTTTATAAAAATAACGGTTGACCTCGCTGAGGCTTCCCTTAAATATAATCCTTGAAGTATCCTCTTTTTCCACCGGGGGATTCTTCTCCGCAGGGGTAAGGGGGGCAGTTAAAGCATCAATAATACCATCCAGCGCCTCACTTACCCGCCGGGGCACAAACTCTCGAAGCAACGGCTCAATATTGCGGTCATTTGACAGTTCCGGTATGTTAATTTCTACAAACCTCATGGCAGGGACACCCCTCAGGGAGACCGCCCTCCTGGCAATGCCCTCAAATTCACTGTTCAGCAGCATCACCACCGGTTTGCCCAGCAACTCTACCAGTGCTGTATTGTATGCAAGATAGAGAGTGCAGGATCCGGCGTCCCCGTTAGCAGATATAACGGCATCTACCCCGCTAAGCCATTCCTCGAATAACGGCCTTACTTCCGGATCTTTTGCGATCTCGGCCACCTGGTTGTACGAATCCAGGTTCTTGGTGTATTGAAAACGGGTGAACTTAATGTTTGGATAACGTTCTTGCAACTGCCGGGCAACCTCTTCAAGAATAAGGACCCAGTGTCCCTTGAACCAGGCAAACAAACCTATTGTTTTGTTATTCAAGTCACTCAGCCTCGGCTGGAGCCCAATAGTTTTAACGGGATCTGCCTCGCCGCGGGGATTTAAAACACTGTATTCCATGCTGGCATTACCTCCTTTTTTACATCCGTTGTCCGAAAATTCCAAGACAACCTTTCTATTTGCACCAACCGATACGTATACCTCACCTGTGCATGGGCGGTTGTTATCGCTCGCGGATCAACTTATTTTAGGGACGAGAAGGTAAGATTCATATTTACCGCCGGTATGTATAATGTGATCACCGCGATTACGCAAGTGGTAATTAAACATTTTTATTCCCGGTAAAAGATCATCCATCCACGATTTGCCAAACCCCTGAATCGTTAATCGAAGCTGCTGTCCCTTGTGCCAGATCATGCCCATGGGCCAGATTTCAATATCCACCGGGACGATCTCTCCATCATGAAGAAGCTGTTCCTGGCGATGGCTGAGGTATGGTTTATAAGGAGTTGACTTCTCTTCATCCAGTTCACGGTGTGAAACCCGGAGCATACCCTGCGCACCGGGACAAGGATGACCCAGTACCATGGGAGAGAGGAGATTGCCCTGCTCATCGAGCTTTTCGACGTAAACGAAAAGATCCATATCATCTGCTCCATCGGCTTCAACCCATAAACGAAGCTTCATAAAACCGGTTAACTCGGTATCTTCCGTAAAACGTATCGTAAATGTAGCCTTGCCCTGCTCATCATCCGACCGGTAGCGGGCTTTGGATTCCTTTGCTACCGGGCCAGGTGAAAGGAGTCCCGTAGACGCATCCAGGTAAAGCTTGACATACTCTGTGCGCAAAAGTGGAAATTCCTTTTCAGGCCGGTTTACGATATCCCTGCCCCCGGGATCCAGTATCGATAGGCGCACCCGGGGAGTCTCTTCCCAGCCATTTTCAATGCCCTTGAGGTAACGGTCAAAAAATCGCCGCAAATCTTCCCTGCTTTCGGGATCAGCATAGTCCACCCACTCCTGCGTGTTGTGGACGCGCAGCCATTTTTCGGTTGATCTGATATTACAAAACGCCCTGAAAGTGCCAAGGGTATGGATGGGGTTGGTCCAGCTGGCAACAATGTATGCCGGGACATCTATGTTCTCAAAGCGGGGGATTTTATCCTCCCAAAAACTGTTCATGAGCGGATACTGGTGGATCATATTGGCAACATCCTCGATATAGTTCCGCCCAACCCTATCCAATATGCTCCGGTCGCTAAATCCCGTCTCCACAACCCCGCCGATGGAAAGGTCGTCGCGATACATGTCTGAATGCCCTTCCCAGGGTGCGATGGCAGCCAGATGAGGCGGTCTTTCTGCGGCAATAAACCACTGGGAAATGGCCAGCCATGAATTCCCCGAAAAGCCAATCCTGCCGTTGCACCATTCACGCGCTGCCAGCCATTCAACCACATCATACCCGTCTTTTCCGTCTTGACTACCCCAGTGCTGCATGTCGCCCTCTGAATTGCCGATACCGCGTATATCCACGTTTACCACGGCATAACCGTGGCGGCACCAGTACTCCGGGTCCGGACCTTCAAACATGGTCATTTTCGAAGGCTTCGGTATTCCGGGAATCTCATGGTCCCCTCCCCCCGCACGCTTTCCAAAAGGCCCCCATGCCACGATGGCCGGTATGCCTTCGGCCCCTTCCGGGCGAAAGATATCCACATAGATTACCGTACCGTCGCGAAGCGTCACCCCAACATCGCGTTCATTGATAATCCCGTCTTCCACACTCGTGCCGGGGTTCAGCTCCGGAAATCTCCCCCCGGATTCTTCCGGGGGCAAGGCTTTCCGGTAAAGCACTTCTATCGTTTCATTCCCAAAGGTGCGTAATTCTTTTTTAATCTTGCGCTCAGACATAAAATTACCTCCGCTCAGCAAGTAAATGTGATGTATGCTACTGATCCAAAGAAGCCACGTAATCGGCAGCATTCTCCCCGGCCATACGACCACTGTTCAGGGCAAAACCCATGGTGTTGCCGGGTAAGATAAAGACATAGGTATCCCCGTAAATGGCGTTGGCATCAACGCCTGCCGCATACAAGCCGGGAATAATCTCATAATCTTCGGTCAAAACCTCCAACCGGTGGTTCACTTTTATACCGCCCAGGCTGCCATAGGCGCTGGGGTAATACTTGCCGGCAAAGAATTTGGGTTTCCTGATTGGCCGGAGATACCTGGGACTTTTATAAAAGACCTTGTCCCGTCCCGTCTCACAGGCTTCATT
>JAAYGO010000105.1 GCA_012727685.1 Bacillota bacterium | reverse complement strand
TGTCGCAGCCCTTGACCATGATCGCCACCTTCCGCCGGTCCGGCTCCTGCCCCCGGGGGAGGGGCAGCTTTTCCACCAGGGTCAGGTAAACGGCCAGGTTGGCGCTGCAGAGGGGTGAAAAAATTAAATCCGCGGTTCCGGCGGCATCCTCCACAAAGCAGGGAGTCACCCGGTAGCCGAAGCTGCCCGGGCGCCAGCCGATCAGATACTTGACATCATCCCGGGAGACCACCGCCGCCGCTGCCTGGCGCAGTTTTTCAAGGTCCATTGCTCATCCCCTCCTTACCAGTTGATCCTGCGGCGCCGGAAGCCTTCAAAGGATCCGGCCGCCCGGACGTCTGCCACGGTTTTTTCCACTACTTCTTTCCACTTCTGGCCTTCGGAGGCGGAAACCCAGCTCATCTGGAAACGGCGCGGGTCCACCCCCACGAAGCTCAGCAGCTCCTTCAGCAGGCCCAGCCGGCGGCGGGCATAGTAATAGCCTTCCATGTAGTGGCAGTCCCCGGGATGGCAACCCGAAACGAGGACCCCGTCGGCTCCCTGCTGGAGCGCGTTCACGACGAAAAGGGGGTTCACCCGGCCGGAGCACATCACCCGGATCACCTTCAAGTTGGCGGGGTAGCTCACCCGGCTGGTCCCCGCCAGGTCCGCCCCGGCGTAGGAGCACCAGTTGCACAGGAAGGCCACAATGTTTGGCTCGAATTGTTCGCTCATTCTCTGACCCCCAATGCCGCAATTTGCGGTAAGATCTGCCGGTCGCAGAATGACTTCGGCTGGATTGAAGCGGAGAGGCAGCCGGCGGAGCAGGCGCCGCAGCCCTTGCAGAGGGCCTCGTTCACCCGGGCCACCGCCGCTTCGTGCCCCATCCGGCTAACGGTCACGAGTTCAATGGCGCTGTAGGGGCAGATTTCCACGCAGAAGCCGCAGCCCCGGCAGGTCGCCTCGTTGACCGCGGCCACCTGGGCGCCGGTCTTCACCTTGCCCCGGGCCAGCGGGATCATGGCCGAGGCGGCCGCACCCTTGGCCTGGGCCACCGTGTCGGGAATATCCTTCGGGCCCTGGCAGCAGCCGGCCAGGTAAACGCCGTCCGAAGCCGTATCCACCGGCCTGAGCTTGGGATGGGCCTCCAGGAAGAAGCGGTCCGGCGACTGCGACAGCCGCAGGAGCTCGATCACCTTGCGGGCGTCGCGCCGCGGCTCCAGCCCCACCGCCAGGACCACCATGTCCACCTCGTCTTCGAGGGGCGTGGCGGTCAGGGTATCCTCCACCTTCACCACCAGCTTGCTGCCACGCTTGAAGATCTCCGAGGGGTTGCCCCGGATATAGCGGACCCCTTCGCGCCGCACGCGGTCGTAAAATTCCTCGAAGCCCTTGCCAAAGGCGCGCACATCCATGTAGTAGACGCGCACCTTCGCATCGGGGATCTTTTCCTTGACCAGGTGCGCCTGCTTGGCGGTATACATGCAGCAGACCCGCGAGCAGTATTCGTTGCCCGTGCTTTTATCACGCGAGCCGACGCACTGGATAAAGGCGATCTCCTTGGGCGTAATCTCTTCTTCCCCGTTGTTGATCACGATCTTGCCGCCCGTGGGCCCGGAAG
>JAAYGO010000196.1 GCA_012727685.1 Bacillota bacterium | reverse complement strand
GTGATATAAAAACAATGCCTGTAGATATTATTGTCAGCAAGAAAGAAACATTTGACCGTCGCAAAAGAACACCCTCTATTGAGCGAGAAATATCAGAGGAGGGGATACTGCTGTATGGATAACCGGATAGCCCCCGAGATGTTTCCTCGTATCTAACTCCTCTCACTCCTTGAGCGATACAGGCGCAGCAACTTTCTAACTTGCAGTTTCGACTGTCCTCAAAAGAGGTGCTGCCGCCAATCTTTTAAACTGTTCACTGTCCCCATAAACAGCGGCAGTGGTTTACATTAACGTGCTCCCGCGGATATTTACTCTTGTGAATAAAACAAAACCGGGAGGCTGGAATGATGTCCAGAGCGAAGTGGTTTGCCAAGCTGACACCCAAAATGGCATGGGAGCAGTATGTGAGCGATTCGGTTGAAAAGTTTATTTCCGAGTTTTATGCCGAAGGCGTCACCGATGTGGCGGAAATGTGCAGGCGATACGCACGGGATATAGCGGGGAGCGAAAATCAACTATTCACCCTGGATCAGCTGGAGCGAATTGCCAAACTCCTGGAACAGTATATCCTGGAAACCGGTTATGACGAGTCCAGGCTATACACGGAAGAGGAATTGGAAAAAATCTGGGAAAAGAATATGGAGGAATTGTTTAAGCTTCTCAGTAACTATGCACGCCGGAAAGGCTGCTGCAGCAGGTCAAGGATGAAATGCCAATCCCGCTCAGGGGATCCGGCCAAGACCGCAAGGTTGCTGCCATTTCCAGATGGTAAAACTAAATGAGGGGAAAATGACTAAGATAAAAGGCGAAATGCTGAGGAGAATGAGACCTCCTTCCAGGCTTGTCCATCCCGGCTTTTAGCGCTAAAATAGTGCCGAAAGGGAAAAAACTTGCAGTATTACCGGAAGCCGCACTTCACACTTTTCTACCTGCCAGCGTTGCAGCACTCATTTGCCCCAGTCTTTGTTAGCGATATTTTAATTATTTATCCCAGCGGGAGGACGGCCCTCTTGTTAGAACTGTTGCTTTCCGATGAATTCAAGGCTGCCTTGGATTGCTGTCCGGAGGCAATCAGGAACCAGGCCATGGACACGATCCAGAGGCTCAGGCTGGATCCGTGGCATCCGGGGCTGCAGGCCCACAGGATCAGGAGCACTGTAGACAAATGGGAATGCTACGTGAACCAGGATTGGCGGATCATCTATGACTGGGGAGATAACAATGTGCTCCGCCTCTGGAAACTGGGGGATCACCGCATCATAGACCGGGTGCACCGGCGGGTTTTCTCGCCGCAGACCGCCTTCAGCCGCCTGGAAATCGATGAACCAGAGGAAGCAGAAGCAGAAACAGAGACCGCCGCCGGCACGGAAGGCAATCTTGCCATCGAGCAAATGCCCGAAGCAGAAGCGGACAACCCCTTTCGGTATTTCCCGGCCACGCACCTGCGCATCCTGGGCATCCCCTCCCACCTGGTGAGAAAAGTGCAAAGAACCCGCCGTCTTGAGGAACTGGAGCAGATTGAAGGCCTGCCCGAACAGAGCCTCCACTGGATGCTGGATCTGGCCACGGATTGCGAGCTGGAGCATGTCATCTACAACCCTGACAACCTTCTCTTCCGCACCACCCTGGATCGCCTGCGGGGCTATTGCCAGGGCAGCTTGAAAAGGCTGATGCTGAACCTCGATCCGGAGCAGGATCGCTACGTAAAATCCCGGCACACCGGCGCCCTGGTCCTGCGCGGCTGTGCCGGTTCAGGGAAGACCACCGTGGGCATTTACCGGGCCATCGAGCGGGCCGCCGCGGGCCGTAAGGTTCTCTTGCTGACATATACCAGGACCCTGAATGGCGTCAACAAGACCCTGATCGAAGAGCTGATCGGCCCCCTGCCGGAAAACCTGGAAGTAAACACATTTTTCAACTGGCTGGTCAAATACCTGCGGCAGGCGCACGGGATTGAATTCAATATTGCCGAAGCTCCCCGGCAGAAGGAGATTTTGAAAGAAGCGCTCCGGCAGGCGAAGCAGACATCCGATACAGCCATCCCCGCCCTGGGCATGGATTTTTACCTCACCGAGATCCAGCAGGTGATCAAGGGAAACGGCATCGACAGCTTGGAGCACTACCTGCAGGTGCGCCGCTTCGGGCGGAACACGCCCCTGCCGCCGCAATACCGCCGGGCAGTCTGGGCTGTTTACACCGCCTACCAGCAGCTGCTCCGGGAGGCTGGCCTCTGTGATTGGAGCGATCTCCCCCTGGTGGGTCTGCAGAAGATCACCGAAAACCCCCTTGACGATCCCTACGATGACGTCATCCTGGACGAGGGGCAGGACCTGACCCCGGTGCAACTGCGCCTGACCAGGGAGCTGATCAAGGGCGGTGATCCCCGCTCCCACCGCAGCTACATGGTCATGGCCGACGCCTCCCAGACCATCTACAACCGGGGATTCTCCTGGAAAGACGCGGGCATTGAAGCACGCGGCCGTACCTCCATATTGCGCAAAAACTTCCGCAATACCAGGCAGGTGGCTGCCGCGGCAACCCGCCTGCTTGAGCACAACAGCCTTCTCACCCAGGAGCGTGAATTCATTGAACCCAGCTGGTCCCACCGCATCGGGGCCCGCCCCCGGCTGGTGATTTGCGACCTCGAGGAGCGGGAGGTGCGCTTCGTTTGTGAAGAAATACTGGACCTTGCCGGCGGGGGACATTTCCGCCTTTCTGACTTTGCCGTTCTCTGCCCTACCAATGATATTTGCCGGCAGTACTGCGATGAATTCACCAGGCGCGGCATCCCCAACCTGTTTCATAGGGATGAGGCCTTCAACATCCTGGAGGAGAAGGTCAAGGTGATGACCATTCATTCCTCCAAGGGAATCGAGTTCCCGGTGGTCTTCGTGACCGCGGTGCGGCGCGGGCTGCTTCCCCGCTATTTCAACCGCCCCGGCCTGGACCCAGAAGAAGCCCAGCTCGATTTCGAGCGCTTCCGCACCTTGCTCTACGTGGCCATGACCCGTGCCGCCGAAAACCTCTTCCTGCTCACCACCGCCGGCAAAGAATCACCTTACCTTAACGAAATCGCCGGCCTGGTTGACCGCGAAGAATACCGCGGCAAAGATTCTAGATGCACATGAGCGTTTAAGCAACAGCTAGCCGCCCGGAGAAATGATTTTCAGTAAGGGCAATATGCAAAAAACCAGATAGGAGGATTCTAAATGATAGCCCGGTTAATCCGCAAATATCTAAACCATAATCCAAGCGGTGCTTATACAGAGGATGTCCATGATTTTAAGGGGGCTCAATCATGACAAGGAATCCGCCTGGAGATGGCGTATGGCTGGTAGAAAAGGCCATTGAAATGGCCGTTCAAGCCCATGCAAACCAAAAACGCAAAGGGACCGACCAACCCTATATCGTCCACCCGCTGTCTGTGGGAATGCTTTTGATGAAGCATGGCTACCCGGAGCATCTGGTGATAGCCGGGCTGCTCCACGATACGCTGGAAGATACCGATCTCACGGAAGAAGAGATCCGCAGGGTTTTCGGAGACCCGGTCGCCGAGCTGGTCCGCGGCTGCTCCGAGCCCGACAAGTCACTGCCCTGGGAAGAAAGAAAAAAGCATACGCTAAGCTATCTGCAAACAGCCCCCTATGAAGTGTGCATTGTTACCTGTGCCGACAAACTGCAAAACGTGCGCGCCATGGCTGCTGATTATGCAAAGGAAGGGGCTGATCTGTGGCGCCGCTTTAATGCTCCGAAAGAAAAGCAGTATTGGTACTACACGGAGCTGGCAAAAGTGCTGGGTGCACGCTTAAAAAAAGAAACAATCGCGGAGCTGCTGCGCCAGGAGGTGGTTCGCCTCTTTAAGGATCTCGAATGCGACGGGGTCAGCCCTTAACTGCTAAACCTCGTGTTGCTGTTTTAGCAGGGGAAAGCCCTCTTCTTGTCATCCTGAAGGAGAAACATGAATGAACCCTGCATTTCGTTAACCATTTCTGGAGTTGCCGGTGTCATCAACATGCGATCTCCTCTCCTTTTCGATCCGGATAAACAGATATTTGACTTACTTAAAGCAAGATTGAAATATCTATTAAATTCAAGATGAGTTTCTATATCCTTAAGAATTGGCGCGAGAAGAGATAAATGGCGTGCCCAAATACCTTCATAGTCAACTTTAAAGTGTCAAAGATGAAGTACAGGCAACGTTTACGATTGTAACTTGGCGTAAAATTTTGTAAAATAAGATTAGATCCTGGTTCTTGGAACCGCCAAACTTTCGGCCACCTTGGAGGATCTTATGTCTGTCTGGCTAACTGACCAGCAAATTCAAGATCTCATCAAGGAACAAAAGCCATTGCCTCCTGATTATCAACAAAGATTAAGACTGAAACCAAAACGTGGTCACCATGAATCCCAATTAACTATTACAGGAAATAATGGAAACCGATTTAGAGTAATCCTGCGGAAAAGTGATTATAATAGTATGGATTTTACAGTAATTTTGGCATATCTTGTTCCAAATACAAACCAGGTGTTTCGGCTTAGACGCTATAATGGTAAAAGCCACGAACATACAAATAAAATCGAAGGTAACAGGATTTTCGGTTTTCATATTCATCTAGCTACCGAACGTTATCAGGACAGCGGTATGCGTGAAGATGCCTATGCTGAACAGTCAGATGAATATTCCGATATCAACAGTGCGGTCATGTTAATGTTTAAACAGTGTAATTTCCAAATGCCCAGCGGTACTCAAATGAGCCTGTTTGGGGGTGTGTTTGATGAATAAAGTCTTGGTTGAACGTGATTTTCAAGAGAAAGTAAGCAAACAGATCCGGCTAGCCAGCGAGGGTTTAGACCGTTACCGTATCTTTACCCCTTTTATGTTTGAAGATGGGGACCATCTCTCCATCGTAATGAAGCGCTCCAACGGAAAGTGGTTCTTGACAGATGAAGGCCATACTTATATGCATCTTACCTATGATCTCGATGAAAAGGATCTGACAACTGGAACCCGCCAGAAAATCATAACCAACGCATTGTCAGCTTTCCATATAGAGGACTATGGGGGGGAATTAGTTCTTTATATTGAAGATGAGCGGTACGGTGATGCGCTGTTTAGTTTTGTACAGGGTTTGCTTAAAATTGCTGATGTAACTTTTTTGTCCCGGGAATTAGTACGATCTACCTTTCTTGAAGATTTTAAGGCTTTGATGGTTAACACCGTCCCCGAAGATCGTTTAACTTTTAACTGGTATGATCAAGTACGCGATCCGCAGGGAAACTATACCGTCGATTGCCACATAAACGGTATGCCAACGCCTCTTTTTGTCTTTGCCTTGAATAATGACACTGCCACCCGGGACGCCACTATAAAGTTATTGCAGTTTGAACGCTGGGGATTAAGATTTCATTCCATCGGGATTTTTGAAAATCAGGAGGAGATTAACCGAAAAGTACTGGCCCGGTTTAGCGATGTATTTGAGAAACAGTTCTCCAGCTTGAGTGCCAGTGATCGTATTGCCGCCTATATTAAAAGCCTGTTAAAATGAGCGATTAATCGAACACCGCGTCTAGGCAAGACTTTTCTTGAAAGAGGGTTGCTGTTGCAAGAATTCTTACAAAAAATAATTGACAATTATCCCCGTAAGACGATAAGTAGCAGGGATTTAGAGAATGAAGTTGTCTCTTTAATGGGAGAATCGGCCTGGGAGCGGGCCGGGGCCTACGAAACCTTTGCCCACGCGGTTGCCAGGCTGGTTCAAAAGGGTGAACTGGTCCCGCTTAAGGCTTCCGGGCTAAACGGACGGGTGCCGCCCCTGGCGGCGAAATACCGCCTGAAAAGGAGCAAGCAGTATTCTTCGGAAATATTCAGCTTTCGATCCTCAATGGATCTCAGTTACTTTCACCGCCATCCTGAACAGTTCCAGGCTTACCAGCAAATACTGCAAAACATTGATCAATATCTGCTAGCCGCCAGCAACAAAGAGCCCGTGGTATGGGATACAGTCAACGAGCGTTCCCTGGCCCTCACCGGCGACGAAAAGTTTTTATCCTCCTCAGAGGGGGCCGCTTTGCTGAGCAAAATCAATGTCACTTTAGCAGATCTGCATTGCTATAAAGTGGCCGAACCCTTTTTTTATCGGCAGTTTAAAAATGCCGGTGCCAGTGCCGAAATTAATGGCCTTATAATTGAGAACAAAGATACCTTTGCCTCTATCTCCCGGTTGCTGGAAAGATCTCTGCTGCGCTTTTCCCCGGCCCTGGATCTAATAATCTATGGCGAAGGCAACAAAATCACCAAGAGCTGGACTTTTATCGAAACCATCCCCTGGGTGAGCGGCAAAACGGTTAACCTCTATTATTTCGGCGACCTTGACCCGGAAGGATTTAAGATTTACCACCGGCTGCTCTCACAAGTAAATCACTATAATAGCAGCATGATGGCCAAAGCGGTTCTCCAACTGGAGCTGGCTGAGTCGCTGTATGCCTTGTTATTGCAACAGGGATTAACCAGACCTTTGCACAAACCAGTAGATGATAAGGATATTAGCATCTTGAGTATCTCTTGCATGAATTTTTCTCCAGAGCTCAGGATAAGCATCCTGGAGTTGTGGCTTGATGATAAAATGATCCCCCAGGAAGCCCTCTCGGCCAGCAGGCTGGCTGAACTGGGAGTGATTAAACTTTGAGCGAGCAGGTGGAACTAAGGTTTGAGGCGCAAACGGACGGCAGCGCCGGCGTCTTTCAGGAAAAAATGTTAGAGTACATCCCCTCCGAAGGAGCGAAGAATCTCATCAGGACTATAATTTATTAAACCGCTTCAAGCAGGAGATATATTGAGCAACACAAAAATAGTTTTCGATGTCTTTTGAATCCAATTCTTGAAACGCGCAGAGTTCATCCCACAGCATACTGCTACCTTCTACAAGGTAATATCCTGACGACAGATCTACGCCAATAAAAATCTTGCTGCCCCTATACATTTCATCCTGGTTTTGATATATGTTTTTCCCTTCTCCTTCGTTATCTAGGTAAAATGCGACGGGATTGGGTTCCGCTCCCTCGGGCAATTTTTCTCTCAGCGGTTCATTTTCCAGCACATTCAAAGAGATAACCTGTTTTGCTTTGCTATCAGATATAGGGGTAAGCGAATACTTTTCCAAGAGATAGTCCACTATCTCTTGCCCGGACTTTCTATTTGGTTTTAACCTATCTTTATATTGCTTGTGTATCTTTTTCCATTCACGGACCATTTCTGGAGTTGCCGGTTTCATCAGCATGCACTTTCCTCTCCTTTCCCTTCCGGACAAACAGATATTTTTAGATAAGTGTGATATTCTTCGTTCTTATACTTAAATTGCTCTTTTTTATTCAAGATAAGCTTCCTATATCCTTTATACATAGGTGCGGGGAAGCCTCTATTATTGCTACGGTTTACACTGCAGATAAAAGAACTAATATTTCTAAATATGCAGGATTGTGCCGCTTTTTAACGTAATCAATATAAAAGACTGAAAATTGCTCTATACGCCAGTGCTCTGTCCGTTTGATATTTAAAAAGGAGGCGCTCTGGGTAAATTGGTGAGCGCAAACATGGATTTTCAAATAAGAACAGAAAAATATTATACCCGTTAACAAGGCCCACTGGCCTGACCGCGAAAGATTAGCAATCCGCTTTAAAAAATTTAAGGAAGTGAGTTAGCCTTAGTGCAACCAGACGAACTAAAAGAAAAGATATTAAATATCCGGATCTGGCAAAGAGGAGATGAACGGGCACCCCATAAGCCGCTCCTGCTTCTTTACAGCCTTGCTCGTGTTGCCAGGGGTGAGCCCAGGCTTGTTTCTTTTAAAGATGCAGTAGATGACTTAAAAAAGCTGTTAAAAGAGTTTGGGCCGTACCGCAAGATACATTATCCCAGTTATCCCTTTGTCAAGCTCTGCAATGACGGAGGTTTCTGGGAGATTGAGGGTTATCGTGTATTGGATACAACCCGTGACTGGTTGGATCGGGACCTAATCGAAAACAACACCTCCGGTGGCTTTTCCGCCGAAGCATATGATCTATTGCGGAAAGACAACAACCTCATAAAAGAACTGGCCAGCCTTATACTTAATCAATACTTCCCTGATACACTTCACCAAGATATTTTGACGCAGGTTGGCTTGGACCTAGAAAGCGGCGCTAAAACAACACGCAGCCCGGACTTTAGAAATAGGGTCCTACGGGCTTATGAATATCAATGCGCCGTCTGTGGTTTTAATGTCAGACTGGGAGATACCCTGGTAGCTGTCGAAGCAGCCCATATAAAATGGCACCAGTACGGCGGGCCGGATTGTGAAGAAAACGGCATCGCTCTCTGTACCATGCATCATAAGCTTTTTGATAAAGGCGTATTTACCCTTGACAAATCCCTCGTTTTCTGGGTGGCAGAGGAAGCGCACGGCACCTCCGGTTTTGACGAATGGCTTATGCGCTTTCACGGCCGTCCTATCCGCCAGCCGCAGAGCCCATATTACTATCCCAACGAAAACTATATCAATTGGCACGTCCGAGAGGTATTCCGTGGCCCTTCAAGGCATGGAAAAGGATATGAATGAATATCTATTGCAGCAAGTGCTCAAAGAAAACCCTGAACTAATTGAACCGGGGCTTACTTTTGTTGAGCATGAGGATATTACTTTTTTCAGGTATCCTGATAGTGACTGGATTAATGTTGAAGAAATGGTTAAGAAGCTGGCACCTTGTATATGTGATTATGTTGAGAGAATGAATTTCTTGCTTAATCATTATAGACCTAAGAAAAACAAAACATGAAATTTCTGGGTTGGCCCGCAGATTGGCGAGAGATGCAATTATTTGTGAATGGAGGAATAGGGTTTGGCTCTTGCTACTTTTGATAGTACGAAAGTTTTATTAGTAGATATCTTAAAAGACGTAAATTGTGGAAAGATTCAGCTTCCTGATTTTCAGCGAGGCTGGGTTTGGGACGATCAAGG
>JAAYGO010000159.1 GCA_012727685.1 Bacillota bacterium | reverse complement strand
TCTTCAAGCGGAAAACGGCGCGAAAATTCGGAATCCACCAGTTTCACCTGGACAGTTTTTTTCTGGAAATCAACCGCCTCCACGATGCCCTCACCGTCAGGGGTAATGACCTGGTCACCGGGAGCTAACTTTGTCTCTTTAACCTCCTCATAGGCATCCATTTCGAAGCGAAGGCAGCACATCAGGCGGCCGCAAACACCGGATATTTTGGTCGGGTTTAAAGAAAGGTTTTGCCCCTTAGCCATGCGAATCGAAACCGGCTCAAATTCCTCCAGGAATGTGGCGCAACATAACGACCGGCCGCACTGCCCGATGCCTCCTTTTAGTTTGGATTCATCCCGCACCCCGATCTGTCTCAGTTCGATCCGGGTTTTAAAAATTGCGGCCAGGTCCTTAACCAGCTCCCTGAAATCGACCCTTTCTTCCGAAGTAAAATAGAAAATAATCTTGCTGCGGTCGAAAGTATACTCCACCCCCACCAGTTTCATGTTGAGCTGGTGGCGCTCAATTTGTTCCCGGCACTGCTTAAAAGCCTTTTTTTCTCTTTTTTTATTCTCTTCCCAAGTGCGGTAATCGGCGGCAGTGGCGACGCGGAGGACTTTTTTCAAGGGTAAGGCCAGCTCTTCCTCCGCCACCTCCCTTTCACCGATCACCACACTGCCCATCTCTATACCGCGGGCGGTTTCCACAATAACATTTTCTCCGGTGGAGATCTTTAAACCATTGGGGTCAAAAAAATATACTTTCCCAGCCTGTCTGAAACGAACTCCCACTACCCTGGGCATCCGGACAACCTCCTTTGCAGCAACAAGAACAGACTTTCCAAAGCCAACCGGCGATTAACATTCGTGGTCAGCAGATCACTAATCGTCGCGCTAACCAGCTCTACAGCCTCCTCGAGGAGGGCGGAAGCCGGCAAATCCTCCCACAACCTTGCATTTCCCGGATTAATCAATAGATCATTTCTCCGGCAAAGCGATAGGATCAGGGCATCGCGCAGGCAAAGATGAAGCAGCTCCAGCAAGGAAACCAGGTCTTCCCGTTCGGCCAGTTCCCCCGCACGGGTCAGCCAATTCCGGGGGTTTCCACCGCTGCGCGCCAGCTCCCGGACCAGGGAGGCGGCACCCGCTAAGCGCTCCTTAAAAGTTTCATCTCCAGCCAGCGCCAGTGCTCTCCCCGGCAGGCCGCCACTCAGTCTCGCTATTAACTCTGCGGCTTCATGGGAAAGGGCCGTTCTTTCGAGCAGCAGCTCCGTTATCTCCCCGTTGCTCAAGGGGAGCAGCGTGAAACGCTGGCAGCGGGAAAGGATCGTCGGGAATAACCGTCCGGGTTCGGCGGACAGCAGAATAAAATGCAGGCCCGGCGGCGGTTCCTCGAGTATTTTAAGCAGCGAAGAACAGGCCACGGCCGTCATTTTTTCAGCCTGCTGGATCAGGCAAACCGTATTCCCACCCTCAAGATAAAAGCTGGGCCGCACCTCACGGATTTGCTGAACTTTTAACTGGCGCCCCTGCGGTTCCAGGTTAATAAAACGGGGATGATTGCCGCTCTGGAACTGCCGGCAGGAAAGACAGCTCAAGCAGGGGTCCGCTCCGGCCCGTTCAGAACAAAGGAGGGCCTGGGCCAGGGCTCTGCCCCAGGTTCGCTTGCCGCTGCCCGCCGGGCCGGTGAGCAGGACAGCATGGCTGACCCTATGCCTGGCCAGAAGATTGCCCAGCCCTATTTTTAGCAACTGCTGTCCTTTTAATGATTGCCAGCCGGCCACGGCTTAATTCCTCCTCTCTGTTCCTGGCCTCAGCCGCTCCAGCCTCGAGTCAAACCTGTTTCCTGTTGCCCTCCTAAGCCTGGCCGGGGTTGTCTTAAAAGGGCAGTCCATAATGTCATCCTGGGGACGCAGTCCAAAGGATCTCGCATTGCAGATGGCAGCAGCCCCGTTCGGTGATCCTTCGCTGCGCTCAGGACGACATATGCGAGGGGCTGGCCTCTGGTATGCATCCACACCTATTGGAGGCACGGCCGAAGCATTTAGCCTTTAATCTCTTTTAAAAGATCATGTTTAATCTCGGAGAGGCATTTTTCCAGGTCAAGATTAACATAGCGCTTTTTTATCTGGCAGGCCTTTAACCTGTCCTCATGGTAATCGATATTGTCAGCCAAAAACCGGCGGCACAACTCTTCATAGTTGGGCTTCAGTTGTTGTTTCTCTCTGTGCAGTGCCCTTTCCAGCCGCACCCCGTCATCTACGGTAATATAGATCGGGACGATCTTGTCCTCTCCGAAAAAATCCTTTAGTTTTTGATAAGTCTCCAGCGTCCCAATCAGGATGTAATTGCCGGAATGCAAATCAATTCGGCCGTCATCGATGGTACAATAATACCATACTCCGTTAACTGTTTTGTATGCCCTCTTTTCAATGATGGCCCCTGCCCTTTCATATTGCTGCAGCGCCGCCTCGTCAATGAAATGATATTCGACACCGTCAGCCTCCCTGCTTCGCTTTGGCCTGGTTGTATAGGGAATTACCGGGATTAAATTCAGCTCCCGGTCCGCCAGTAAGCGTTTTAAGATTGTGTCTTTACCGGCACCGCTTTTCCCCATGAGACAAAATAGTTTACCCATGATCAAAGCTCACCTCTGCAATTGCCCTTCACCCGGCCCGGGCAGTTTAAGCGGAAACAACGCGGATCGATACGGGCCCCTTTGCAGGTAGCTCCTGGAAATTAAACCCGGCCTTAAGATCGGCAGAAAGGCGCTCTATAAACTCCGGTGTAATTTCCTCGCCGGGGTAGAGGACAGGCACTCCCGGCGGAAAGGGAGTCACCAACTGGGCGGAAATCTTGCCGCCCGCTTCAAGCAGGGGGATGCAAACTGCCGGGGCATCGAACGCTTCCCGCGGCGTCATCCGCTGCCGGGGTAGAGGGTAATGACCGCTCACAG
>JAAYGO010000296.1 GCA_012727685.1 Bacillota bacterium | reverse complement strand
TGACTGCATACTCAAATGCCCACCAATATTGGATTTTTCATCTACTTAAAAAATCATTTGCGGAATGCCTGTGGGGACGGGGCAATTTTGTCACATTTGCCAAACAGGCAGGTGATTAAAATATGAGCAGGCAACCCAGAGTCAGAAGCGAAACGGGATTATACCATATCACTTTTAGAGGTATAAACAAACAGAACATTTTTGAAGAAGATAAAGACTACCACAAGCTGATGGAGCTGCTGCTAAAGATAAAAAAGGAGCTGGAATTTAAGATTTATGCCTATGCTTTTATGCCTAACCATGTTCATTTGCTCTTTCAAGAAAAAGAAACAAGAGACAGTACTGTTGCAATGCACAAATTGTTAACGAGCTATGCCGGCTGGTATAATAAAAAATATGCAAGAAGTGACAGCCTCTTTGGCGATCGATTCGCCAGCAAACCGGTAGAAGAAGAAAAGCATTTGTTTTCTTTGGTTAGATATATCCACCAAAACCCAATCAGAGCCGGCATCGTCAGCAATATAAAGGATTACAGATGGAGCAGTTTCCAAGATTATCTTTGTGGAAATGAGTGGCCAACAGTTCTTACGGATACCTCATTCTTATTGAGTTATCTTTCAACAGACAAAGCCGAGGCTATCCAAGATTTTATTAAATTACACCATGAGATGGTCACAGAAAATTATGAAATTGGTAGCAGACGCCGGATCACTGCTGAAGAGATCAGAACCAAGATAATGACTATTTTGAACGGCAAAGAGCCTCATACTATAGCTTCATTACCAAAGCATGAACGAAACTCCATCTTAAGGAGACTAAGATATAAAGAAGGTTTCTCAATCAGGCAAATTGAAAGAGCAACAGGAATATCCAGGGGGATCATTTCCAGGATTTGGTGATGGGAATGTGACAAAATTGCCCCGTCCCCACTGTCACCTTGTTTTTGCGCTGTTCTTCTTCTATAATAAAAGAAATTCAAGCTGAAGGCAGTCAGGAGACATTCATGTTCATCACCAGCGCGGCCTAAAACGATTTACACGCACAGGTTACAATTACCCTGTTTCTTAACTGTTGAATCTTATGGGCAAGGGTAGCTGTACCCTTGCTTTTTTATTTTTCAGCGAGGTGAACATGATGACAGTTCTCCAGGTAAACCGGCTCGCCAAAAGGTATGACGGTCGTTTTATCTTTCAAGATTTAACTTTTTCCCTGGGCCGCAATGAAAAGGTCGGCCTGGTCGGTCGTAACGGCTGCGGGAAAAGTACGCTGCTCAAGATTATCGCCGACCGGGAGGAGCCGAGCGGCGGCCGGGTGCGCCTTTTTTTGCCGCCCGGACAGCTAGGCTTTCTGCCCCAGGAAGTACTGCTCCCCGCCCAGCTGACGGTGCAGGAGTACGTGGCGTTCGCGCAAAAAAGGGAGAGCGCTCCGGAAGGATGGGCCCTGTGCAAGTATCGCGATCAGCTGGGGCTCGGGCAGGAATATGATGCCAAACTTACCGGTTCGCTCAGCGGAGGCGAAAAGACCCGTCTCTGCCTGGCCCTCTTGATGGCACAGGAGAGCGGTCTTTTATTGCTGGACGAACCGACAGCCCATCTGGATACCCGGGGCCTGGCCCGGCTTGAAAAATATCTCAGCAGCTTCCGCGGCGCCGCGCTGATCGTCTCCCACGACCGTTACTTTCTGGATCAGACGGTAAGCCGCATTTTGGAAATCGACCGTGGGCAGCTGCGCTCTTATCCGGGCGCTTATTCCGCTTATGCCCGCATCAAGGAAGAAGAAAGCCGGGCCGCCTGGAAGGCGTACACAGATTACCGCAAAGAAAGGCGGAGACTGGAGGGCGCGCTGCAGCGCAAGAAGCAATGGGCCCGGCATGCAGCAGCGGCGGCTTCGCCGCGCACCCCCTTCCTGGCGGCGCGGGCCAAGAGGGTTGACCGGGTGGTAAAGTCTGTGGAGCGACGGCTGGAGCGGCTGGATGACACCGCCCCCCAAAAACCCTGGGAATTCCGCCGCCTGCGGGTAGATCTCACCGCCGGCGGCAAGACTGGCAGTAAGCTGATCGAGGTAACCGGAGTCGGCCACGCTTTCGGCGAGAGGGTTATTCTGAAAAATGTCTCTTTCACCATCTTTAGCGGTGACAAAACGGTCCTGGTGGGACCGAACGGCGCCGGCAAAACCACGCTGCTGCGGCTGATCCGCGGCGAGCTGAAACCGGACCGGGGGCGCATCTACCTGGCCCCGGCCGCCCGGGTGGGCTACATGGGCCAGGATCACGACACCCTTGACCCTGCGCTCACCCCCTTACAAACGGTAATCGCGGCCGGAGAGACCGACGGCGCCGCGGCGCGGCAGCTGCTTGGCGCGCTCCTAATCCGGGGAGAGCAGGTGCACCAGCCGGCAGGATCTCTTTCCGGCGGCGAGAAGAAGCGCCTGGAGCTGGCTGTTTTGCTGGCCCGCCGCGTCAACCTGCTCATTTTAGATGAACCGACCAACCATCTCGATATCGAGTCGCGGGAAGCGATCGAGGCGGCACTGGACGATTTTAACGGCACCATTCTCGCCGTCAGCCATGATCGTTACTTTCTCCACCGCCTCTCGACCCGGGTTTTGGCGCTGGAAGGCGGCACTATCTGCGACTATCCAGGCCCGTACGGGGAATACAGGCAGAGCAGAGAGGAAACCAGGATAGACCACCGGGAAGAGATCCTGGTTTTGCAAAACCGGCTTTCCTTCCTCTCGGGCCGTCTCGATCAGCTGGCCAGGGATAAAAGCCCGGCCGCGGCCGCGGAACGGGATGAAGTCAACCGCGAATTTATCGCCATTAGCCGGAAGCTACAGCAGCTCAAGTGATAGATGGACAGTGCCGTCCATCGGGTAGGAGGCTACCCATTACTTGGGTAGCCGACCTCCCACACCACCGTACGTACCGTTCGGTATACGGCGGTTCCAAAGTTTACACGTTACCGTGCAGAATAACAGTCCATTAAACTAAGGTA
>JAAYGO010000187.1 GCA_012727685.1 Bacillota bacterium | reverse complement strand
CGGTAATGACACCCGTCCGGAAAGGTCTTGCCAGATGTCGGCAGATCATACAGATCCGACTTCGGCAGATCAAGCTTGGCCATAAAATCCCTCGTCTTCTGGAAAAACATCTAAAACACCATCCTTTTTAAATAATATTGTGCTGCCTACACTTATGTAGCAATTGTAGTGCCAGAGGGAAACGGCTTTAATGCTAAAGCCGTTTCCCCCAAATCCGGTATCATTTTTTCATTCTGAATTGTTCAAGATTTAATATGCCCATTTCGGCACATTACATGATTACTCGTCTACTTCTTCGATAGCCTCCTGCGGGCACATGCTTGCGCAAAGACCACACCGGGCGCACTTTTCGGGATCGATCTCCGCAAGATCATCTTCTTCTGAAATGTAGATGGCGCCTTCAGGGCAGGTATCAACGCAGGCCCCGCACCCGATGCAGATCCCTTTGTTTACTTTGTATGCCATAGTCATTCCTCCGTCTAGTTGCTATTTACGATGCGCTTTCAAAGGGGGAGCATAGGCCCAGACCAGCTTGAGAGGCACATCTCCGGTATTAATAATGGTATGCTGGACACCAATGGGCGAAAAAATTGCCGAACCGGCTTTCACCGGTATTTCTTCGTCACCGGCAATCAATTTTCCTTCACCCTGAATAATAAACATGGCCTCTTCTTCATTCTCGTGAGTGTGAAGCGGAATGCGGCTGCCCACCTCGGTAATATTCACACCCATGGAAATCTTGGTAGCGCCTACCGTGTGCTCCGAAATCAGAATTTTCGATACCCGGGGCGGATCTCTTCTTTCACCGGCTACTTCACTTTCATGCACTACAAATTTGCCCATCGTTTCTGCCTCCTAATTTTTAATTTTTTTGTAGCTTAATTAATTTAGTTTTTAGCCTCCCTGCAAAAAAGGAGCAATTAAGACATGGTCGCCGTCCTGAAGGGCATGATCAAGGCCGCGCAACTTCCGGTTAACCACTACCATGCCAACCGCCTGTGGTTCGACCTCCAGCAAATCCAGGAGAGCGCGAACCGTGAGCGGTGGATCGCAGGTCAATTTCCGGTGCCGGTTTTTCCCTTTCGCCAGCAACCCGTGAAGCTCAACCGAGATGTTAATAGCGGCAAGCACTCCTTTTTATGCAAACTTGCGCAAACCGGCCATTTCTTCCGGATCTACGTCAAATACTGTATTATGAGGCGGCAGCGGCTCTTTGCTAAATATTTCGGGCAGGCGATCATGCTCGGGATTATAGCCCTCCCGGGCATTGAAAGCCCACTCGGTTTGCAGCAGGTCATCACAAATTTTCAGCAAAGCGGCAACATCCAGATCCCAGCCGTAGAGGGCATTCACCAGGTCCACGGCTACTTGCAGATCAGGGAGCGCCGACCGCGTAAACATGCAAAGGCCCAGCACGTCAAATAAGGCAATTTGTCTCTGCAGTTTGCGTGATAATTCAACCTGCTCCGTCTTCTTCAAAGGATCAGTGGTAGCCCGGCTGCCAAAAGCATTGCCCGCAGTATGATCGGCGCCCATGGGAGAGGTCGCATAAGTGACCCCGTTCCCTTTTAAAGCCCGGGGATCATAGCCGGGGAATGCCTGTCCCTTGCTCACTGGAATCCGCTCCACGCCGAGCACCTGTCCCGTAATCAAGGCCCCGTTGCCGATTACCCTGCCAAGGGTGGAAGCCTGCCGCACTTCTTCAAGCAGTTTGACGGCGCCTTCCAGATCGCCAAACTCGGCCAGGCCGGCCTCCAAGGCCACCCCCAGCGCTGCGCCGGCTTCAATTGAATCCAACCCGATGTCATTGCAGAGGTAATTGAGGCGAGCCACTGCATCGATGGTTGAAAAACCACAGTTCGAACCCAAGAGAGCCAGAGTCTCATACTGCAGGTTGTAGACAATGGCTTTCCCGTCGGCATCCGGAACGGTGTTGCCACAGCGAATCACGCAACCGGGCATGCAGCGCTGACCGTAGCAGCCCTCCCCGCCCCGTTCATCAATTAAGTCATGCAAAGCTTCGCCGGAGAGCGCCTCCGCTCCTTCAAAACTGCCTGCACTGAAATTGCGTGTCGGCAGGCAGCCGATTTCATTGACTACCTTAAGGATGCTTGCCGTTCCGTACAGCCTGTAGCTTTGACCAGTTTTCGGATTTTCCTGCAAGGCGCGGTTAAGGTTGCGCGTTGTTTCACGGAATTTATCCTTATCCACAGGCTCACGTTGTGCCGCGCCCGGCGACTCGATGACAACAGCCACCAGACCTTTTGAGCCCATGACGGCGCCAAGACCGCCGCGGGCGGCAAAACGGGGATGAAAATCAGGATCACTGACCGAGATGGACGCTCCGCGCATCTTGTTCACGCCGGCGGGCCCAATGCAGACCACAGAGATGTTTTCGCCCCACTTTTCACGTAAAGAGGACATCAGGGCATGAACGCCTTCTCCTTTATAGTCTGCTTCAATCAACCGGCAATCGCGATCCTTCCCCACGTAGAGAATATAGCAGTCATCATTTGCCGCTGCTCCTTCAATGATGAGCGCCCGGATACCGTGACGGGCCAGGTAGCCCCCCGCGGTCCCGCCGGAGTTGGCTTCCTTAATACATTGGGTTAAGGGACTTTTAGCCCCGATGGAAAGCCTGCCGGAGCTGGAAACCCCCGTCCCCCCCAGCAGACCCGG
>JAAYGO010000089.1 GCA_012727685.1 Bacillota bacterium | reverse complement strand
GTGGTATATTATTAACCGGGACTTTTCCCTGGAAACTGATCTTGAAGGTCAATAGCGCCTGATCTTTGAAGATCAATATTGCGCGGGAGTGAACTAGATGTCAAGATTACCGGAATACGTGGGGCCTATGGCGATCGGGTTAAAAATGGGTGTCATCCTACCGGGGATGCAGATAATTGACAAGGTTTTTGATCGGCTCGTCGACTGCTGCAGGGACGATCTTCTGGAGGACGGCGATATTATCGCCATCACCGAATCGGTGGTAGCCCGGGCGCAGAATAACTATGTAACGACGGCTGATATTGCCCGGGAGGTGAAAAATAGGCTGCGCCTCCCCGACAAGGGGCGGGTGGCCGTTGTCTTCCCCATCGCCAGCCGGAACCGCTTCGCCATGATTTTGCAAGGTATTGCCGAGGCGGTCCCCGGGGGCGAGGTGGTGGTGCAGTTTTCTTTCCCGTGTGATGAAGTAGGCAACCAGGTGGTTTCTGCTGATTTTTGCAAGGACCTGAACCGCGACTTGATCAGCGCCGGCGACCTGGAGGGGAGCGATTTTAAGCACCCGATCACCGGTGTAAACTATATCCGCCTCTACCGCGAGATTATCGAGGCGGCGGGGGCCAGGCCGGTTATCTATCTCTGCAATGATCCGGCGCGCGTGGTGGAATATGAACCCGACGGGGTGATCGCCGCCAACATTCATAACCGGGCTAAGACCAGGCAGGCGATCAAAAAGATGTTTGACAACTGCGTGAGCCTGGATGAGCTTTGCACGACGGGTGAGGCCAGTTCGGAATGGGGGCTCCTCGGCAGCAACATGTCGGCCTGCGGCAAGTTAAAGCTGGCACCCCGCGACGGGGAGCGGCTGGTGCGCGAACTGCAGCGCCGCCTGAAAGAGGAGCTGGGCGTCAGCGCAGAGGTGCTCATTTACGGGGACGGCGCCTATCGCGATCCGACTACCGGCATTTACGAGCTGGCGGATCCGAAGACGGCCTTTGCCGCCACGGACGGGCTCAACACTTTTCGCGAAGGGATCAAGCTGAAATACCTGGCGGATCTTTACTATTATGAACATGGCAAATGCGCCTCCGAAATCGAGCAGATCCTGGCCGAAGAGAAGATGCGTTCGTCGAGCGCCGACAGCATGATTAAAGAAGGGACCACACCGCGCCGGCTGGAGGATGTGCTGGCCAGCCTGGCCGACCTGGTGAGCGGTTCAGCCGATGCCGGCACCCCGGTGGTGCTGATTAAAGGTTTTTTGAGTTAAAATTTTTAGGATGATATAAGGGATGACATGAAGGCTCTTCGGTTGACATCAAGGGATGACACCGGGAATCTGGATTGATAAAAAGGGGCTACCTCCAAAGGGCAGCCCCGCTTCATTTTAGTATAGCACCGCTTATTTACCTGGTATTGCGCATCTCCACTTCCAGGGCCACGTAGTCGATCAGTTTGCCCTCCGTGCTTTCCTGCTGCTTGCCCAGCGTGATCCGGGAGATGGCGATCTCGAAGCCGTTTATGTTTTCCACGATATCCAGTTCGTACGAATCGATGCCCGGGCCGGAGGCCGGGTTATTGCCGAAAAAGTCTTCGATGCGGATATTCACCTCGAAAGTGAAGTTTTCATCCGTCTCCTCGAGGTAGTAATCGTCCACCTTGAAGGTCAGCTCGGCCCATTCCACGGCCAGCACATCGGCTCCCGGGGCCAGCCACTTCAGCTCGCCGCTGTAAGTATAATCCGGGGTTAGCTCGTGGGTAAAGCCTGGAACCGATTCCGAGGCAGCAATCCCGGCAATCACATCGCCGGTGGAAAGGCGCAGGGTCCCCTCGTAGATCCGCGGGTAAAAGTAGCCTTCCTTTGCCCCTTCCCCGTTTTCGGAGTCACCGGGCTGCTCTTCCCCTGCCGCTTCTTTGCCCGGATCACCTTCTTCCGCAGCCGCATCGCCTGGCTGGTTCCCCCCAGCCTCCTCCTCGGGGGCGCCGCAGCCGGCCGGCATGAAAAGCAGTAGCACGATGAAGAGCAGCGCGGCTACGCAAAGCCATTTATCTCTCCTCACTTCATCTCTGCTCCCTTCTGTTTCTGGTTTGCTCCTTTTCGTAATTGCTGCCTATTATAGCATATCCTGGCTAGCCCGGCAATGACCGGAGGCGTCCCGGCAGGGAAAAGGTGCCATGGCGGCGAATAAAAAGAGACTTTGATTTTTAACGTTTTACCTTTGGCAGGGGAATATAATAAAAGGGAAAGCTTGTTGTTCTAATCGATGAAACAGTCCGCGAAGCATCTTCTATCCTTATGGTCCCCGGTGTTGGCACAGATGGCGCTGATTTTTTTCTTTTCCGCCCAGCCCGCAGGCACGCCGGTGCTGCAAAAGTTTCCCTTTACAGCGGAGATTGGACATTTCGGCGGTTATGCCTTGCTGTCGCTGCTCTTATACCGGGCCCTGGCGGGCGGTTTCAGGCAATGGTCCACGCGGGCGGCCGTGGGGGCCGTGCTGTGCGCCGTTCTTTACGGCTGCAGCGACGAACTGCACCAGTATTTTGTTCCCGGCCGGGAACCGGCATGGTCCGATGTGCTCGTGGATGGGGCCGGAGCGGCTGCTGCTGCGGGAGCCTGCCGCCTGATCGTCTATTTTAGGGAAAAATTGGCCCGGGCAAGAGCGGAAGGCCGGCCGGTCTCCCATGGGGAGGGTGAGGAATAAATGCCAGAGGGCCGGCTCTTCTGCTCCCGCCATTAAACAGTGCCGATTTCGCCGCAAGCCGCTCATCATTTTGGGCAGGCGTTTTTAATCAGTTGGGGAGGGATCTCTCGTGAGCCCCGTTCAAAAGAGAATGAAATTATCAGCCTGTTTCGTTTTTTTGAGCATCACTTTATTGGTTGTTTTACCGGGTTGCATGGATGACCTTGCGCCTGCCGCTACCGGGCAAAAGGAATATACATTAGAAGAGCTGGCCGCGATGGGCGGCCAGTCTCTTGCCTATATTGAAGCCCCCAGTGCCATAGATCCCGGAATGTATTCCTTAGGATCGGGTTTTGTGATTCGCTCCGACGGCTTAATCGTTACCAACTATCACGTTTTGGAAGGAGCCGCTTCGGCAACGGTTGAGATCGGCGGCCAGGTTTATAGTGACGTGCTGGTGCTTGCCGCCGATCCGGAATGGGATCTGGCTGTCTTAAAGGTGGAAGCGGACGGGTTGAAGGCTTTGCCCCTTGGCCGGGGGCTCGATTCCGTTAATCCGGGGGAAGCAGTCGTTGCCCTGGGCAACCCGGAAGGTTTAAAAGGAACGGTTTCCAATGGGATCGTCAGTTCAATTCGTTATGATCCGGATCTGGGCCTGGACCTGATCCAGACCACCGCCCCCATCTCGGAAGGGAGCAGCGGCGGCCCCCTGCTCAATATGCGCGGCGAAGTGATCGGGATTAATACTCTCACCTATATAAGCGGGCAAAATCTTAATTTTGCCATTCCGGTTGATACGCTTAAACAGCTTCTCGACAGCGCTCCTGCGGAACCATCTTCTAGCGTGGCGGAGGTGTTTGCCGGCGGAATTCAGCCTGGAGGCGCTTCGCCGGAAGGAAGGGCCGATGCATTATCAGTGGAGATCATCAACGGCAGCGATGATTTCATCATTTGCTTTGTCTATATCTCGGAGAGCGACTCCGATGATTGGGGTGAAGATCTCCTGGGCGATCGCGTCATTGCCCCGGGCGATCGCCACACGATTACCATGGACCGGGGATTCTACGATCTGATGATCACCGACTGCAACGATTACGTGCTGCATACGGACTGGGATATTACCGGCCATGCCCGGGTTGAAATCGGGGGGGCGGGCCTCGTTCCCCTGGTCGTGCTAAACGAGTCGGATTTTGAAATCGCCTACATGTTTATTTCGCCCGGCACGAGCGATGACTGGGGTTATGACTGGCTCGCCAGCAGGGAAATAATCCCCCCCGGCACCGGGGCGCGGGTCTTCTTCGTTCCGCCCGGCACCTACGACCTGCAGGCTTATGATCTGTCGGAAGAGCTCGTCGCCGAAGCCTACGGCCTGGAGATAATCGATTCCTTCACCTGGACGGTCTCTAAGTGGTAAAGATTAATAGGCTGTGGGAATAGATCCGGCTGTTGCATTTTAAATTTAGGCGCGGTTGCTGCAGCCGCCTGTGGGCCGCCTGCAGCAACCATTATTTTCGCCGGTTACCTTAATTTCGACTGAAACAGTAAAAGATTTGCAGGAATTATGGAGACGGCATCGAAAATATAAGCGAAGATAGATTTGTATCTGCGTCTTTTTTTTTTCAACCGCGACCAAACATTCTAGGGGGAGGTAAGGCTGGGCATGGTTGGCACTGTAATTAGAAAAAAAGTGCTGCCCGCTGCACTGGCCTTGGCCTTGCTCGTTTTTTTTGTCCTGGCCGCCTATTCTCTCTTTATCTTTGGCGCTTCGTTTAAACGGGTGGCCCGCTTCATGGTGGAGAGCGCCGGCCGCGTTTCCCCGGCGGCGCTGTGGGGGGGCGGCGAGCCTCTCGAACCGGTTACTTTTCTCATCTACGGCGTTGATGCCGGCGAGTGGGTCGGCGGCACCGTGCGCCCGGGAGTCGGGCGGGCTGACACCATTGTTTTGGTCAAGGCTGATCCGCGCTCTAAAACAGCATCTTTGCTTTCCATCCCCCGCGATACGCTGGTGGTCATCCCGGGACGGCCCGGCGACGATAAGATCAACCATTCTTACGCTTTTGGCCGGGCGCCGCTGCTGGTGGAAACGGTGGAGCAGTTTACCGGCATTACGGTCGATTACTATATTGGCCTGAACTACCTGGCCGTCAAGGATATTGTCGATCTTCTGGGCGGGGTCGAATTTGAAGTGGACCGGGTGATCGAATCGAGCGGCTTGCGCCTCGAGCCGGGGCTGCAGCTTTTGGACGGCGGCGCCGCTTTCGCCGTTGTTAGGACGCGCCGGGATCCCCTGGGCGACATTTCCCGGGTCATGCGGCAGCAGCGCTTTATCAAGGCCGTGGTCAAAGAAGTGGCGAAGCGCCCGCTCGATGACGCTTTTTATACCATGCTGGCGGCCTGGAAGCATCTCGATACCAACCTGGACCTCGTCGAAGCCGCCGGGCTGGCCTACAGCCTCAAAGGGATTAGCGAAGCGAACATGACTACGGCAATCGTGCCCGGCTGGTTCTATAACCGCAACGGCATCAGCTACTGGCGGCCTGATCTGGCGGAAACGGCCCGCCTGATCAAGAATCTTTTTCTGAGCGAAATGGAGGTTGCCCCTTAATGGTAGCGGCACGAAGAGCGGGCGAGGGAAGGGTGTCAGGACGGCGTTTTGATTGGGCGGCGGCGCTCTTGCTGCTAGCCCTGCTCATAACCGGCTGGTTCTGCCTGGCAGGCCTGGGCCTGCAGCGGACCGTGCTCGAAACCCGCTTTTATCAAGATTTGACGGCCAGGCTGGAGCTGACCGGTTATTTGCGCGGCCGCCTGCTCGGCGCGCTGGAGAAACAGGCGGAAACGGAGCCGCTGCTCAACACCGACCTGGGCATCGTCCGGCAGGCGCTCGAGGCTGCGCTCAGCGAGGCCTGGCTGGAGGAGCAGTTAAACGGGGCGGCCGGCGCCATCGCGGCTTTTATCCGCGGCGAAAGCCCCGGGCTGGCTATCGCCGTGGACTTAAGGACACCCCTGGCCGTGTTTGAAGCGGAGCTGCTGGCCGGGTTGCGCCGCACGGCGCCGCCGGCACTGGCTCACCTGGAGATCGACGAGGCGCTTGTAAAGCAGTTTATGGCGCGATTGGGGCTGCCTGAAAAACTGGTGCTGATCGATACGGCGGCCGGCGGGGTTGACGCAGCGGTGCTTGAATCCCTGGAACAGCTCGGGCGCGCGGCGGCCTTCCTGAAAATCGCCCCGGCGATCGCGCTGGCGCTGCTCGCCCTGGCCTGCCTCTTTAAGGGCGGGCTTTCCGGCGGCCTGGCCCTGTTTGGAGGCGGAGCGGCGCTCTCCGGGCTCACCTTCCTGGCGCCCCTTTTTGCCGCCCGGGAGAAAGCGATCCTGCTCATGAAGGGCTTGTGCGGCCTGGAGCCCGGTTTTTCCGTGCCCGGCCTGCCGGATCCTTTCTGGACGGCCTACGAGGCGGCGCAGTTCATCATGGTCCGCCTGGCG
>JAAYGO010000031.1 GCA_012727685.1 Bacillota bacterium | reverse complement strand
GTTCCGCCGGATGATCCGGGAACCGATCCGGACGACGATCCGGATGAAGATCCGGACGATGATGAAGACCCGAAGAAAGAGAAAAAGGTTCCCCCGGAAAAACCGAAGCAAACCCCACTCACCCGGAGTGGCGGCATACCGCTGGTCCTGATTTTCGGTGGGACGGCCATGATTGTCACGGGATTTGTTTTAAAGCGCAAGTATTGCCTCTAAAGAAGCAGCCATCACATAAATAAAGAAGAATTGTAGAAATTATTTTTAAAAAAAATACTTGTTCTATTACTGGAAATCGGATATAATTAAGTCTATCAAATATACCTGAACGATAATGGCAAACCTGCCGAAAGGCAGGGGCGCAAAGTCATGGGTCTAAAACCCTTCGCCAAGGGTCATGATCGCCAGACTACCGAAACAGGTTTTTTGTTTGGCTGAAAAGCCACTTTAAAATCTATTCCTGACCGACAAGGGCAAACCTGCCGAAAGGCAGGGGCGCAAAGCCAGGGGTCTACGGCCCGCGATCACGCAGGCTATGACAGCCCGGCTACCGAAACAGGATGCTCTTTTCCTTGTCGGTCCCTCGGTTGTAAGGAGGGACTTTTTCATGAAAAGAAGATGGAGCTGGTTCAGAAGTATTTTTATCTGCTTCCTTGTGCTTTCTTTGCTCGGTGTAGCCACTTACGCCATGCAGTTCGATACTCCAACCGCCCCGGTGATCCTGGGGGACCCTGATACCGCGCCACAACAAAGCGCAACCCTGACCGCTGAAATTAAAAACAGCCCTCCAGGGGGCTCTCCAACTGTAAAAGGAGCCGCCGCACCGGATGAAGGTGAATATAGAAGTGAAAAGCCGCCGGAATGGAGCGGTAACAATGCCTCACAGGGGGTTGAAAAAAGCGGCAAGCAAGCTGCAGGGGCAGTAGACGAAAACACCGGTCAAAACCCCGGCAGCTCCGCCGAAGCAGCCCCGGACCAGAAAAAATCAGCGGCTGCCGCGGCAACTGATCCCGCTCAACCTGGCCAACAGCCGCAGGATCGCGGCCAGCAAAAGCAGCCGGAACAAGCGGTAAAGGGCAACAGCAACAACAGCAGCAGCAACAACAATAATAGTAACACCAACAATAATAACAATAACAATAACAAAGGATCCACTCCTGCGGCGCCTCCGCAATCGACCCAGCCGGAGCCGCAGCCAAGCGAGCCTGCACCGCCGCCCGCCCCGGCACCGGTTACTTATAGCTGGGGTAGCGCCCGCACGATCAATTTCCGCTCGGAGGTCAGGCTCACCAATAATAGCGGCTCTCCAACACGGGACCTGGTGATTTACCTGCCGATGCTGGAAAACAACTCGCCGTACCAGGAAACCAGCTTGCAATCCACCAATTATCCGCTCATTGAAAAAAACGGCCGCATCGGCAAATTTGAAATCGGTGATCTGGAACCGGGCGAAAGCAAGACCCTGGTTACCGATTACAAGATCACCATGCGCACGGTAGCGATCAGCTCCACCAATGATACGGTTGAGCTGGCCCGGCAGGCTTACCAGCAGTATGCCGGCAACGGAAACTGCTATACCCTGGCCTCCGCCTTTGTGAAGCGGTGCCGGGAGCTGGGATTAACCGCGCGCATTGTCAACGGCTTTGCCCGGCCGCAGCGGGCCGATATTACTGCCGGTTCACTGCAGGGATGCCGCCACAGTTGGGCTGAGTTCAAGGTGGAGGGGCTGGGTTGGGTTCCCGTTGACCTGACATTTGAGTATTTCGGCAAACTGCCCTATACCTCCCATATCGTAGAAACCTATGCCGACGAGTCGATCCGGGTGAATTTCATTGGCGGAACGCCGGATGTGGCCTGGGTAAACAGTGTGCGTTAATTGAATCTAAACCAACCGTCGCGTTGTTGAATTCCTCCTCTCATTTACGGGGGCGGGCTGCTTAAGGCCGGCCCCCTTTCTGCTCAACTTCCCCGCAGCAATGCATAAAAAAAATGCTCCCGGTGGAGAATCTTGTTTTAGGTGAATAATTTTGAACCCCCTATGGCGCTGCCGCAAAAGGATTTTCTGCTTTCTGTTGCTCCTCTGCTGCTGCCTGATCCTGCTCGGGGCCAGGCTGTTTCTGCTGCAGGTGATCCGGGGACCGCAGCTCTCTGCAGGGGCGGTGCGGCAGCGAGAGCACAGCCTGGTGATCCTCGACGGCCGGGGCGATATTCAAGATCGCAACGGCGTATCGCTGCTGGGCGGCAAGCGGGAAATAGGTCTGGTTGCCTTTCCCGCCCACTACCGCGGTTATGAGGCAGAAATCGTGGCCCGCCTGCACTTCATTAAAGGCATCGAGGCCATCAACAATCCGCCCTATGGTTCCGCACCCTTCTGGATCGCTCCTTCCCTGCAGGAGATGATTGACCCGGCGGCCGAAACCCTGCCCGGTCTGCTGCCTGTCCCCAGGGTAACGCGCTACGGAAGCGGCAGCCTGGCTTCACACCTGGTCGGCTATGTCCAGGAACATAACGGGCGGGGTGTTAGCGGCATTGAACTGGCCTTTGATGATCAGTTGTCACAGGGCATGGATACGGTATTGGCCGCACCGGTGGACAACCGGGGGCGGCTGATAGCCGGTCTCGGTTACCGCATTCGCCGCGCCTCCTCTCCCGGCTGCAACGTGGTCCTTACCCTGGAGCGGAAGCTGCAGGCGGCTGTGGAAGCGATCATGGACCGCTACATTGCGCGGGGTGCCGTTGTGGTCATGGATCCGCACAGCGGCGACATCCTGGCCGGGGCCAGCCGGCCCGATTTTGATCCGGGGGATATCGGCGCAGCGCTGCAAAAAGAGGACGGAGCCCTGGTTAACCGCCTTGTTTCCGCCTACCAGCCCGGTTCTGTGTTTAAAACGATCGTGGCCGCGGCGGCCCTGGAAGAAGGCCGGGTCAATCTGTTCGATCGTTTTTCCTGTCCCGGTGGAATCACCGTGGCCGGTGACCTGTATATTCCCTGTTCCTTTCTGCACGGCAGGGAGCAGATCACGCTGGTCGAAGCATTTGCCCATTCCTGCAACAGCGCCTTTATTGAGCTGGCCCTGGACCTGGGGCCGGAGCTGCTCTACAAGTATGCAGCCGCCTTTGGCTGCGGGGCGGTCACCGGCCTGCCGATCGGTGAATCGGCGGGCAATATGCCGCTGCCCTCGGAGATAACCGGCTCAAAAGATCTGGCCAACACGGCCATTGGCCAGGGGAAGGTTTTGACTAGCCCGCTGCAGGTGACGGTCATCATGGCCGCCATTGCCAACGGCGGGCGTCGGGTTGAACCGCGCCTGGTGAAAGCGATTACCGACGCGCAAGGGCGGGAAATCCGCTCTTATCTGCCCCGGCGGGGGAAAGAGATCCTTAGCCCCGCCACGATCAATAAGCTGAAATATCTGCTGCAGGCAGTGGTCGAGCAGGGGACCGGGCGAAGCGCCAACATTGCCGGCGCCGTGGCGGGAATGAAGACTGGCACCGCGGAGAGCGGCCGGGAGGAGACAAGCGGAAAACCTATCTTCAATTACTGGGCTGCCGGTTTTTACCCGCTGGAATCAACCCGGGCGGTAATCGTGGTTTTCGCCGATCAAATGAAGGATGGCACTGTCACAAGGGTTTTTGGGGAAATCACCCGCGCGCTAGATTCCCGTTAGCAATCTGGGGAAACTAAGAGGCTGCCCCTTTTGGGACAGCCCCCGCATTAATAATCACCCTTCTTGCCGCCCGGGCTTCGATCAGCTCGCTTTGGCCTCCTTGGCTGATTCGCTCTTGTTGATCCAGAGGGCGAAAGCCAGGGCCAGCACGATGATGGCCCGCACCGGTTTAAAGATGACATTCCAGATGTGGGCGGAGGTGCGGACGCGCGGGTTTTCCGGCAAGCCGTACTTCGCCATCGCATCTTCCCTGCCGTCTTTCAGGATATACATCATCCCCAGGCCGTCGAGCTCTTCCAAACCGTAAATCTCTGCTTTGCTGTTGCCGGCCCGCCGCAGCTCCTGAATGCGCCTTTCCGCCAGGGAGATCATCTCGTGCCGGTCGCCGAAAGTAATCGCCCCGGAGGGGCAGGCCTTGGCACAGGCCGGGATCAAGCCCGCGGCAAGCCGGTCTTCGCAAAAGGTGCACTTGCGCGCCACATTGGCCGCCTGGTCAAAGCCGATTACGTTGAAGGTACAGTTGGCGATGCAATAGTTGCAGCCGATGCACCTTTTTTCGTCGATTTTGATCGTGCCGTAAGCGGTGCGGGAAATGGCGCTGGCCGGGCAGACCATCATGCAGGCCGCCTCGGTACAGTGCATGCAGCCCAGCTTGGTGAAGGTCCAGCGCTCCTGGCTGTCCATCTCGTACTCCCGGAAGGCGATCTTGGTCCAGGTAACCGGAGAAAAGCGGGGCGGGTTCTCGTAACTTCCCTTAAACTCCGTCTCTTCCGCCGGGAGCTGGTTCCACTGCTTGCAGGCCGCCTGGCAGGCCCGGCAGCCGATACACCTGGAGGTGTCGATCAGCATCGTTTTCTGCATTACTTACACCACCTTCCTGATATTGCAGAGGAATGCCTTATATTCGGGAATGGTGGTGTTGGCGTCGCCCACCGAGGGGCTCAGGTCGTTGGTCACGGCGCCCTTGGCCATCCCCATGAAGCCCCAATGGAACGGCATTCCAATGATATGCTTTTTCTCTCCGTTGATCACCAGCGGCTTGAGCCGCCTGGTGACGCAGGCCTTGGCTTCAATCCCGTCCTGCTTCCCGTCATGCAGCAGGCGCTTGCTCTCGATGCGCACGGTGTCGCCGTTTTTAATCCCCAGGGTTTCCGCAAGTTCTTCGTCAAGTTCCACAAAGAGTTCCGGCATCATCTCGTTTAGCCACGGCATGTTCCGGGTGACGGCGCCCGACTGGTAATGCTCGGTGATGCGGTAGGTAGTCATGATGTAGGGATAATTCTTGTCGCCCAGATCCGCAAAATTGTCATACCAGCGCTGGCTGATCGGGTTATAGCTAGCCTTGGGATAAAGCAGGTTCGGGACAGGGCTTTCCGCCGGCTCATAATGGGCCGGGAGGGGGCCGTCGCTCAATGTTTGGGAAAAGAGCAGGCCCTGGCCCTCCGCCAGCATGATAAACGGGTTCTGCGCCACCTGTTCAAAGGTCCAGGAGCCCGGCCAGTCGGGAATATCCAGGTTTTTGATCAGTGTGCCCTCCTCATCCCACCAGAAGACTTGCAGATCCGGGTTCCAGGGATTGCCCTGCGGGTCGGCGGAGCAGCGGTTGTAGACGATGCGCCGGTTCAGCGGCCAGGCATAGGCCCAGCCCAGGTGGGAGCCGATCCCTTCGGTCTCCTTGATCCTGCTCTGGCAGGCCGGGTTCGCGTAGTTGTTGTAGTAGCCGCTGTAAAGCCAGTTGCCGCAGGCGGTGGACCCGTCATCCTTGAGGGAGACAAAATTGGTGACGAACGAGCCGTCGGCGGTATTGTAGCCGTTAATTTCTTTGCAGACCTTGACGATGTCCACCTGGCTCTCATCTTCATCTTTGCCATAGTCCCATTTCATCTTCACGATCGGATCGGGGAAGGCGCCGGACTCCTCTGCATACAGTTCCTGCAGCTTCTTGAACAGGCTGTAGGCAATTTGGATGTCCGAGCGGCATACTCCGGGTGGATCCTGGGCCTTCCAGCGCCACTGGATCCAGCGGCCGCTGTTGGCGATGGTTCCTTCGCGCTCGTAGGCGGCACCGGCCGGCAGCAAAAAGACCTCGGTCTTGATCTCCGCCGGGTTCATGCCCGGTGCTTTCCAGAAGGCTGCAGTTTCGTTTTCAAAAATATCCACGGAGACGAGCCAGTCGAGATTGGCCTGGTAGTGCCGCTTGTGACCCGACGATGGACCGGTTACGGCCGGGTTGTCGGCCCAGCAGATCATCCCTTTGACTTCGCCTTCACCCATGTATTTATACATGCCGATGTGGGAGTGATCGCGGGCATCCAGCTTCGGCAAATAATCGTAGCAGAAATCGTTGCCCGCGGTGGCGTTGTCGCCCCAGTAGGCTTTCATCAGGCTGATCATGTATTTGGGCTTGTTTACCCACCATCCGGCCGCAGGCGTTTCTTTTTCGAGATAGTCGGCCAGGGTCGGATGCACGGCCGCCTTCGGCATGTTCAAGTATCCCGGGAGGATATGGTAGAGGATGGCCATGTCGGTGGAACCCTGCACGTTGGACTGGCCGCGCTGGGCATTAACCCCGCCGCCGGGAATGCCGATGTTGCCCAGGAGCAGCTGCACCATGGCCACCGCCCTCACATTCTGGGAGCCGTGGGTGAATTGCGTAATGCCCATGGCATACATGATGTTCCCCGCTTTGCCGGGCTGCCCGGTGGAAGCGTAGAGCTTGTAGGATTCCTCCAGGATTTTCGGATCACAGCCGGTGATTTTGCTGACCATATCCAGGGTGTACTTGGCGTAGAACCGCTTCAACAACTGCAGGACGCAGCGGGGATCGGTCAGGCTTTCATCTTTCAGGATATTGCCGTCGCTGTCCCGCTGGAACTGCCAGGTGCTCTTATCGTATTTCTTGGCATTCCTGGCCGGATCGTCTTCAATGCCGGAAAAATAGCCGGTTTCTTCGTCAAAGCTGAATCCTTCATCGACCAGGTAGGAGGCGTTGGTATAGTGGCGCACGTATTCCGCCTGGTATAGCTCGTGATCCAGGATATACTTTATCAACCCGCCCAGGTAGGCGATATTGGTGCCGGGGCGAATGGGAACATGCAGGTCTGCCACTGCGGCGGTGCGGCTGACGCGCGGGTCGACCACGATCAGCTTGGCGCCCCTTTCCTGGCGTGCCTTCTCGATCCATTTCATGGAGATGGGGTGGTTCTCCGCGGTGTTCCCCCCGATGTTCATAAACACGTCTGTGTTTCGATAGTCGATCCAGTGGTTGGTCATGCAACCTCTTCCAAACGTGGCGCCGAGACCGGCGACCGTGGAAGAGTGTCAGAGACGGGCGCAATGATCGATATTTACGATCCCGATGGCGCGCGCGATCTTGTTATAGAGGTAGTTTTCTTCGTTCGTGCAGAAGGCGCTGCCCAGCCAGGCGATGGCGTTGGTCCGGTTTACCGTGACCCCGCTGGCATCTCTGGTTTCGAAATATTGATCGCGGGTATCCTTGATGCGCCGGGCAATGGTTTCCAGCATCCATTCCCAGCTTTTTTCCTCCCATTTATCGCTGCCCGGCGCCCGGTAAAGGGGCCTGGTGAGGCGATACGGGTTCGGCTTGGGCCGTCCCTTGGCATCGTATATGTAAGAAACGTTGTATAGTGAAGAGCCCTTGCTGCACAGGGAACCCTCGTTGATCGGGTGATCCGGATCGCCCTCGGCATTGATGATTACACCGTTTTGCACGTGGCAGATGATGCCGCAGCCGACGGCGCAGAATGTGCAGATGGTGGGCACTTCCCGTCCATAATGGACCCGGATCGCTTCCGCGGCGGCGGCTTTGCTTTCCAAACCGGATCCGGCCAGCACGGAAGCGGCGGCGGCTGTTCCTGCCAGCTTCAAGAAACTGCGACGTGAGAGCTTCATCGTTCAACACACCCCCTCGATTAATTGCTTTTTCCTACGGCCGGTTTTGCCCCCTGGGAAACAGCAGGAGCTTTCCGGACCGGGACTTCGCCGAACTTGGGCCGCTTGGTCAGGCGGTCGAGCCACGGCACAAAGGCGTTCATGATCAGGATGGAGAAGGCCATGCCTTCGGTCGGGCCTAAGAGCACCCGGAAGGACATCAGCAGGATCCCGATGGCGATCCCGAAAATAATTTTGCCCTTCGGGGTGATCGGGCTGGTGACCCAGTCTGTGGCCATAAAAAGCGCGCCCAACAAGACGCCCCCGGTCAGGACATGGGCCAGGCCCAGCGTAATGCTGCCTTCGGCAATGGCGCCGTAGACAAAAACCGTGCCGATAATGGCGATTGGAATATGCCAGCTGATATGCTTTTTGTAAATCAGGTAGGCTCCACCGATCAGCAGGGCCAGGGCTGATGTTTCACCGAGCGCACCGCCATGATGCCAGGTTAAAAGCTGGCCGATGCCGGTTTCGAGGGTGCCCTGCTTCAGCATGGCCAGGGGAGTGGCCTGGGTCACCAGGTCGATGCCGCCGAGGTAAGGTTTGAGGGGCGCAAATATGGCGGTGAAATACTGGAAAATAGGCACAATGAGGATCACCGCCACGCGGCCGAACAGGGCGGGGTTAAAGCGGTTCCAGCCCAGTCCGCCCATCAGCTCCTTGGCCAATCCGATGCCGATGAAAGTGGCCAGCATGGCGGTCCACCAGGCCGTGCCGGGGCCGAAGCAGAGGGCGACGAGCAAACCGGTCACCATGGCGCTGCCGTCAGCCAGCGTGGCCTTCTTTTTCAGCACCTTGCGGAAAAGAAGTTCCGTAATCGCAGCCGTGGCCAGGCACACCAGGATGAGAAAAACCGCGTTCCATTTATACAGGAAAATGGAAACCAGGGTAATGGGCAGGAGCGCAATGAAAACATCCCGCATGGCGAGATTTACCGTTATCGGAGATCTCAAATGCGGCGATGGCGACAGTGTCAGTTGCAGCTCTTGATCCAGCATCTTTTACTTTTCCCTCCTCTTGATAACGATCACAATCTAAGCTCACAGGACTGCCGATGCCGAAAAGGGGCGTCTTTTTATTTCGCCTTGGCCGCCCGGGCAGCAGCAACATGTCTTTTTGTTTCGCGAACAAACTTAACAATCGGCCGGTTGGAGGGGCAGACGTAAACGCAAATGCCGCACTCAAAGCAATCCATGGCACCCCATTCAACAGCGCTGTCGTAGCGGCCGTTTTCCGCATACATGCCGATATGGCTGGGGTAGAGAAACATCGGGCAGTGCTCAACACACCTGCCGCAGCGCACGCAAGCCCGGTGTTCGGTCTTGGCGACCATGGCCGGGGAGAAGATGAGGATGCCGCTGGTCCCCTTGACGATCGGGATATCCAGCCTGCTTTGTGCCCAGCCGGTCATGGGACCGCCCATGATGATCTTGCCCACCAGCTTATTCAGCCTGGCTTCTTCGCCGGAAGCTCCTTTGAAACCACCGCATTGCTCGATGATATGGCCGATGGGCGTGCCGACCCGGACCCGGATATTGCCCGGCCTGGCCGCAGCGTCACCGCTTAAGGTCAAGACCCGCTCGTAGAGCGGCTTCTTATAGCGGCAGGCTTCGTAGATGGCGATGGCCGTGGAGACATTCTGCACGATGGCGCCCACGTCTAAGGGCAGCTTGCCCGGGGGCACTTCCCGGTCCATGACCGCTTTGATAAGCTGTTTCTCCGAGCCTTGCGGGTATTTTACATCGAGCATGACCACTTCCATGGTCTCGTCATCTTTGATGGCTTGCTTAAGGGCGGCAATGCCGTCAGCCTTGTTTGTCTCTACGCCAAAATAGACGCGCGGTGCATCGACCACTTTGCGGATCAGCCTGGCCCCTTCGACCAGTGCAGCCGTTGCTTCGATCAGCAAGCGGTGGTCACAGGTCAAAAACGGCTCGCATTCGCAGGCATTGATGATCACCGCATCGATGGGTTTCGAAGCGCTTAGCTTGACATGGGTGGGGAAAGCGGCGCCGCCCATGCCCACGATCCCCGCCTCTTTGATCGCCGCCTTGATCGCGTCCTTATCCAGGCTGGAGAGATCCTGTTCCGGCCAAACCGGTTCTTTTTGTTCGGGGTCAACCTCAATCACAACGCTTTCCACGTTTGTGCCGGTAAAATACGGCCGGGGTTCCACGGCGGTCACTGTCCCGTCAACACTGGCATGGATCGCGGCGCTGACAAAAGCGGCGCTTTCACCGATTTTTTGGCCGGTCTTGACCCTGTCTCCCGCCCGGACCAGGGCCTGACAGGGGGCCCCTATATGCTGGTGCAAAGGGATGACCACTTCATTGGGCAAATCGATCGTGGTGATGGGTTGATCCTCGGAATACTTTTTGTAGTGGGGCAAAAAAACGCCCTGCTTAAAGGTTTTTACCGTCACTCTTAACCACCCCTCTATTTAGGCTTCAACACATGGGGAAAGATCAATAACATGCTTGCGCCTCCGCAAGAAAAATGTTGCCCAAGACAAACACGGCTCTATAAAGGATCACCTCCGAATGATCAGGCCATCCATTCGCCAATCGGAATGAGAAAGAATTCACTTGGCTAGCCATGGTAAAAACAAACTGCTGATTAAAGAAAAAAAGAACCTATACATAAAGATTACTTATGGTCATTTGCTTTACTTATTCTAAAGCAATATTCGGAAATCCTTTTTTCAAAATATTCAAAAAATTATCAATAAGACACCACTGCGAAGAGATGCATAGGGCAAAGATCTACCCCTTTAGCGCAATGTACATGGAAAGTTTTTAAGACTTGAGGGCTGTCGTATTCAGATGAGACGTCCATGCCCCCGCTGGCGGGGCCACCATCAGGGAATGGAAACGCTGCCAACCTCAATCCTCTCTCCACCCATTAGCCGGCCGTGTCCGCGGACCACCAGGCCGGAAATGCTGCCAACCACAATCCCCTCTCCACCCTTTGGGGGGAGAGGAGGGTGAGGGGGGGACCTGAATCAGGCTATCGCATTGTCAGGATAGAAAAGCTATGGACAAGAATGTTTTTTTTGGGTAATATATTCGAGGAACAGCATCGAAAATTTGATATATTTTTTTGTGCAGTTTTTGCCAATGCCTTGTTTCAGGCTATGATATCTTATATAGAGGGTGATGGAGAGGGTCAGGTGGGGAGTACCTGAAGCCGGGTACCGCATTACCAGGATAAACCAATATCTGATTCGACCCCAAAAAGGTCAACTAAAGCTAAAAGGTAACACGAATCATAGCTAATAAATAGTCACAACGAACCGGCCTAAAAATTGAGTAAAACCGCAAAAAGGCTTTAAAATACAGCGTTTT
>JAAYGO010000175.1 GCA_012727685.1 Bacillota bacterium | reverse complement strand
CTTTCGGGGTTAATACCGGCTGGTCTTCGAGTTGGACCAGGGTACGGTTAATCCTGAACAAAGGAGGAGCTCCCGGCGCCAGGTGCACGTCGGAAGCGTTTCGCTCCACGGCCAGCGTGCGCAGGGCATCCATGGTGATGGGATAATTGCTGTTATCGCCCATTTGCATAAAACTCCTCTTTCCTAATTCGCGCATGACTGGCTAGATTTATTTCTTCCCAGGCGGTGACCGGTGAACAGGCTGCCGCCGGGCAGGCAGAGCGCCCGGATTGGCGGGCGGGGGCGGCTAGGGCTCCTGGATAAACGTAATCATATCAATCATTTCGCGGATCAGGTTGATGTTATCCGGGGTGGTCTCCACCCAGAGGATCAGCTCGCCGTTCAAGGGGTCCCCCCTGCCGGAAAGGTCACCGGATATATGCATGGCGCTCGCGGGGATGTCGGTCAGCTCTACCAGAAGCTGTCTTTGTGCATCCAGCCTGGCATAAGCGTTTTCACCGCTGGCCGAGGCCACCGGAATTTTGATCAGCGGCTGAAGGCTATCCAGCTCCCGGATCGCCTCCCGGACCCTGTCTTCCAGAACAATCGGGGCCACCACCAATAGCTGCCGGGTAAACTCGGGGTAGTTTAACACCACCGTGCTCACACTTTGAAAACCGATGGTTGCCAGCCGCTGCGCCATATCCTTGGCCACGGTATTATTGAGGTAGTAAACAAACATGGTGAAAGCGGCGCCATCGGCAGGATCGGCATTTTCCGGCACGTCCACCGCATCGATGACCTCCTTGATTTTCCCCAGGGCAATCGGCGTGCCCTGCACCCAGATCGCCTCCGTGTTCACATCGACAGAAACGCTTTGCAAAGGTATGCCCAGTTCACCAATCAGATTGCGCAGCGTTTTAGCCGAAATGTAGCGCAGGTTGAAGCGCGTGAGGATCATCCGGTTATAAAAGTTATCCTGCAGGCGTTCTCGCGGTCCGACTACCAAGTTGCCTCCCACATTGATGTAATCGAGCCCTTCTTTCTGCAGCAACAGTTGGAAAGCGGTCAGCGGCGCCAGATTTTCCACTTTGAAGGTCACGGTGCGCGGTTCTTCCAAGCAAATAATCGGGGTATCGAGTTTAATGGCCAGGACAGAGAGTATATCCAGCAGGTTGGCATTGCGCGCATCCATGGATATGCGGGAAGGGTTGTCGGAGGCATAACTGCCTGCAGTGGAGCTATCCGCCCACAGGCTAGCGCCTGACAGCTCAACAGGTTCGTTTACGGTTTCATTCCCTGACGGAGCGGCGGAATCGACCAGGTTTTCCTCAGGCTCTACCGGCGAGCCGACCAGGTCGAGGCGGGGTTCAGGGATGCTGCTTTTGAGGCTAGCCAGGGCCAGCACCGATAATACCAGCAAACTGTATCTGATCACAGCGTCACGTTTTTCCTTAAAAGCCGCTTTCGCCCGCTCTGTGCGCGTCATCATTTAAGATTCCTCCTCCCCGTCATCATCGGCGGAATTGTCTTTTTTCGTAACCACTTCCGGAATGGCGCGCGCGGCCAACTGCAGCTTGATCTCACGATCCGCCGTTTTCAGTTCAACAGCATCTTTACTGATCTTGGTAACCGTCCAAATTTCATCAACCACATCTCCGACCTTCACGATGTAGGCCGCACTGCCCGATTCAATGATGGCCAGGTCGTCCCCGAATCCGCCGGTCACGATCCCGGTGAGCTTGAGCGGTGTGGCAAAGGGATCGCGGCCAAACCAGATCGTTTCTCCCGCACCGTCCAGGGAAAGGTCGCGCCTGCTCTGGGGAAGAACCTCCCCGTTCTCTTTGGTTTCAGCCTCTCTTGAACCGGACGGAGTGGGCGGCTGCCCCGGAGCCTTGTTTGACTTTACCAGATAAATTGATGCCGCCACGAGCAGCAGCACCAACACAGCCAACCCGGCGTAGAGCAAAAACCTTTTCTGTTGTGACTGCGGGGCTGTCGCGGAACTTTTCGCTTCAGAACCGGCCTTTGGATCCGGCAAGGCCAACCTCCTCCCCCCGTAAAAGAGTCTGGAAAGGATAACCGTAAAGCAGATCATGCCGCCTATTGTCACGTCTAGCCGGTAAAGGGCACCGTTTGGAAGGGCACGTATAGCTTTTTACCCTAAAAGAGCCGCCAGCCTTAAACGTTGCCAAACTAGATCGGCCCGTCAGGGAAAGCTATCCCCCGTCAGCGCTGATCATAGGGAAAGCAAAAATCAGACGCTTCGAATGATCTTCAACTAATTCTGCGATGGCAATGGTAAAGACCGCCTGGCCGCGGTAGCAGGAGAATCACAAAATTCAATAAATTCAGACATCCGCGTCCCGGAGGGATCCCTTTCCCGGCACAGTTGCCATCTTTACCCTGTATTAGTTTACAAGCTAATAATAAAATTGTCAACTACTTGGAGAACCTGGATAACCTTGTCGTTTTTTGTTTGAGCTTTTCAAAAAAGCCCATCTTTCCCCCTTGGAAAAAACAGGCCTCTCTTCACTCACCTGTTTCGGCAACCTGGCAATCATAGCCCGTATCCGTTTAAACGAGCCGTAGACCCATGGCTTTGCGTCCCTGCCTTTCGACAGGTTTGCCTTTAATCGGTCAGGAATCATTTTTTTAGCATTATCTTGATTTTCTTGTCGATATTATAAACTAAATCTCTATTTTGTGCAAGTCCTGCCATCATAAAGAAAATTTAGCATGTCAGATTATTACTGGATTTAACCACTTTATTTTTATCCAACGGCTACATAAAGCAAGCATATTATGCTATAATTTAGGAAATAATCTATCTTTGCCTGAGATCCTGTCGTTGAAAGCAGCGACTGCCTAACCAGAGGTGTTGGCGATGTCCTTGATCAGCTTAAAAGAGGAAAAAGGGTCTGCTCTGGTGATCGTGATGGTCATCATGGTCGTGTTAATGCTTCTCAGCACGGTATTTCTGCTGGCCATGGCCAGCGAAGGGAAACAAGCCCTCAAGCACGACCATAAAACCCAGGCTTACTACAACGCCCGCTCCGGCGCCGGGGCGGCGCTGTCATGGCTAGAAGCGGAGGGTTATGCGCTGGAGGGCACCATCTATCTTTTTGGTGACCTCGATGACCTGCAGGCCGCGGATAGCGCCCCCGCCCAGGGCGCGCCGATACTGGTTACCCTGGAGCCGCAAGCCGGAGGCAAGGAGATTACCGTGACCGCGACCGGCAATTTCCATGATTCGACGGAGCAGGTAACCTTGACGCTCGCCCTGGAAGGCGAGCAACCGGGTGGGGAGCTGCCTCCGTTTGATATGGCCCTGTTTGCTATGGCGAACACCGCGGGCAAACCGGCGATCGCCATGGGTGGTAGCGTCACCATACGCGGTCCGGTCGGGACCAATACTACCGGGGCGGACTCGGTCAAGTTTGCTTGGAGCAATCTCATTTATGATGGAACTCTTTCCGTAGGGCCATCCAGCGACCCCTACAATGTCATCCAAACCGAGAGAATGGCTTCTAATAATGAATCGCCCAATCCAGATCCAAACCTCGATCCATGGGACCAGGTTGAAGCTCCCTGGCTCAACGTTCCCGGCGGCTTCGAAACACTGCCGGCTGTCAGAACTTATCCTGACCCGGTATTCCCGGATTTTCCCACCGATTTGCCTCCAAGGCCCGACTTTACTACGCCCTGGGTTGAAGGTGAATACTATGAAATTAATCAAGACGGCAGATATAACT
>JAAYGO010000288.1 GCA_012727685.1 Bacillota bacterium | reverse complement strand
CATGGGGAATCGCTCTCTATATCCTATGCGGTGCCGTTCTCGGCTTTGAGTCAAAGGGACGTTGACTTTGACTCACGTATTTGAGCCCTCTAGCATTCTGACCAATTATGGATAGTTTGAATTACTAACGCTATTGCCCGGCATGGATGACGACTGATCTTACCATCCCACCCCGTCTCCGCGAGCTGTCGGTGAACGTAACCGAGGAACAGCGGGAACTTATATGGTTGAACCGCTGGAACTGTCTGCAATTACTAAGGCGAAGCTTGTTGTTTTTGACACCTTTTCGTTATAAGTATTATACTAAGGTTAGTGAACGTCACGTAGGTTAGACTGTCACAGAATGATTAGCAAAGAATTTTTGGGGAGGCATTTAAAATTGGTGACAGTTAGAGATATATTAGAACGAAATGCTCGATTGCACCCCCGGAAGGTGGGATTGATCGACGGTGACAAACGATTTACATATAGCGAAATAGATGAACGAGCAAATAGATTATGTAGCGCCTTAAACCATTTGGGACTTAAAAAGGGTGACAAGATAGCAATCATGGCACATAATTGCCATGAGTACGTCGAGTTTTATTTTGCTATTGCCAAGGGAGGTTATGTTGCCGTTCCTATAAATGCTCGCCTCACTGCAACAGAAGTTGCGTATAATTTGAATCATTCTGAATCAATTGCATTCATTTACCATGAAGCTCTGGAAGACCAAATTGAAGTTATTCTAAAAAACAAAAAAAGCTATGTCCCGAATGCAAATCATATTATTACTATAGGTAAGGAGCGCGAAAATACTATCTCATTTAATTCTCTCTTAGACATTGCCCCTTATGAAAGTGCATATGCACAGGTAGAGCCGGATGATTTATTCATGATTTTGTATACGAGCGGAACTACAGGTATTCCTAAAGGAGTTATGATTTCTCATCGGAATATTGTTGCAAATACAAACTCTACGATAATTGAAAAACGCATTGTGCCAGAAGATATTAATTTATTAGTTCTGCCCTTATTTCATATTGCCGGTTTTTGGCCTCTTACGACGCATTTTTATCGTAGTGGGTTGACAATACTTTTGCCCCGTTTTGACGCAGAAAAAATACTGCAAACCATTGAAAAAGAAAAAGTTACTTTTCTCAACCTGGTTCCTACAATGCTTCAACGTCTGATTACGCACCCCGGTTTAAAAGATTATGATTTAAGTAGTCTTCGTTTTCTTATGTATGCAGGGGCCCCCAGCACAGTTGAACAGATTAAAGAAGCGATGAGCATTTTGGGCCAACATATTTTTTATACAGGTTTAGGTTGCACTGAAGCTGGTATGATCACAAATTTCCCAGGCACAGAGCACCATTTGGATGGTCCACTTTCCGAAAAGCTTGGTTCTGTTGGTAAAGATGGCATTAATGTTGAGGTTAAGATTGTTGACAATGAAGGTGTTGAGCTTCCTCCAGGAAAAGTTGGAGAAATAATTGTAAAAGGAGACAATGTTTCTTTAGGATATTGGAAAATGCCTCAGGAGACAGCAAAGACATATAAAAATGGGTGGTTATATACAGGGGATTTGGGGTACAGGGATGATGACGGTTACATTTTCCATGTAGATCGTAAAAAAGATATTATTATTAGCGGGGGAGAAAACGTATCTTCCAGGGAAGTTGAGAGCATTATTTATCAGCATCCGGCTGTTAAAGAAGTAGCTGTTATTGGTATTCCTGATAAAGAATGGGGAGAATCGGTTAGGGCTATAGTTTCCTTAAAGCCTCATTATAAGAATAAAGTATCCGAGCAAGATATTATGGATTTTTGCAGGCAGAGGCTAGCTGGTTTTAAGAGACCGAAAAAAATAACTTTTTTAGATGAACTTCCTAAAAATTCTGTTGGCAAGATTTCTAAAGCCGAACTGAGGAAGCTATACAGGTGAGTCAAGCGAGTCAAGGGGAAGCGAGTCAAGGGGACGGTGACTTTGACTCATTGGAGGCGGCATAAAGTTTCGAGAATTGTGGGCAAGATTCGTCCCAAAAGTGGGGGCGGTGTAAATCAACCGCGGTTTGTGGGCTTTTCCGGGAAAAGAGTATAAAAGGGATGAAACAGCCTCATCCAAACGGGGGCGAGTTTTTTATCCATTAACACCTTTGAGTAGCCATACCAGTATTTTGGAGAAGGTGTTTCAGCGGCAGAGATTTTAGGCGCAAAAATATTTAAAAAAAATCGGCACAAATCCGGCACAAATTATTAAATGAAAAGGCTTCCCCAACCTGGGAAGCCTTTAATATCAATGGTGCCGAAGGCACTGAACTAGAAATGGGAGTTAATGTAGTTATATCGGGCGGCATGGGCGGTGGTGCTGTTAATATCTTCAATGAAAAAGACATTGAGGTAATCGTCGGAGCAAGCGGTAATGCAAAAGCAGCGGTAGAAGCGTACCTGCTGGGCACATTAAAATCCACAGGTTCGATTTGTCATAAACATCAACATCATGGTGAATGTGGCGAATAGTACCAGGTCTAGAAGACCTTTCTTGAAAAAACTTGGCATAAAATGTAAAGGCTTCCCCCAACCCGGGAAGCCTTTAATCAATGGTGCCGAAGGTGGGAGTTGAACCCACATGCCCGGAGGGCGCACGATTTTGAGTCGTGTGCGTCTGCCAATTCCGCCACTTCGGCACGTTTGTTGTGAAGTTATATTAGCATAAATCGCGGGTCTGTGCAAGGGTTCGAAGGTATGATTTTAATGGTTCAAAGCAACAAGAATATAAGCGTTATCATGTCTCCCGATGGCGCCCTCACCCTGTCCCTCTCCCCCCAAAGGGTGGAGAGGGGATTTGGAATGGCGACATTTTCGTCTTTCTGATGGTGCCCCCGCCCGCGGGGGAATGGTAGTCTATTCTGAAAATGCGGCAGCCGCTTTGGAGATCCTTTGCTTCGCTCTGGATGCCATAGAGACCCCCCGGATGAACACTTTATATGGCAGTGCCATATAATAACAAGGCACCCGGCCAGTCAGGTAAAAATGGGGGGAATAGTATGGGTGCTAGACGGTTGCAGGCGACTTTACGGCGAATCGGCGGAGTAATCCTTGGAGTGGCGGGGGTTGCCCTGGTGGTAAGGGTATTGCCTCTCTATCTTTGGCCGCTGGTGTTGGGTGTTGTTCTGATTTGGGCCGGTTGGCAGCTCTATATTTACGATCGTTCATATTGGTGACTTGTGCTAACAGTCAAATCAAAGTGTAACTAAGAGTAAGGGGGGAGCGTCTGGATGCGTTTTTACGTCGTGAAGGTGCCGCGTTTTCTGCGAGGAATTGTGAAAGGGTTGTTCGGTATCTTTGTAAAAGCATGAGGGTCTCTAAAAGATAACATATTATGTTGCCCTGGTGAAAGCCGGGGTTTATTTTTTCACTAATGCAGGGTGGCACTTAACAGGGCCAGCTTCGGGGCGACAAGCGGCATAAGTTTTTTGTCCCCTGGTGACACATCCCTCACCTTGACCTTCTCCTCCAAAGGGTGGAGAGTGGTAATAGTATTATTTTGGAGAACCTAGCCCGGAGCTTGTGAACCTACCAGTGGAGAAGAAATTAAAGGAATTAGAGATGGAAACATGGGTGAAGGTGGTCCCTGCGGGTACGCCGGAAGGGGAGCCGCTCGGCAAGGTGTTGAAAGGCTTGAAGGGCTAGCTAAAAGTCCAGCCAGGTGGCAACTGTCAGAAAAATATAGAAAGGGAGCAGTATGCTGCTGCTCCCCCCAAAATTATTTACAATGCCCTTTTGATTTTGCCTGATTTAAGGCAGTGGGTGCAAATGTTAAGCCGCCGCGGCGTCCCTTGGAACATAACCTTAATTTTTTGGATATTCGGTTTCCATTGTCTTTTAGTCTTGATGTTTGAGTGGCTCACCTTGAATCCGGAAATTTTGCTTTTTCCACAAATGACGCAGACCTTGGCCATCGATAAACCCCCTTCGATTACTCCATCCTAATGCACGAGTCCCATTTTAGCATAATGCGAACCGGGAGGCAAGTTTTATTAAAAAAATGGTTTCATTTTCCTCAAAAGCCGGTTATTGCTGGGCCATTTTTTCAATCATTCCTGATTAACTATTTAGCAGACTCAAATTGTTTATTAGTTACCACTTAATGTCTATGGAAAACGAGGATTAAATTTAGAATCTGAAGCAAAATACTATTTTTACTTGAAAACAATACTAAGTATATAAACATGGCGCGGTGCCATACTAAGCTTGCAACAACGAGAAGGAGGTGAAATTAAATGCCGCGGAGGAATAATCGTATCTTAGTCAGGGAAGCTGCTCAGGCTCTGGAGAACTTCAAGTATGAAGTGGCCAACGAGCTGGGGATTAATTACAATGGCGACTTGGGCGCCCTTCCCTCCCGCCAAAACGGATATGTAGGCGGTATGATGGTGAAACGGATGATTCAAGCCGCTGAGAATCAATTGGCCGGCAAAGGCGGCACCCAGGTCTAATACTTAAAATCCCCTCATCCATGGGGCGGGTGTAAAAGCCCGCCCCATTTATTTTAAAAAAAGACCGCGAACAAAAAGGTTCGCGGTAAATCATCGCTTTAGCGATGATTGGGAGAGGAGAAACCGGAGGAAGAGCTTATGGGGAATACTACATTGCTTCATCACTTATTATGGAACGGAGGCTTTTAATTTATACACCAATCGAAAAATTTATTTAAAATTTTTTTGAGCTGAGAAGAACTTACTGGAGATTCGATAAAAATCATTTTTTTGCAGGTTATTATTTCTAGAATGCAGAAACATAATTGTTGCCTGATGGTTGATCTAGATATAAAGGAGGAGCATTTACTTGGCTAAAGCAGTTGCACTTTATCCGGGCAGTTTTGATCCTGTCACAAGGGGGCATCTCGACATTATAAGGCGGATTAGCAAAACCATGGAACATGTTACGGTAGCGGTTCTTGATAATCCGAGGAAGCAAGCTGTTTTCAGCATTGACGAAAGAGTAGAAATGCTGCGCCGGGTTACGCAAGCTTATGAAAATGTGACCGTGGACTACTACAATGGATTGCTGGTCGATTACGCAAGGGAAAAAAAAATCAGTATTATTATTAAAGGTTTGCGCGCAGTCTCCGATTTTGAATTTGAATTTCAAATGGCCCTTGTAAACCGTAAATTGAATCCAGACATTGAAACCATGTTCATGATGACCCACAGCAAGTATTCTTACTTAAGTTCGAGTATTGTGAAGGAGATTGCCAGTTTTGGCGGGGATGTCAGAGAGCTGGTACCTCCGGAGGCCTATGATATCATTGCGGCCAAATTTAATTTACGATTCCAATAGATCAACCAGCTTTAATTTGCGCAGATCGTGAATTTTCTCCATCAGGCTCTGGCCGTCTAAAACGGTAATCTTATAACTTACAGGCAACCGTTCAATATACCGGCGTGCTTCTTCGGTTAGCTCGCCGGTTGTTAATAGTAAGCCTTTTTTAACCCGGTCGCCGACCATGGCGCCAACGAGCTTTTGCACGGTGCCCGTGGTTAGCGGCTCCTCATAGTCGCGGGCTTTTTGCAGCTTGCAGGCTATCAGCACTTTCCGTCCTTTTTCAAGGCAGGTGAAATCGTAGCCGCTTTCTTCATTGAGGATGTTCTGTTTAACGTCGGAGTAGCCGAGCATTTCCAAAAGGCGGGTAATCCAGCGGTTCATTAGCTCGGGATCTTTCAGCCGCAGCAGCTCTTGTTTGATTACAATTTTTAGCACAGACAGCGCGGCGTCTTTTTCGGCGCGCGCCATCTCACGGCGGTGCCGCAGGATATTGTGGACCCGGTCTAAAATTAAGAATAAAATTAGCAGAGAAATGGCGATTAAAAACGTAGCCATTCTATGATCCTTTCCTTCATGGATGAATCGGTTTTATCAATTAACTGTTATTTTATACCACAATCTGTTTGTTTATACTTGTTTTGGCCGGCGGTGAGCGAGACTCTAGCGATCGAAGTTAATGAGAATGAGTAAGAGCGGATCATGTAAGATATTCTAAAAAAATGGGGCATAGAGATATAGAGATAAAGGAGAAATTGCCATTTGGATGTGTTACATAATGCACATGGATTGTCGTGAGGTGAATCATGTTCCAGGGTAAAAAGGTAGGGGTAGCCCTGGGCAGCGGCCTAGCCCGCGGCCTGGCCCATATCGGGGTATTGAAAGTGCTATTGGATGCCGGTATCCGCATTGATTACCTGGCTGGCAGCAGCATGGGCAGTGTGGTTGCTGCTCTCTTTGCGTGCGGCTTAAAGTTAAAGCTGATCGAGCGGCTGGCCGAAAGCATCCCGCGGCGCACCTGGATGGATTTTACTTTTCCCCGCATGGGTTTAATGGCCGGCGAGCGCTTGGAAGAGCTGATGCAACTCTTGACCGGCCGCCGCCGCATTGAAGAGATGGAGCTTCCCCTGGCATTTGTGGCCGTCGATCTCGGTTCCGGGGAAAAAGTGGTTTTGCGCAGCGGCCCGGCCGCAAGGGCGATCCGCGCTTCTTGCGCCATCCCCGGCATGTTTTGCCCCGTAAAAATTGATGGCAAACTTTTAGTAGACGGCGGGGTGCTCGACCGGGTCCCCGCAGGTGTAGTAAAGGAGATGGGTGCGGATCTCGTCATCGCCGTTGATGTCGATTCATTCGCAACAGAATATAAGATTAATCATATATTTGATGTCCTCTCGAAAACGATTGAGATCATGTCCCGGGAAATTAGTGCGGCGAAGCAGCAGGTGGCGGACGTGGTGATCACTCCGGATCTAAGCGATATTGCGCCGTTTCATTTTCACCGCGCCTCCGAAATCATCGCCCGCGGGGAAGAAGCGGCCAGGCAGGCACTCCCTTTGTTAAGGAAGCTAAAGCACGGATAGAATCATGGAAAGAAGGTCTAACCATTGCGCGCTTTAAATCGAATTCTGGCCCTACTGCTGATTGTTCTGTTCGTGATGACCTTGGCGTTTTTTACCCAGACCAATTATATTTTGTTTATGCCGGGTTCAGCCGAAGCGCTGCGCCCTTTGATCACCGTGGAAGGGGCGGAGAAGGACTCGCGCGGCCAGTTTTACATGGTTACGGTAAACCAGAGGAGGGCCAATCTTCTAACTCTCTTATACGGTTATTTGCATCCGCATATTGAAGTGCGCCAACTGGTAGAGGTAATCCCGAAAGGCATGACTCAGGCGGAATACCGGGAGCTGCTGAATCGGTGGATGAATGAGAGCAAGATGCTCGCCAAGCTGATCGCCTTGCAGAAGACCGGATACGAGGTGGAGTTTAAAAGTGTTGGCACGATGATTGTCGGCTTTTTAGACGGCAGCCCCGCGCAGGGGATTTTAAAGGAAGGCGACTATATCGTGGCCGTGGATGGAAAAGAAGTCCGCCTCGCCGATGAAGTCATCTCTGCAGTGCGCGATCGCCAGATCGGTGAAGCAGTCGATTTGACAATTTTGCGTGATGGTGAAGAACATGAGGTCACGGTGATTACTACGACGAACCCCGGCGCTCCCGATTACCCCGCCCTGGGCGTGTATATCCACACCCTCTATTCGGAACCGATCTTTCCAGTGGAGATAACCATGGAAACAGGGAAAGTCGGCGGCCCCTCCGCAGGATTGATGTTCGTCCTGGAAATTATAGATCAGTTGACCCCCGGAGACCTCACCGGCGGGCACAAGGTGGCCGGTACAGGGACGATTGACCTTGATGAGAATGTGGGGCGCATCGGCGGCGTTTTCCAAAAGGTCATTGCCGCGGAAAGAGAAGGTGCCGAATACTTTATTGTGCCGGAAGGCAATTATGACGAAGCCAGGCAGGCGGCACGCCGGATCAAACTGGTCCCCGTATCGACCTTGCAGGACGCCCTCGACTTTTTGGAATCGCTGTCCGGTTCGGCGGGAACCCTCAGCCACCGCTTCGCCGGGGCTGCCTGAGCGCTAAATCGGGAGCTATACTGGGCATTGAAGCAGCCTGATAGGGCCAGCCTGATCAAGGCTCCTGATAGAGCGGGAGGGAGGAGAGATGTTTTCTGGTCTCCGCAAGCACCTCCGCGAGCCTTTCAGCGCTGCCGGCATCGAGCCGCTGATCTTTTCCTTGCCGGTAATTCTCAAGGGCTTGCGGCACCGGGAGCACCCGGAAGTTGAGGCCGTTGTCGTCATAGTATTTATGTACCCAGGTGGGCACGTAAGATACTTCGCCTTGCTTCAGCCGCCCCGTTTTTGCTTCGGAAACAAACTCCACAAACAGGATGATCCCGCTGTCGGTGTAAGGCATGCGCTGGTCGCTGATAAAGTTGCCGAGCGAGTAGGCCACCGGTTTCTCCTCTACTTTATTTTCCGGGGCGGCAATTTTGATAAATGCCACGGGTTGCACGACATGGGGATGGCTGCCGATAATCAGGTCCGCACCTGCTTTTAAAAAGAGCTCCGCCATGGCCTCCTGCTCGGGGGAAGGAAAGCGCATGTATTCGTTCCCCCAGTGCAGGTAAAGGATTACCAGGTCTGCTGCTTGCCTGGCCCGGGCCAGGTCGGCGAGAATTAAATCTTCATCGAGCATGTTGACAATGTACTCTCTTCCCTCCGGCAGCGGAATACCGTTGGTGGAGTAGGTATAGCCCAAAAAAGCCAGTTTGATGCCGTTTACTTCGACGACCAGGGGAGTGTTTCTCTCTTCCCAGGTCCGGTAGGTGCCAAAGGAGAGCAGCCCCGCCTCTGCCACATGCTCCAGGGTGCGGTAGACTCCCTCTTCACCGCGATCCAAGCAGTGATTGTTCACGGTAGAGACTACGTCAAAGCCGGCGCCTTTTAAGGCGGTGGCGAGGCTTTCGGGCGCGTTAAAGCAGGGATAGCCCGTATAGCCGGTCTCTT
>JAAYGO010000192.1 GCA_012727685.1 Bacillota bacterium | reverse complement strand
GCTGCTGGCGCACTTCGGCGGACCCAGCTTTGATGTTGCCGTGCGCCGTTTCAAGGTCGCGGGCAAGGTTCCCGCCGCCCTGGTGCGCCTGGATGGGCTGGTGGACAGTAAAACGGTGGAAGAAATCCTGCAAAGCCTGATGCTTGATAGCCGCCTGGTGGGGGAGCCGGAACGCGGCGCGGCGATTGAAGAGGTGGCCATGGAGCGGCTTTTAACCGTAACTGAAGTGCGGCAGGCAAGTGATATTAATGCCATGTTTACCGCCCTAAGCATCGGGGATGCTGTGCTTCTGTTTGACGGTGTCGCGCAGGCGCTGCTCTGCGACGCCAAGGGGTTCCAAACCCGGTCCATCGTCGAGCCCGATGCCGAAAAAGTACTGCGCGGCCCCCGTGAAGGTTTCATCGAGAGCCTGCGCACCAATACCTCCCTGATCCGGCGGCGCATCCGCATTCCCCACCTCTGGATTGAGAGCCTGACTATTGGTGAATTGACCAGGACAGAGGTGGCCTTCGCCTATATAAAGGGGCTCGCCCGGGAAAAGCTGGTGCGCGAGGTGCGCGAGCGGCTCAAACGGATTAAGACCGACAGCATCCTCGGCAGCGGTTACCTGGAAGGGTTTATCATGGACGATCCTTTATCCCTATTCCCCCTGGTCGCGCGCACCGAGCGGCCGGACAGGGCTGCAGCCGCTCTCCTCGAAGGGAGGGTGGTCATTCTGGTCGACGGTAGTCCCCACGTATTGATCGTGCCGGTGGAGCTGTCCATGGAGCTGCAGTCCCCTGACGACTACTACGAGAATTCCCTCGCGGGGACGTTCATCCGCGTGTTGCGTTATCTATCGCTGCTGCTGTCGCTGCTTTTGCCGGGCTCCTATGTGGCGATTATTAATTTCCACCAGGAGCTGCTGCCCACGGGGCTGCTGCTGCGCATCACCGCCACCCGTGAGGGGGTACCGTTTCCGGTTGTCGTGGAGGTGCTCCTTTTAGATACGCTGTTCGAAATCTTGCGGGAGGCGGGGGTGCGCCTGCCGGCGGCCATCGGCCCGGCCATCAGCATCGTCGGCGCCCTGATTCTAGGCGACGCCGCCATTCGCGCCGGCCTGGTCTCCCCGGCGGTGGTAATAGTTATTGCTCTAACCGCCATTGCCAGCTTTACCGCGCCCGCCTTTAGCCTGGGCATCAGCATTCGCATCCTCCGCTTTGTTTTTACGATTGCGGGCGGGGGTTTGGGCCTGTTCGGAGTCCAGTTCGTACTGCTGGTGACGGTGGTTTTCTTATGCAGCCTCCGTTCTTTCGGGGTCCCCTATCTAACCCCCATAGCCCCCCTGATCTGGACGGATCTGAAGGACGCAGTGCTGCGCATCTGGTGGGGGGGGATGCGGCAGCGGCCAAAACTATTGGGGGCGCGGGAACCGGGGCGCATGGATCAGGGGCAAACCCCCTATGGCGGTAAAGACCCGGGCGAAGGGGGAGGCGAACAGTAAACATGGCCGTGGAAAAGATTGCCAACCGGCAGCTCTTTATCATTTTGTTAATGCTGCGCACCAGCATTGTGATCGCCTTTTTACCGGTCCTCACTACTGCCGATGCCCTGCAGGACGCCTGGCTGGCGGGCATTGTCTCCTTTTTCGGGGCGGCGCTGCTGGTGGTGTTGATCGGAGCGCTGGCTGTGCGCTACCCGCAGGAGACGCTGGTGCAGTACAGCCAGAAGCTGCTGGGAAAATGGCCGGGAAAAATTATAAGTTTAATCCCCCTGGGCGCCTTCCTTTTCATGGCTGCCACGGATGTGCGCATCTACGCAGATGCACTGGTTACCGCCTTTCTTACGGCAACCCCTGTCGTCTTTATTATCGGGTCCATGGTGTTGGCCACCGCCTTTGCTGCACGTGCCGGTATTGAAGTGATCGGGCGCGCCGCCGACCTCTTTTTCCCGTTGTTTATCCTGGCGATCCTGACCAGCCTGGTGCTCGCTGCGCCTCAGGCCTGGCAGAATTTATCCAACCTGGAGCCGGTCCTGGCCCGGGGCGCCGGCCCGATGCTGCGGGGCGCACTGACCCCGGTGGCTTTAACCTCCCAGTTCCTGGTGCTGGCCATCCTGGTCCCTGCAGCAGTGGAGCCGAAGCGGGTGCTGCGCAGCGCCCTGGGCGCTTTAGGGTTATCCACTGTCATTCTCGCTTTAATCTCGATTGCGACGATAGCCGTTCTCGGCCCACAAAAGGGGGCTCGGAGCACATTTCCTTTCCTAACCCTGGTGCGCGCTCTCCAGGTTAGCGAATTTATCGAGCGGATCGAGGTATTGGCCATGTTTGCCTGGGGCTTCGCCCATTTCATCGGGCTCGCTGTTTTCCTCTACTGCGGGGCGAAGGGGCTCTCCGAAGTGCTCGGGCTTAAAAGCTACCGCGTCCTGGTCTGGCCGATGGCTGTAGTCTGGGTCACCCTGGGGGCACACGGCTACCGCGATAATTTCCAGCTGCAAAGTCTCTTCCAGCCGGGGGTGGTCTTCCCCCTGACCGTGGTGGGCTTTATTCTTTTACCGATCGGCCTTCTCTGGCTGGCTCACGGAATCCGGGCTTTTGCGGGGAGGTTAAAGGACGGTGCTCCCTAGATGGCTGCCGGCAATTTTGCTAATCTGCCTGCTGCTGGCTACGCCGGGCTGCTGGGACCGGAGCGATCCGGAACTGCTGGCCATTGTCCTGGCAGTGGCCTTTGATCTCGATGAAAAGAATGAGCTTTACCAGGTGATCGCCCAGGTGGCCGACCCGGTGGCCATGGGCGGGGCGCAATCCGGTGACGGCGGGGGGGGCGGCGGAGGCGGGGCGGCTTTCTGGACAGTTGCCGCTTCCGGCCGGACTCCTTTCGAAGCGCTGCAGAACCTGGCCGGGGTTAGCAGCAGGCAGCTCTTCTGGGCGCACAGCCGGGTGCTCCTTTTATCGGAAAGGCTGGCCCGGCGGGGAATCGGTGAAGTGCTGGACCTGATCGAACGGGAGCGCCAGTTCAGGCCGATCATGAGTGTGGTGGTAGTGGAAGGAGACCTGAAAGGCCTGATGAAGGCAGAGTTCCCCCTGGAGGAAACTGGGGGCAGGGGCATCGACCGGATGCTGATCACCACGCGCAGTGATACATCCATCTATGTGCTGAAGCAGGTCAGCGAGATCTACAATACCCTCAGCCAGCCGGGGATTGAGCTGTTGGTGGGAAAAATGGCGGTACTCAGGGAAGGGTTGCCAGCCCAGGGCGGGGAGGACTCTTCAGCCCAGGATCAGGGAGGAAAGGGCGGTTCAGCGGGAAAGATCTCTCCGGTGCAGATTGGCGGTGCCGCCATTTTCAAGGGCGATCGCCTGGTCGGTTGGGGCGATACCAATCATGCCAGAGGATGGAATTATGCTACCGCCATGGGGAAACGTTTTAGCTTCGTCATCGACTGCCCCATGCACAGTGGCGGCAATCTCCTTTCAATCCAAAATTATGCGGTCAAGAGCAGGATGCGGCCGCTGGTAAGCGGGAGCGATCTGGGAGCAACCATTACAGTGCAGGTGGAGGGCCGGCTCGAGGAAATTAGCTGTCCCTACGAGCATGACCTGGGCGTGCACGGCGATTTTATCAAGCGAGTCGAACATGCCTGCGCCCAGTCCGTGCGCAGCCGCATTTTGGAACTGCTTAAACTGAGCCGGGAACTGAACGCCGATGTCCTCGGCTTTGGCAACCTTTTTTACCGCAAGCAGCCCCGGCTCTGGAAAGAGATCGAGGCGAGCTGGGATGAGATCTATCCGACCCTGGATGTTACGGTAGAGGTGGAATATAACCTGACCCGCGCAGGCATGGTGGCGGATCAGATTAAGGAGCGCTAACAAAGGGTTTTTAAGGAGGAAGCAGCAATGGTTTGGGCAGCCATGCTCATGGTGCTGATCGCCATTTACCAGGTCCCCCCACTGGTAAAGCAAAAGCAGTGGGCTGAACTGGCTGGCTTCGCCCTGATCTGGACCATGGCCACTGCCTACGCCTTGCTGGTCCTCTCCCCGGTGCCGGTCCCCAGGCCTGTAGAAATGATCCGCGCGCTGATGCAGACGATCTACAGTTACCTCGGTCTCGATATCCAGGTTTAACGGTCCATCGGTTTAACTGGCTTGTCTGAGAGCTTATAGCCTTCCGCGGCCTTTAGACTGGTTAGACTATACCCAACAAGGCCAGGCCAATCGTGACAAGCAAAGCAATCGTGGAAACAACGCCGCATGCTATAAAGTAGGGGACAAAAATATCCTTGAGGTTTTCACCGCTGACGGCCAGGTTGGCGAACATGCCGCCGGCATGGGGGCCGCAGGAAAGGCCAACCGAAGCAAGAGCCACAATTCTGGTTAAAGCCTCCGGATTGACCTGGCTCGAAGCTAGCCAGTGCTGGGCAAAAGCATTTAAAGTAATCTGTACCGTTGTGCTGGCCGAGGCGGTCACCACACCGATGGCATTGGCAGCAACTGCCACTTGAAAATAGGGGTGGCCGGGAATGTTATGCACCCAGGTTACAAAACTTGCAAAGGCCGGGGTAGCGCTGACGACCTCCGAGAAGGCAACCATTGTAAAGAGGCTCACCAAAGGGCTGATGGCATCCTGTGCTCCCTTGCTGAGCATAGCCGGGATTTCTTTAATTTTTTTATAATTGAGGAGGACGCAAACAAATGAAGCCGCTAACAGGGCGCTAATAATGGCCGGCAGTGTTTCCGTTCGCGGGAGGCCGAATGGGGAAAACCAGCCGTTTGAAAGACCCATGAATAGTAAGAGCAGAATAACCATGGGTGCAACTGCAGCGGCAAATGGCGGGCAAGCGGCCCGTGCGATGAGTGGTATGTCGATGCCTTTTCCGTTTTCTTCGAATACCTTGCCTTGCCTGGTATAGCTCCGATCCAGCCTGATTAAATAGGCGTAACCGAGCACAAAAATAATGACAGAGGCCACAAGGCTGAGGATGGGGGCCGCCGTGGGGGTGGTCCCCAACATCTGTGCCGCTAAAACATTTGAAAGCTGCGGCGAACCGGGTAAAGCGGCATAAGCCAGGGTCAAAAAGCCAAAATAAAAAACCGCGAGAAATAAAACCTTTGGTTTTTGGGTTTCCCTTGCCAATCCCACACAAATGGGCCAAACTAAAAAAATGGAAACAAAACCGCTGAGCCCGCCATAGGTCAGCGCCATAACCAGCAAAGCTGTCGCCAAGATTACCCTTTCCTTGCCGAACGCATCAATGATTTTATAGGCGATCGCCGCTGCGGAACCCGATTCTGACAAGACCCTGGCATAGATCCCTGAACAGACAAACAATAAAAAATACTGGGACACCCAGGTTCCGGCAGAGGGCAGGTAATAATCGGTGAAAATGCTCCAGAAGGGCATTTGATTGGTTAGACCGATAATCACCGCGCAGAGGCAGGTGCTTACGATTACATTAACCCGCTTGAAAGCCAAGAAGACCAATACTGCTATTCCTGCAACAACTCCGACATAACCGATCATGAGTTTCTCCTCAGCAATATTTTACTGTTTTAGGGTTTAAACCGGCATAATGCTGTAGATGGCATAAGCTTGCGACTAGATTACAAATTTAAATGAAAGAATCGTTAAATCTTAATCCCTTTGTTAATTCAATTAGCGTGATAATTATCCTCTTTGATCGGCAAAGTTTTTTACCCTGCGGGATGCCTATAAGAAAAAAACCCTTTTAGTCACAGGGCTGCAAGTCCCGTGATTAAAGGGTTTTCCTGGTCGGAGCGGCCGGATTTGAACCGGCGGCCTCTTGGTCCCGAACCAAGCGCGCTACCAAGCTGCGCTACGCCCCGTGAACGATGCTTTTCAATTATAACACAGTCTGCGGTGCAGGACAATAGATGAGTCAAGGGGACGGTGACTTTGACTCATTTTTTTAAACCTTACACTACCGGGATTTAACAGTTGCCCGTTGCCGGAAGTATGAAATAAGGACGGCTACCCTATAATAATCCTACAACTACCTTTCGCAAGGGGTATTCATGGCTGGGAAAGTTGTGCCTCTCAAGGCAAAAGGGCGTCATCCCCGGGAGATCATTCGCGATCATATCCGGCCGGAGCTGGAGGCAGCGGAGGAATATCTGCAAGGGGCGGTTAACAAGGCTCCGCTGATCATCCGTAATGAATTACACTACCGGCTTTCTTCTAAGGATCCATTAATCCCCGCCTTGTTTTTAATCATTGCCCGCAATGGGAGCGGCCAAAATGATCGCCGGGTGCAACTGGCTGCCTCCCTGATGTCTCTTCACCTTGCCCTGCAAGTTCATTGTGCCATGGAGGCAGAAACATGTGGAACGCTCGCCGCCACCAGGGCGGTGCTGGCCGGCGATTTTTTCTTTAGCTTCGCCCTGGCCGAAGCCTCGGGTTGCTCAATTTTTATCAGGGGCATGGCAGAAATAATCAGCCGTTCGGTTTCCGCCGCCATCAGGAGAGACCATGGCAAATCTGTTCCGGCCTCCTGCAAGTCATACCTGCAATATCTCAGCGACAGCAGGGCTTCCCTGTTTGCTCTGGCGGCTACCCTGGGCGCCTGGCATGCCGGGTTGGAACCGCGGTATAACCAGGCTCT
>JAAYGO010000001.1 GCA_012727685.1 Bacillota bacterium | reverse complement strand
TCGACCACCGCCTCCATCTGCGAAAACTGCTCCATCACCGCATCGACCCGGATGACCAGGCTTCTGATGCCCATGACGATGGCAAATACCACGACCAGGGCTACTCCGAGCCAGATAAAAAGTTTTTATTCACTTTCATGGCGCCTCCCCCCCAAACCGGTTTAGTTCCCTTTCTTTAATAAATATAACATAATTATCACAATAACACCGCTTCATAATGAGAATAACGGCACCCGCGATTTACGGATGCCGTAGTGATATATAACCAGGCGGTGACTATTCCCAGAAGTAAGTCATTGTAAATTTGTAGTAAGTCCAATATAATTGTGAGGTGGCAACAATGCTGGTTGTAAGCCATGCACCAGAATGTCACCCCATGGATGTGCTTATTAAAATATGCTCCGCTCTGCTGGTCAATAGTTCGCGACGTTACATTGAACGAGAAACTTGACAGGTTTTTGAGGAAAATGCAATCCTTGTGGAAGGATGAGAAGTTTATGTCTGGAGATTCCCGAAGGACATTTCAACTTGACAACCGCCGGTTGTCCGTTCTCGTCCATTCCCTGTTTTCTTCATGGATGCTGGCCTTCCTCTTTGAAGGTCAAATCTTCTATTCCCTTGCCGATGCTAATAAAATCGATCCTACCGTTATGGTCTTCTGTGGAGTTGCGGCTATTTTTGCTGGTCTGCTGCTGTGCGGACTGTTTATCCAAACAAAGAAAGCGGCAAAGCGGTTGTTTCTGTGTTCTTATCTCTTTTTCATCGCCGTTTCCGTGATTTTCTTCTTCCCACCGTCTGTATTCTGGGCTGCTGGAATCATCGTGGGTTCGTTTCTGGCTGGAGGCTGCGTGGCAGCCTGGGCATTTTATTTAAAAAGCGGCACGCCGAAAAACGAGCGGATTAAAACGGTCGCGGATATGCTGATCTTATCCAATGTCCTCATGATACTCTGCAATATGGCGGCCATTCATTTATCGCCACAAGCAGGATTGGCATTGGCCATGCTGATGCTACTGGGTGCCTTCGTGCTTGCCCTAAAGCTTCCGGCAGATGATAACGCAGTTTCCTCCACTTCCACCGAACAGAGGGAGAATCCCGTAGGCATTGCGAGGCTTCTGCTTTTTTTATGCTTGTTTATTGTGATTATCACCATCAACTCGGGGCTCATGTATGAGGTGGTGAACCCCGCATTTGTGCATCTTGAAGGCTTAACAAGCTGGTATTGGGCTGTTCCTTATATCGTCGCGCTTTTTGTTATGAGAAACCTGTCCCGGCGAATGAACCGGGCTTATATTCTCTATGTTGCCACCGCAATGATTGGTCTTTCCTTTATCGGTTTCATGGGTCTTGACCGTGGGGCGGCCAGTTATTTTGTGGTCAACACACTGATGCTGGGGGCCTGTGGGTGTTTGATCTGTTTTGGTGGAGCATCCTCGGCGAGATGTTAGAATTTCATAAAAACCCTGCCCGGGTTTTTGGGATTGGCCTTTCCGCAAATGTGTTGGGCATTCTATTGGGTGGGCTGATTGGCAATGTCATCCTGTCAGCGGATACGAACAGTCCGAATCCCACGCTGCTGGCGCTTACCGTGGTCTGCGTGACGCTTGCCCTCTTGCCTCCTTTACATAAGCATCTGTCTTCTTTGCTGAAAGACCACGCATATCTGACCGTACTCTCTAAAATGAGCGAACAGGAGCAGGCCGCCCAGATGGAATACGCGGCCAAATTCGGGAAGCTGTCAAAACGGGAAAATCAAGTCGCCACCCTGCTGCTTCAGGGGAAAACAGGCAGGATGATCGCGGCGGAGCTTGACATTAGTGAAAACACAGTCAAGTATTATATCAAAAATATCTATTATAAGTTTAATGTTCAAAGCCGAACGGAGTTAATTTGCAGCATATTGAAAAAAGGAGAAAATGAGTTCCCGCCCAAATAGCGTTCGCCCAAAGCGATGAAATGTCCGCCCCTACCCGAAAAGGTGGGGGCTTTTTTGTGCAAACCTACCTGTTTGGATGGGTTTTTCCCATGTGCAAGTTGCTATACTGTCCCCGATGGGTGAAACGCTTGCCGTAAAAAGGAGAGATATATCTGAAAGAAATAATGAAAAGAAAAAATACTTTCGCTATTATTACAGGCTTTGGACTTGCTGTCAGCTTTTCAATTGTCGTATGCGGGATATTCATTCCTGATATTCCGATATGGATGTTGTTGCCGGTCAGCATTCCGGCAAGCGTATACTCGGCCGTCTTTTGGATACGGGAATACAAAAAACTACAAACGGCGCGACTCATTGCCGAAAACCAAATCCTGCACATCAGTACCGCCGTCATCAGCGATGAAGCCGATGCCACGGAGAAATCGGAGAACACTGAAAATATCGAGGCGATTATCTCTTATTTCGGCATTCTGCTGGACGAGAAAATCATTAAATTCAACCAGGGTGGCATCCAGCTTCGAGCAGTGGAGATAGGGAGTGATTTCATTTCCTTCACCTACGGCACGGAAAAGCGGGCGCAGAATATCCGGCTTCTGCGCCCGGCGATCGATCCGCCGACGATAGCGGAAATCTCCGAAAGATTCCGTTATGAAACAGGAATCACGCCGACATTGCTATTTTAATGGGAGGGATTGAAAGTGAATCATAAGCATTCTGAAGGACAGGAGGAATGAATTATGTATTGCGCAAAATGCGGAACACAAATATCGGAAAGCACAAGGTTTTGTCCCGCTTGCGGCAGCGGGATCAACCAGGCATTCCAAACTGTGCCGCAGCCCGCGGGTCTGCGCGGATTCTCGCCCCGCATCAACGACCCGGCCTCCGCCAAATACATCAAAAACAGCAACCGCTGGGCGGCTATATTTTCCATGATTCTTGCCGTTGCCGCTGTCGCTGGTTTTTACATTGCAGGCGAGATGGGTGTAGAAGATATGAGCAATCCCCAATCGCTCTATATCGGCCTTGGGATCGGCGGCATGTTTTTAGTAATCGCGCTGTTTCAGATACTGGGCAGAAAGCGCAGTAAGACCTGGGACGACACGGTGGAGGATAAGAAAATTAAAAAGAAAACCAAACGGCACGATTACGGCGACGGTAATGTCCAATATGAGGACTATCTGGAGTATTCCGTCATCATACGAAGCGACCAGGGGAAACGGCACACCATCAAATCTCAAAACAGCGATACCCTGTATAACTATTACCAGATCGGCGACCGGGTGCGTCACCACGCCGGACTCAACTCCTACGAGAAATATGACAAAACCGGCGATAAATTTATTCCCTGCAACGCCTGCGGGACATTGTGCGACATAAGTGAGGACACCTGTTTCCGGTGCAAATGCCCGCTGCTCAAATAACCGATTGGCAGAAAGGATCAATATGCGAAGATTCGAATTGCTGTTCACAGCCGCAATTATTGCGGCAACTTGTTTACCCTTGTCTGCGATGGCAACGGAGTTGCTTGACAAGGGAAAAAGGAATATGTACGCCTGGGTGCTTGCAAAGGTCATAGACCATGAAAACGCAGACGGCTGGGCGCAAATTAAGGAAAATTTTTAAAGAGGGGGTTCGATAATGAGTAAGTTCTGTAAAAACTGCGGAACACAGCTTAAGCCAGGCGTTAAATTTTGCGCCTCCTGCGGCACGGAAACGCAGGCCGCCGGTGATAAGACACTTGCTGTACCGTCAGTGGGCACGGCGGTAAAAATGACCGCAAATGCAGTCTTAGCATCGGCGAGCGCCGGAGAAGTCTGCTTTGCACACTCTCTGCCGCAGGATTTTTCTACTACAATAGACCCGCTCAAGTGCTTGCTTCAGGGACTTACGGGGCTGTTTCGCGGCTTTGGCGCGGCGTTTAAGGATAAAAAGCGCTGGATTCCTGCGCTGATTCTGGCTCTTACCTGGTTTATCCTGATGCTGCTGCCCCTGCTGGGCGTCAACCCCATGCCCGTTAAGTTGCTTTCGTTCCTGACTTTTGCGCAGGGCGGAACATCCGGTGGCCTTTTTGGAGTCATGGGCGGCGTATTGGGTAAGGGTGTGTTCGCCTACTTTTGATGTCTCTCGTGATGCCGCTGACCCGCGGGCAAAAGCCCTTTGAAGGCATCGGCAGCGGCCTCAAAAAAATTTTACCGGCTCTTGGAGCAAAAAGCCTGGCACAGTTTGCGCCTGTGCTCATGGGTGTGGGAGCCGCTCTGATAGGCTACAACTTCATGACGGGTACCGCCTCGCTCCAAAACAGCATGGTGGGCATTGCAGCGCTTCTATTGTCCCTGCGGGCTTTGTCAGGCAGAGCGGGTTTCCTGCGAAACTTCCTCGGAACTCTTATGCCCCAAAAGGCTGCAAAGAGGAATCTTAACACCGGCGCGGTCAATCGTATCATCGCGGGAACGGCTGCGGGCTTTGCCATAGGTGTGCCGCTGTCGGCTGTTCGTTTAACCGGCGCCGGATATATCCTCGGCATACCGGCGGTGCTTGCAGGAATCATTCTATACATTATTGCCGGTCGTGCAAAGGAGGCGGAATCATGATAAGGAAACAGGTTTTAGCAATTCTTCTCTTGACAGGACTCTTTTTTATGATCGGGACGGGACTTACGGCACAAGCGGCAGAAAAATGGCAGAATGTATATGAGGCTTACGGGATCAATCCCAACGATCCCCGGGCCGGGGGTCTGCTGTCTGAGATGATGATTGAGAACCCCCCGCAGGCAATTGCAATTAAGCTGGAAAAATTTGTGGCGCCAGGCGGCAGCCCGATTGTGCCTTTGAATGAAGAAGTTATTGTTGAGTTGGGAAAAAACGCGAATATCTCTACCACTTTCAATTGGGAAGACGATTATTACAGGCTTTCCTATAACGTGGATCTTACAGTTCGCTATGAACGGGATAAGGATCATGAGACTGCGGCAACGCTGCTGTGGGCCTCCCAGGCCTATGTTAAAGGCAGCAGGGAGACATATGTCCCTGAGGCCCATGAAGACCAATGGATTGAGGTTGCCGGAGATACCTATATCAGAGAGGCTGACGTGGCAGGATTCTTGGCCTGGGATCACTCTTCCATCCCCCTGACACCAAAGAGTCGAAGTGAAGAGAGCGCTAAGAACCTGCCGCTTAATCTTGGCGATATCAGTTATAAGATCGACCGTGTAATGGTCAAGAGCGGCGGATTATCGAGCATTATTAATACAGACGCCTCTGGGACTGCCGGAGATACAAGCACATCGGTGGCAGCTGCAATTGTCATCGGACTACTGGGGCTGGCCGTTGCGGCGGCAGGAGCAGGAGCGGCAGGAGCGACGGCTGGCTCGTCAGGAGACGAAGCCTCAAACGACGAAGAAGCCCCAGCCTATCAGATGGTCATCGGCAAGGATTTTGGCAATGCGCTCAAATACGGTCAAAAGCAGCGGGTATGGGCGCGCATGGTCGAGCTAAAAAATGGTGCTCCCGTGGACCGTCCTGACCTGACTGCAAGGATCTCCATTTTTTCTAGTGAGGTCCTGGTAGGGGCTTCGTCCTTACGGGGCCAAAATGTGGAGGCTGAGGTGCAAATCCAGGAAAACCCCCCGCAGGAGGGAGTTATCAGCTTCCTTTACAGCGGCAAGCACGGGACGTTCCAAAACAACGTGCGTTTTCGGCTGCTGGGCAAGGGCAAGATCCGCCTGGCATCCGATAAAGTAAATATCCTCTCCACCGACGCCGGGCCCTTTGAACTTGTGTATGAGCTTAATAACTTTGTCGAAGAGGAGCCGCCTCTGGAAATCACGGCTTCATCTGGGCTCATTGCTTTGGACCTAGCAGCCTGTGTGAGAATTCTTCCCAAACAGGCAAGATTTAGGA
>JAAYGO010000129.1 GCA_012727685.1 Bacillota bacterium | reverse complement strand
TTGCGCCAGCAAGTGATAACTAGCGGCCATGAAGCACCAGGTGAATGGCTGAGAGTAGCAATGCCTAGCTTAGGGTACTCTACGAAACCCTGGGTGATAGCTCTACGGAACCTCAGCGGCTTCAGCTCAGCTTTATGAACACCAATTGTGGCGAGGTCTCTCGCCTACTAAAGCTTGACGCGTACGCCTAACAGGAAGACGTTTGACAGGAACTATGGCTTTTGTTATACTTTGCTCTGGAGACTATAGTATCATAATCTTATAACACCCTGATTTCCATCGCTGGGCGGATGAAAACCGGATGAAAAAAAGAAAAAGACGGGTAAGAATTGGCTATTTCAATCAGATCCTGGGTGAATACTGGTCGTTCTCCCCGTGGCTCGGCGCGGTTGAAGCCGCCCGCAAGTATGATGTGGATCTGATTTCTTTCTACGGGAATGCCATCCTTGATCAGGAGAACTATAAAGAACAGGGGAATATCCTCTATGATCTGGCGAAGGGCGGGAGGCTGGACGGGCTTATCATCTGGAAAGGGCATTTCTCCGCAAATCTGAGCGAGGAGGATTTTTTAGCCTTTTGCCAGCAGTATTGTATGCCGTTTGTGACGATCGAGGGTTCTTTCCCGGGTTATCCTTCGGTTACTTATGAAAATTACCGCGGTATGCGGATGGTGGTCAAACATTTAATCGAGACCCATGGGTATAAAAAGATCGGGTTTGTCGGCGTAGATGTCGAGAGCGAATACCACGAAGTCTTTCAGGAACGTTACCGCGCTTATTATGATACGATGCAGGAATACGGGCTCCCAATTAATCCGGATTGGGTCAAGCCTTGGCGCCCTTGGGATGATTTGTACGGCCGCCCTCCCGGAGAATTGCTGGATGAGTGGTTGCAGGGCGGCGCCGCTGCCGAATTGGAAGCAATTATCGGGGTTTCCGACCCAACGGCCCTTTGGGTCATGGAGCATCTGGAGAGGTTGGGTTTTTCCGTCCCCCATGATTTGGCAGTGGCCGGCTTTGACCATTCAGCGGCTGAAAAAAGCAGCATTCTTCCTCTGACCACCGTCGACCCGTCCTGGACTGAATTGGGTGCCGCCACCGTCAAGGTACTCCTGGATATCCTTGACGGTAAACCCGTTCCAGAAAAGACCGAAGTCGCGGCCCATTTGGTGGTGGCCCGGAGCTGCGGTTGCCGGGAAGAGAATATCACCCTTGCCGGCGGCTACGGGCCCAAAAGCCTCCCATTCATCACCGGGAAAAAAAGGATCATCTCCGAGATTAACTCCGAGATTAATAAAGCCCTGGGAAGGGGAAGGTTCATCGAACCGCACGGCCCGGCCGCGGAACTCCTCGATGCTTTGCTGGCGGAAGTAAAATACGGCAAAGAACTTTTCCTGAACAAGCTGGAAAGGCTCCTGAAGGCCGAGTACATGGCCGGTAAAAATATCGTTCTCTGGCAGGATGCAATATCCATCCTGCAAAACCTGGCAATTCCCGCTTTCCTGCGGGGGAAGGCAAGAAAGAAGGCGGATATCTTATGCCGGCAGGCGCGGGTAATGGTCGCCAACATGGCCGTGCGGGCCCAGGAAGGCAGATGGGGCGAGATGGAAGAGACCATTAACCGCGAACGCCAGCTGGGGTTGGGGTTGATCACCACTTTTGACCTGAACCAGTTGATGGATCTGTTGGCCGAAAGCCTGCCGGCACTTGGGATCTCCGGGTTCTACGTTTCCCTCTATGAAAACCCGGTTTTTTACCGCTATCCAGCGCCGGTTCCCGAGACTTCCCGCCTGGTACTGGCCTATAACGATCAGGGACGGGTAGAACTGGAACCCGGAGGGCT
>JAAYGO010000004.1 GCA_012727685.1 Bacillota bacterium | reverse complement strand
TACGCCGTTTTTCCCGGGTTACCGGCCGCAGTTTTATTTCCGGACCACCGACGTGACGGGGACCATTTTCCTTCCCGAAGGGGTGGAGATGGTTATGCCCGGCGACAATGTGAACATGCAGATTGAGCTGATTACCCCCATCGCCATTGAGGAAGGCCTGCGTTTCGCCATTCGCGAAGGGGGACGCACCGTCGGCGCCGGCGTCGTCACCGATATCATCGAGTAATTAAGCAAGCAAGTGTTTGTTTTTAGCGATGAAGTAAAAGGTTGCCGGTTCGATCCGGGTAATTTTTACGGAGCATGTCTGTTTAATCAGGCGAATAAGGAGGCATAGAATAAGCTGATGAGCAACCAAAAAATTCGCATCAGGTTAAGAGCTTTTGATCACCAGCTCTTGGATCAGTCTGCCGGAAAGATCGTGGAGACAGCCCGGCGGACCGGAGCCGAGGTTTCGGGTCCGGTCCCCCTGCCCACGGAAAGAAATCTCTACACGGTGATCCGTGCTCCCCACAAGTATAAAGACTCGCGGGAGCAATTCGAAATACGCACTCATAAGCGTTTGATCGATATCCTGGAACCTACACCGAAGACAATCGATGCCTTGATGCGCTTGGATTTACCGGCCGGTGTCGATATTGAGATCAAGTTGTAGGCTTAAGAGGCAAGCAGGAGGTGTGACAAGCGATGACCAAGGCATTGTTAGCCCGGAAAATAGGGATGACCCAGGTTTATGATGAAGAGGGGCGTGTGATTCCGGTTACCGTTCTGCAGGCGGGACCCTGCTATGTGGTCCAGGTCAAGGATTCTTCCCGGGACGGTTATAACAGCATTCAGATTGGGTTCGGTGAAATCAAAGAGCATCGGGTTAACCGCCCGTTAAAAGGCCATTATCAAAAGCATAACCTGCGGCCTTGCCGCTATTTAAGGGAATTTAGAGTCGAAGATCCGGCAGCTTTTAGCAGCGGCCAGGAGCTCCGGGCGGATCTTTTCTCCCCCGGTGATCTGGTCGATGTGAGCGCCGTTACCCGCGGCAAGGGTTTTGCCGGTTCCATCAAAAGGCTCGGTTTTGCCAGGGGCGCAATGGCCCACGGTTCGCACTATCACCGTGGCCCCGGCTCTTTGGGTGCGATCACCGCGGCCCGGGTCTTTAAAGGACGGTTATTGCCCGGCCGGATGGGTGGAAAGCGCCGCACCATCCAGAACCTGCGCGTGGTGCAGGCAGACGGCGAAAAAAACATTTTGCTGGTGAAAGGTGCAGTCCCCGGGCCCCAGGGCGGCCTGGTGGTAATTAAAGCGGCCGTCAAAAGAAAAGGTTAATGACGCGCGTTTTTAGAAAGGAGATGCCCTGATCATGCCTAGGTTAGCTTTATATAATTGCAATGGTGAACAAGTGGACGAAGTAGAGGTCCAGGACGCGCTCTTTGCCGCACCGCTGAAAAAGGGAGCCCTTTACCATGCAGTGGTGTCGCAGGCGGCCCGGCAGCGCCAGGGAAACGCCTCCACCAGGGATCGCGGTGAAGTCAGGGGCGGCGGTTCGAAACCCTGGGTCCAGAAAGGGACTGGACGGGCCCGCCACGGCAGCACCCGCTCCCCCATCTGGGTGGGCGGCGGCACTGTATTTGGGCCGCAGCCGCGTGATTACGGCTACAGCGTCCCCAAAAAAATGCGCCGCGCGGCGCTGCGCTCGGCTTTAAGCGCCAAGGTGGCGGCCGGTAATGTCCGGATTGTTGATGACTTTGGCTTAAGCGAGCCGAAGACAAAGGAGTTATTACAGGTTTTAAACAACCTGCAAGCGGCGCCTAGCGCTCTGATCGTGCTCCCTGCGCCGGATCAGATTGTCATCAAATCGGCCAGAAACCTGCCCGGGGTTAAGACCACGGTGGCCCGGCAGCTAAATGTGCTCGACATCTTGAGCTATGAACATCTGGTCATCACCAGGGAAGCCCTGGGAGCCTTGCAGGAGGTGTTCGGGGAATGAGAGATGCCCGTGATATAATCATCCGGCCGCTGGTTACTGAAAAGACCACGAACATGATGGAAGAGAAAAAGTATGCTTTTGTTGTGGCTCGCGACGCCAACAAGATCGAAATTAAAAATGCCCTCGAAGAGATTTTCGATGTGAAAGTCAAGGCGGTAAACACCGCCAATTTCAAGGGCAAGCAAAAACGCATGGGCAGATATCCGGCGGGATTTCAGCCCCGCTGGAAAAAAGCGATCGTTACCTTGACCGATGACAGCAAGACGATCGAACTTTTTGAAGGCCGGTAGCGAGGGAGGAGTAAGAGATGGCAGTGAAAAGATATAAAGCTACATCGCCGGGGCGGCGCTTCTTGACCGTATCGACTTTCGAGGAGATCACCCGGAAAGAACCGGAGAAGTCGCTCCTGGCACCGCTGAAGAAACGGTCAGGACGCAACTCCTATGGCCGGATTACTGTTCGCCACCGGGGCGGCGGCCATAAACGGAAGTACCGCTTGATCGACTTTAAACGCGACAAGGATAATGTCCCCGCCAAAGTGGCAGGAATCGAATATGATCCGAACCGTTCGGCCCATATTGCCTTACTGCACTATGCCGACGGGGAAAAACGGTATATTCTTGCTCCTCTCGGGCTCCAGGTGGGACAGACTGTCATGTCCGGGCCGAAGGCGGAAATCCGTCCCGGCAATGCGACGCTTTTAAAAGAAATCCCGGTGGGAACTTTCGTGCATAATGTGGAGTTGAAAGAAGGCCGCGGCGGCCAACTGGTTCGCTCGGCGGGGGCTGCAGCCCAACTGGTGGCCAAGGAAGGTCGTTTCGGCCACCTGCGCTTGCCTTCGGGTGAAGTGCGGCTGGTGCACCTCAACTGCCGCGCGACGATTGGCCAGTTGGGAAACGTCGAGCATGAAAACATTACGATCGGTAAAGCCGGTCGCCAGCGCTGGCTTGGGCGCCGGCCTACGGTGCGCGGTTCCGTGATGAACCCTGCGGACCACCCGCACGGCGGCGGCGAGGGGAAAGCCCCCATCGGTTTAAAAAGTCCGGTTACCCCGTGGGGTAAGCCTACTTTGGGCTATAAGACCCGTCCGAAGAAAAAAGCGTCGGACCAGTTCATTGTCCGCCGCCGCGGCAAGTAGTAAGCTCAAGAGGAGGTACTTTTATGTCCCGTTCATTAAAGAAAGGGCCGTATGTTGAAGAAAGCCTCATGGCCAAGATACGGCGGATGAACGAAAAGGGAGAAAAAAGGGTAATTAAAACCTGGTCCCGGCGCTCCACCATTTTCCCCGAAATGGTCGGTCATACAATCGCGGTACACGACGGGCGCAAGCATATTCCCGTCTATATCAGTGAAGATATGGTGGGGCATAAACTGGGCGAATTTGCCACGACCCGTACTTTCCGGGGACACGGGCATCACACCGAGCGCTCTACCTCTTTAAAGTAGGGCATGAGGAGGCGGTTAAGAAATGGAAGCAAGAGCACAGGCTCGCTATCTGCGGATCCCACCGCGCAAGGCCAGGGCGGTGGTTGATTTAATTCGCCGCAAGAATGTGGACGAAGCGTTGAGCATATTGCGCTATACCCCCAACCGGGCGGCTAAAATGATTGCCAAGGTCGTCCAGTCGGCGGCGGCCAACGCGGAGAACAATCTTGAGTTAAGCAGAGTCGGTCTTTATATTGATCGCATTTTTGTGGACGAGGGACCCACCTATAAGCGGGTGCAGCCCCGGGCCAGGGGGCGGCGCTATCTGATCCGCAAGCGCACCAGCCATATTACCGTGATCGTCAAGGAAAGAAAGGAGGGTTAGCCGTGGGTCAAAAAGTTAGTCCGATCGGATTTCGCATCGGCGTGATCCGGGACTGGGACGCCCGCTGGTATGCCGATAAGAATTATTCCGAGCTTTTGCACGAAGATCTGCAGATCCGAAACTACCTGAGGAAGGAACTGGCTGCTGCCAGCGTATCACGGATCGAAATAGAGCGGGCGGCCAACAACCTGCGCATTAATATTCATACCGCCAAGCCGGGCATGGTCATCGGCCGGGGTGGCACCGGCGTAGACGAATTGCGCAAGCAACTGGAGAAGCGAACCGGTAAAAAGGTCCACCTGAATATTATCGAGATCAAGGTGCCGGAGCTGGACGCTTATCTGGTTGCCGAAAGCGTGGCCAACGCGCTGGAACGCCGGATCGCCTTTCGCCGCGCCATGAAACAGGCAGTTTTTCGCACCATGCGGGCCGGTGCCAAGGGGATTCGTATCTCCTGCAAAGGCCGTCTCGGCGGCGCCGAGATGGCGCGCAGCGAGAGCTACCTGGAAGGAACGGTTCCACTGCAAACAATGCGCGCCGATATCGATTTTGGCAAGGCGGAAGCCCATACCACCTACGGCCGGATCGGGGTCAAAGTATGGATTTATAAAGGTGAGGTGCTGCCTTCCAAGCCGGCCGAACGCGGGAGCACGGAGGAGGTTAGTTAGAGCATGTTAATGCCGAAAAGGGTAAAGTATCGCCGACAGCACCGGGGTAGAATGAAAGGGCAGGCCAAGGGCGGCACAGAGCTTCAATATGGCGAATACGGGATGCAGGCCCTGGAGCCTTCCTGGATTACCAGCCAGCAAATCGAAGCAGCCCGGATTGCCATGACCCGTTATATCAAAAGGGGCGGCAAGGTCTGGATCAGGATTTTCCCCGACAAGCCGGTAACGGAAAAGCCTGCTGAGACACGGATGGGCAAGGGCAAGGGTTCCCCGGAATACTGGGTAGCCGTAGTCAAACCGGGCCGCATCATGTTTGAACTGGCTGGCGTAGACGAAGATACGGCCAGAGAGGCGATTCGCCTGGCGGCGAACAAACTGCCGGTTAAGGCCAAGTTTGTCAAAAGAGTTGAAGCGGGTGGTGTTGCTGAATGAAGGCGAAGGAGATCCGCGAATTAAGCGACGAAGAGTTGCAAGATAAGTTGAAAGAGCTGAAGGAAGAGCTTTTCAATTTGCGCTTTCAGTTGGCCACCGGGCAGCTGGAAAACACGATGCGCATTAAAGAAGTGCGCCGCGGGATCGCCAGGGTGAAAACCATACTCAGGGAACGGGCCTTGAGCTGAAAGCGGTTGAAAGGAGGCATAAATCTTGGAAAAGGGTAACCGCAAGGTGCGCATTGGCCGCGTGGTCAGCGATAAAATGGATAAAACCAGGGTTGCCGCCGTGGTCAGGATCACCCGGCACCCCCTGTATGGCAAGATCATTCGCCGCACGAAAAAATACAAGTTTCACGATGAGCGCAATGAATCCCGGGTAGGAGACATGGTTAAAATTATGGAAACCAGGCCTCTGAGCAAAGAAAAGCGGTGGCGCCTGGTGGAAATCATGGAACGGTCGCAGTTGTAGATTCTCTTTCGGCGTCATGGGGCCGGGAGGGGAAAGGAGTGGCATTGAATGATTCAAAGTGAAACCATCTTAAATGTAGCCGATAATTCCGGGGCAAAGAAAATTTTGTGCATCAAGGTCCTCGGAGGTTCGAAGCGGAAATCCGGACAGATCGGTGATATTATTATTGCCTCCGTCAAGGAAGCGACTCCCGGTGGAGTGGTAAAAAAAGGTGATGTGGTCCGGGCGGTGATCGTTCGCACCCGCAGCACCATGAACCGCAGCGACGGCTCGCATATTCATTTTGATGAAAACGCGGCCGTGATCATCAATGAGCAGAATAATCCCCGGGGTACCCGTATTTTTGGGCCCGTGGCGCGGGAGTTGCGGGATAAGGATTTTATGAAGATCATCTCCCTTGCTCCCGAAGTGATTTAGACTGCTTGAAGGTCTGTAAGGAGGTGCAGTCGTTTAGATGGCAGTGAAAAAAATGGCAATTCGCCGGGGGGACAGGGTAGTGGTCCTTTCGGGTAAGGATAAAGGGAAAAAAGGGAAAGTGATCACCGCTCTACCGGCCGCCGGAAGGTTGAAGGTGGAAGGGGTCAATATCATCAAGAAACATGCCAAGCCGACCCAGAAAGTGCCCCAAGGTGGGATCCGGGAGATGGAAGCAGCGATCCCTGCATCGAAGGTGATGGTAATCTGCCCGGCCTGTGACAAGCCTACCCGCGTGGGGAAAAAAGTCTTGAGCGACGGCCGGCGGGTACGCGCATGTAAAAAATGCGGGGAATCGCTGGATAAGTAAGGAGGGTTAGAGGAACGGATGTCGCGCTTAAAACAGAAATATATGGAAGAAATCAGGCCTGCCCTGATGGAGCGTTTCAACTATAAAAATGTCAACCAGGCTCCCCGGATCGTAAAAGTGGTGATCAACATGGGCGTCGGTGAAGGCAAAGATAACCCGAAAATATTGGAATCCGCTGTCAACGACCTCGCCGCCATTGCCGGCCAGAAACCGGTGATCACCAAGGCACGGAAATCGGTGGCCAGTTTCAAGCTTCGGGAAGGAATGTCCATTGGCTGCAAGGTGACCCTGCGCGGAGAGCGCATGTATCACTTTTTGGATAAGCTGTTCAACGTCGCCTTGCCGCGGGTGAGAGACTTCCGGGGGATATCACCGCGCTCTTTTGACGGCCGGGGCAATTTTACCTTAGGTATAAGGGAGCAGGTGATTTTCCCGGAAATTGATTACAGCAAAGTGGAAAAGATTTTGGGCATGGATATCGTGATTGTAACCACCGCCGGGACCGATGAAGAGGCCAGGGAGCTGCTCGCCCTGATGGGAATGCCGTTTAGGGCTGCTTAAGACTTAAGGGCGGAAAGTAGATGATCAACAGTTTAAAGGAGGAAAAGGATGGCCAAGAAATCTTTAATTGCCAAGGCTAAACGTAAACCGAAGTTTCGGGTTCGCCAATACAACCGGTGCCGGCTGTGTGGCCGTCCCAGAGCTTTCTTACGCCGGTTTGGCATGTGCCGCCTCTGCTTTCGCCAACTGGCCAATGAGGGGAAAATACCCGGTGTGAAAAAGGCCAGTTGGTAAGGGCAAGGAAGAAAGGAGGGGTTTTGTAAGATGATGACAGATCCGATTGCCGATATGCTCACCCGGATCCGTAATGCGAATATGGCTCGCCATAGCACTGTGGATATACCGGCTTCCAAACTGAAGCGGTCCATCGTTGAGATCCTGAAACAGGAAGGTTTTATAAAGGACTATGAATACATTGAGGACCAGAAACAAGGTATTATCCGCATTCATCTGAAGTACGGAAAGGGTTCGGAGCGTATTATTACCGGGTTGAAGCGAATCAGCAAACCCGGCTTAAGGGTCTATGCCGGGAAAGACGAACTGCCCACGGTGCTGGGTGGTCTGGGCGTAGCCATTATCTCCACCTCTCGCGGTGTGATGACTGACCGGGAGGCCCGCAAGATGGGCCATGGCGGGGAAGTGCTCTGTTATATCTGGTAGTCAGCGTTTTAAGGAGGTTTACCGATGTCACGAACCGGCAAAAAGCCGATCACTGTGCCGCAGGGTGTCCAGGTACAGATTGAAGGCAATAACATTACGGTAAAAGGGCCCAAAGGTCAACTCTCTCGGGAGCTGTCCGGTGAAATCTCGGTTGAGCTCGAGGATGGCTGCATCCGGGTAAAGCGGCACTCAGACAGGCCGCAGCACCGCGCTCTGCACGGTTTAACCCGGTCCTTGATCGATAACATGGTCACCGGTGTAACGGACGGTTTTACCCGGACACTGGAACTCGTGGGAGTGGGCTACCGGGTCAGCATGCAGGGTAAAAACCTGGTCCTTAATGTCGGTTTTTCCCATCCGCTGGTTTTTGAGCCCGAACCGAACCTGGAGATCGAGGTGCCCAGCAACACTAAGGTGTTGATCAAGGGAATCGATAAACAGCAGGTGAACAATTTTGCTGCCGTGATCAGAAAGAAATTCCCTCCCGAGCCTTATAAAGGGAAAGGAATTCGTTATGAAAACGAGCAGGTTCGCCGCAAAGTCGGTAAAACGGGCAAGTAGAGCTTAGGGGAGGTGTTAGTTGATGATTAAGATGATATCGCGCAATGAAAACCGGAAGCGGCGTCACTGGCGCGTGCGCAAAAAAGTGCACGGCACCGGGGAGCGGCCTCGTCTGAATGTTTTCCGGAGCAACAGGCATATTTATGCGCAGATCATAGATGATGTAGACGGCCATACCCTGGCAGCAGCATCGAGCCTCGATCCGGCTCTGCGTGCCTCCCTTTCTTCCGGAGGAAACCGGGAAGCAGCCCGGAAAGTGGGAGAACTGATCGCCGAACGGGCCCTGGACCGGGGAATTACAAAAGTGATATTTGATCGCGGCGGCTATCTCTATCACGGCCGGGTGCGGGAGTTGGCCGACGCTGCCCGCGAAAAAGGATTAATTTTCTAAGAAAGGGGGGGATGGAAAGAGTGTCAAAAATCGAACCGTCCCAGGAATTTGTAGAAAAAGTGGTGAAAGTCAACCGTGTTGCCAAGGTAGTCAAGGGTGGGCGCCGTTTCAGTTTTAGCGCACTCGTAGTGATTGGCGATCAAAACGGAGTTGTTGGAGCAGGCATGGGCAAAGCGGGGGAGGTTCCCGAGGCGATCCGCAAAGGCATTGAAGACGCCAAGAAAAATTTAATTCGGGTGCCGCTGGTGGGAACCACAATTCCGCATCCGGTCGTCGGCCGCTTTGGTGCGGGAAAGGTATTGATGAAGCCCGCTTCTGAAGGAACCGGGGTGATCGCCGGCGGTCCGGTCAGAGCGGTGCTCGAATTGGCCGGAATCAGGGATATCTTAACCAAGTCTCTCGGTTCATCGAATGCACTGAACATGGTCAAAGCGACCGTGGCCGGTTTGAAATCACTAAAGATGGCGGAAGAAGTCAGCGCCCTGCGGGGTGTGGAAGTAGAGAAGTTGCTGGGGTAAGGAGAGGGTAATCGATGGCAAAGAAAATTGCAGTTACACTGGTCCGCAGCCCGATCACATGTACGCCGAAACAGCGCCGTACACTCAAAGCCCTGGGACTGCAAAAGGTCGGCCGCCAGGTTGAGCATAGCGATACCCCGGAAATCCGGGGCATGATTCGGGTCGTTGATTTTCTGGTTAATGTTGAAGAAATTTGATCAATCAGGTACTTTTACAATCACTTACGCGGGAGGTGCGTTTTCTGATGCGCCTGCATGAAGTAATCCCTCCGGAAGGGGCCAGGCAAGCACCTAAACGGAAGGGAAGAGGACCGGCTTCCGGCTTGGGCAAGACAGCCGGCAGGGGGCAAAAAGGTCAAAAATCACGTTCCGGCGCAAAAATTAGACGCGGCTTTGAGGGCGGGCAGATGCCGCTATACCGGAGATTGCCGAAACGCGGTTTTACCAATATCAATCGCCGGAAATGGTTCATCGTCAACCTTGAAACGTTGAACCGTTTTGCCGATGGCACTGAAGTAACACCTGAGCTTTTAAAACAGGAGGGTGTAATCAAGTCGGCCAAAGAGCCCCTGAAGGTGCTCGGTGACGGAGAGCTGAAGCGGCGTTTGGTGGTCCGGGCTCAGGGCTTTAGCAAGCAAGCCCGGGAAAAAATTGAAGCCGCCGGCGGCAAAGCTGAGGTGATTTAATTGTTGGAAACAGTACGGACAGCATGGCGAATTAAAGAACTGAGACAGAGAATTCTTTTTACTCTGGCCATGTTCATTGTGTTTCGGGCCGGGTCCGCTATTCCCGTGCCAGGTGTCGATCCTGCCAGGTTGGCCCAATTTTTTGAGGGGGATACGATTTTCGGGTTTATGAATATAATCGGCGGTGATAACCTGAGCCGGTTTACAATATTTGCCCTGGGGATTATGCCCTACATTAATGCCTCCATTATCATGAATTTGTTAACGCTTGTGATTCCGAAATTCAAGGAGTGGAGCCAGGAGGGGCCCGAGGGGAGAAAAAAATTATCACAGCTGACCCGTTACGGGACCGTAGTGATTGCCATTATCCAGGGCTTGGCGTTATCTTTCTTTATTGCCGATATGGCCGTGATAAACAAAAGCATGCTCTCTTATGTGATCATCGTCATTTCCCTGACCGCGGGGACCGCTTTCCTGATGTGGATGGGCGAGTTGATCACGGAGAAGGGAATTGGGAACGGGATCTCCCTGCTGATCTTTGCCGGGATCGTGGCCGGTTTCCCGGTCGGGGTAACGCAGGTGGTTGAACAGGTGCGCCATGGCCTGGTTCGCCCGTATCTAGTACTCGTCGTGTTGGTCCTAATGCTCGCTTTAATCGTGTGCATTATTGGCCTTGACCAGGGCCAGCGGCGCATTAGCGTGCAGTACAGCAAACGGATTGTGGGGCGGCGCATGTATGGGGGGCAGGCGACCCATATCCCGATGAAGGTAAACCAGTCCGGCGTGATCCCGGTGATCTTTGCCTCGGTCATTTTGACCTTTCCGCAGACCATGGCCAAATTTATCGATCATCCCTTTGCCCAGCAGCTCGCCGTGAGCCTCGAGTGGGGGTCGGCCTTAAGCACGATCCTCTACGTGATCATGATTATTGCCTTTGCTTATTTTTATACGGCCGTGCAATTTGACCCGTTCCAGGTCGCCGGGAATATAAAGAAATACGGCGGTTTCATTCCGGGTTTGCGGCCGGGCAAGCCTACCGCCGATTACCTCGGCAAGGTCACGAACAGGCTTACTACGGTGGGGGCTATCTCGCTGGCCTTTATTGCCGTATTTCCCATGATCCTGCAAGGGGCTACCGGGATGAGCGTGATCTTCACCGGAACCGGCCTCATTATCGTGGTCGGTGTAGTCCTTGAAACGGTGAAGCAGATTGAGAGCCATATGCTGATCCGCAGCTATAAGGGGTTCATGAAGTAGGGCAGCGATGATTAAACTAAAGTCGGCTGCAGAGATCAAAAAGATGCGCCAGGCCGGGAAGATAGTGGCCGCGGTGCTGCAGGAAATGGAGAGAGCCGTGGCCGCTGGCGTGACCACCGGTTCGCTGGATAAGCGGGCTGAAAGGATCATTCGCCGGGCCGGCGCCCTGCCCGCCTTCCTGGGTTACCACGGTTATCCCGCCTCCATTTGCACCTCGATCAACGAAGAGGTGGTGCACGGCATTCCGGGGTTGCGCAAGCTTCAAGAGGGAGATATAATCAGCATTGATGTGGGGGCCTGCCTGGACGGTTACTATGCCGATGCCGCCGTCACTTTTGCCGTCGGGAAAATCAGCCCCCAGGCACAGAAGTTGATTGAGGTTACCAGGCGTTCACTGGAAAAGGCTATTGAGGCGATGCAATGCGGCGCGCACCTCTCGGATGTGTCACATGCGGTGCAGAGCTACGCGGAAGCCCGCGGTTTTTCCATCGTGCGCAGCTATTGCGGTCATGGTATCGGCACCGCCATGCATGAGGAGCCACAGGTGCCCAATTTCGGGAGGCCGGGGCGCGGGCCGCTGCTACAGCCGGGCATGGTGCTTGCAGTCGAACCGATGATCAATGCCGGCGGCTGGCAGGTGGAGGTTTTAGCGGATCAATGGACGGTAGTGACCCGTGACCGGAGCCTCTCCGCACACTTCGAACACACCATTGCCGTCGGAGAAAATGGCCCGGAAATTCTCACCGTCCTCTAGGGAGAATGGGAAAAGGGGGGCGCGGTTATGGAAGAGCTCAAGCCCGGGCAACTGGTCCAGTCGAAAGCCGGCCGGGATAAAGGCAGTTACTACCTGGTCATCAAGGCGGCGGAACCGGGACGGGTTCTGCTTGCCGACGGCCGCAGGCGGACCCTGAACCGTTTGAAGAAAAAAAATATCGCCCACCTGCAGCGCATCGAGCGGCGGGTGGAAATCGAAGAGCTGATCCAGGCGGGCAAGCTCACGGACAGCGATGTGATTAAATTTTTGAAAGAGCTGGTACCGCGGGAAGACGTCTGACAGGAGGTTAATTTAACCGATGAGCAAGAAAAAGGGTGTCGTGGAGGTGGAGGGAACAGTCGTAGAGCCCCTTCCGAATGCCATGTTCCGGGTGGAGTTAAAAAACGGCCTCAAGGTACTGGCGCATGTATCGGGGAAAATTCGCATGAACTTTATTCGTATCCTGCCCGGTGATCGGGTTTTGGTCGAGCTTTCACCTTACGACCTCACCCGGGGAAGGATTACGTATCGCTACAAATAAGGAGGCGGGTGGTTGTGAAGGTCCGTCCATCGGTTAAACCGATGTGTGAAAAATGCAAGATTATCAGGCGCAAGGGGAAAGTAGTGATTATCTGCGAGAATCCCAAGCACAAGCAGCGGCAGGGTTAAGGTAATAGAATAGCAGGTTCTTTTGATGGGAATCCTAGCTTTGTTTAACTATTTTTGCCTGCCAGCAGATACTTTAAGGGAGGTGCAAAAGTTTGGCGAGGATAGCGGGAGTCGACTTGCCGCGGGAAAAGAGGATTGAAATAGCGCTCAGCTATATTTATGGCATTGGCCGCAGCAGGGCTGCCACGGTGCTGGCCCAGACGGGGATTAATCCCGATACCCGGGTTCGTGATTTGACTGAAGATGAAATCAGCCGTTTGCGAGAATTCATTGATAAGAATTACAAGGTCGAAGGTGATCTCCGCCGCGAGGTAGCCATGAACATTAAGCGCCTGGTGGAAATCGGCTGCTACCGGGGCATCAGGCACCGGCGCGGCTTACCGGTGCGCGGGCAGGGAACGAAAAATAACGCGCGGACCCGCAAGGGCCCCCGGAAAACTGTCGGCGTGCACCGGAAGAAATAGCGAAGGGAGGACGAAACTGACTTGGCCAAGACAAAAGGGGCACGGCCGAAGCGCCGTGAAAGGAAGAATGTTGAACACGGGGTCGCGCATATCAGGTCGACCTTTAACAATACCATTATCAGCATAACCGATGCCAACGGAAACAGCATCTCCTGGTCCAGCTCCGGTAATGTCGGGTTTAAAGGGTCCCGCAAGTCGACTCCTTTTGCCGCGCAGTTGGCGGCCGAATCGGCAGCCAAGGCGGCCATGGAGCATGGCATGCGTTCGGTTGAAGTTTATGTGAAGGGACCCGGCGCCGGGCGGGAAGCGGCGATTCGTTCCTTGCAGGCTGCCGGACTCGAAGTTAACGCGATCAAAGATGTGACCCCCATTCCCCATAACGGTTGCCGGCCGCCAAAGCGGCGGCGAGTCTAGCTTGGAAGAAACTGATTAACGCACGGGAGGTGTAATGTAAAGCACAATGGGACTCCGTACAACAGCAGTATGTCGTCTATGCCGCAGGGAAAGGGAAAAACTGTATCTGAAAGGTGACCGCTGTTATACCGATAAATGCAGCGTTATGCGCCATCCCTACCCACCGGGTGAGCATGGCCAGGGACGCCAGAAGGTTTCGGAATATGGGCTGCAGTTGCGTGAAAAGCAGAAAGCCCGCCGGATTTACGGAGTGATGGAACGGCAGTTCCGCCGTTATTTTAAGGAGGCAGACCGCCGCAAGGGCGTTACCGGTGAAAACCTGTTGCAGCTATTGGAAAGCCGCCTCGACAACGTGGTCTATCGCCTCGGTTTTGGCCGTTCGCGCATGGAAGCGCGGCAGCTTGTCAATCACGGTCATTTTGCCGTAAACGGGCGCAAGGTCGATATTCCTTCTTACCTGACCAGGCCCGGTGATGTGATCGCCGTGCGCGAGGGAAGCAGGAAGAAGCCTTTATTTAAGCAAATTGCGGAGGCACGGCGGGATCAGGGCACTGTAGATTGGCTGGAAGTTGATTTTGAAAAGATGGAAGGCCGGGTAATCCGGGTTCCGCAGCGGGATGAAATTGAGGTTCCCCTTTCCGAGCATCTCATCGTCGAATTGTATTCCCGGTAAGGGAGCTGAACACCCTCAATACCACAACAAGGAGGGTTAATGGGAACGTAATGATTGAGATTGAAAAACCAAGGATTGAATACGCGGAAAAAGACGAGCAGCAGGGTTACGGGAAGTTTATTGTCGAACCCCTGGAGCGGGGTTACGGAATAACTCTGGGCAATGCTTTGCGCCGTATTCTGCTTTCTTCGCTGCCTGGCGCCGCCATCACCAGCGTTAGATTCGAAGGGGCGCTGCACGAGTTTTCCACCTTACCGGGTGTATTGGAGGATACCATTGAAATCATTTTGAACCTGAAGTCTCTCTCCATGAAAATTCACAGCGATGAGCCTCAGACACTGATTATTGATACGGATCAGCCGGGAGAGATCAGGGCCAAGGATATCAAGGCTCCTTCAATCGTGGAGATACTCAATCCGGATCTTTTGATCTGCACTCTGGAAGAAAATGCGCGCATCTATATGGAAATGACGGCTGCCAATGGCAGGGGCTATGTGCCGGCGGAGCGGAACAAGCTGCCGCACCATCCCATCGGCGTAATCCCGGTGGACTCGATTTTTTCGCCGATTCGTAAGGTAAACTACCAGGTGGAAAACACCCGGGTGGGGCAGATTACCGACTATGACAAGCTGACCCTCGAGGTTTGGACCGATGGAAGCATCAAACCCGACGAAGCAGTGACGTTGGCGGCCAAAATCTTGAGCAAGCATATTGCTTTATTTGTCAATTTAACTGAACAGGTAGATGAGGTCGAGATTACTTCCGACAAGGAGGAAGAAGACCGGGAGCGGTTGCTGGACATGACCATCGAAGAGCTGGACCTGTCTGTCCGCTCGTATAACTGCCTGAAGAGAGCCGGCATTAACACTGTCGGTGAACTGGTCCGGAAGACGGAAGAAGAGATGATGAAAGTACGCAATCTGGGCAAAAAATCGCTGGAAGAAGTGGACCAGAAGCTACGAGAGCTTGGCTTCAGCCTGAGCAAGGGCGGGGAGTAAGCGGTTTTAAGGAGGAACTAAACGATGGCATACCAGAAACTGGGTCGTTTGAGCGGACCCAGGCGGGCTTTGTTACGCAGCCTGGTTACCTCATTATTAAAAACAGGAAAGATCGAAACCACCGCCGCCCGGGCGAAAGCAATCCGCCCGCTCGCGGAAAAGATGATCACTTTGGCCAAGCGGGGTGACCTGCATTCCCGCCGGCAAGCCCTTGGCTTTATCCTGGAAGAGGATGTAGTCAAGAAATTGTTTGAGGTGACCGGTCCCAAGATGGAAGGACGGGAAGGCGGCTATACCCGCATTATCCCCAAAGGGCCGCGCCGGGGGGACAGCGCCCCCATGGTGATTCTCGAACTGGTGGAATAAGTTGACGGGTTGAGAAGGGAACGAGACTGCAACCGGAACCCGTCTCCCTGTCAACCCTCCCCCCTGGCAGACGATCGCCTCAGGGGGGTTTTGCTAGCTATAGGGAGGGAGAGGTTTGTCCCAACCGATTATTGAAGTAGAAGCGGTCGAATATGTTTATCCGGGGGGAGATGCGGAAACCCCTGCGCTGGCCGGGATCGATTTGACCATCGCGCAGGGTGAATACCTGGCGGTGATCGGGCCTAACGGTTCGGGTAAAACAACGCTGTTAAAGCATTTTAATGCCCTGCTGATTCCCACGGCGGGGCGGGTCCTGGTGGACGGCTATCCGACCGCTGTGGAGGAGAACCTGCCTCTGATCCGCACCTGCTGCGGGATGATTTTTCAGAATCCCGACAATCAACTGGTCGCGACAACGGTGGCGGAGGACGTTGCCTTCGGCCTGGAAAACATGGCGCTCGCGCCGGCTGAAATCCGAAGGCGCGTTGCCGAATCGCTGCGCACGCTATCACTGGAACATCTGGCCGATCATCCGCCGCACCTGCTTTCCGGAGGGGAGAAACAGAGGGTCGCCATTGCCGGCATCCTGGCCATGCGGCCGCGTTGCCTGCTCATGGACGAGCCGACGGCCATGCTTGACCCCGTCGCCCGCGTCGAGGTATTGGACACGGTGCGGCAACTACACCGGGAGCAGGGCATCACCGTCATCCATGTCACTCACTTCCCGGAAGAAGCAGCCCGGGCTCGTCGCGTCCTGGTCATGGACCGGGGAAAAGTGGTGCGGGACGGCCCGCCGCAAGCTGTTTTGACCGACCTGGAAATGCTTCATTCCCTCGGGCTGCAGGGTCCGGTGGCGGCGGAGCTGGCTTTTGCTTTAAGGGAGGACGGGTTTAACCCGCCCCCGGGAATCATCCACGGCCGGGAGTTGGTTGAGTTTTTATGTTCATCAGGACCGAAGCACTGACCCACACCTACATGCCGGGCACCCCTTATGCCACGACGGCGCTGCGCGGGGTAGATTTGGAGCTGGAAAGGGGTTCCTGCACCGCCTTGCTGGGCCCATCCGGCTCCGGCAAGTCGACCCTGCTCCAGCACTTGAACGGATTGCTTAAACCAACCGCAGGGCGGCTCCTCGTCGACGGGCGCGAAGTGGGCGAAGATCGCCAGGAGCTGCTGCAACTGCGCCGCCGGATCGGCCTGGTCTTCCAGATGCCGGAGCAGCAGTTTTTTGCGGAAACGGTATTTGACGAGGTCGCCTTTGGTCCGCGCAATTTGGGGCTGGATCATAACGCAGTCGAAGCGCGAGTGAAGCAGGCTCTAAGTCAGGTCGGGCTCGATTATGGCGCGATTAAAGACCGCTCCCCTTTCCTTTTCAGCGCCGGACAGAAGCGCCTGATTGCCCTGGCTGCGGTCCTGGCCTTGAGGCCCGAGGCGCTGATCCTGGATGAACCGACCGCCGGTCTCGACCCGTCCGGGCGGCGGCGCCTCATTGAGCTGCTTGCCGGCTTGAACCGCGAAAAGGGACTGACCATCTTGTTAGCCACTCACGACCTCGACCAGGCTGCTCTCCTGGCCGAACGGGTACTGGTGCTAAACCGGGGGCGCATCGTGATGGACGGGCCACCGGAAGAGATTTTTAGCGCCGGTGAGGAACTGCGGCGCATAGGCCTGGCGCTGCCCGCGATCACCGAAATCATGCTGGCCCTGAAACAGAGGGGGCTGCCCCTGGACGGAGCCGTTTTTTCGATCCCGGAAGCGCGCCGCGTCATTAACCGGTGGCGAAAGCAGGCGGCGAAATTATGAAGCAAAGCATTACCCTGGGGCAATACCTGCCCGGTGAATCGTTTTTGCACCGGCTCAACCCGCGGTTCAAACTGTTGTCACTGGCGCTGGTGCTGGTGACCCTCTTTTTCGTCAAAACCCTGGGCGGCATGGGGCTCTTCCTGGCCCTGTTAATCCTGTTTTCCATCCTCGTCCGCATGCCCTACAGCTACCTGCTGCGCGGCCTTAAGCCGATCTTCTATATAGTCATTTTTACGCTGATCATTTATCTCTTCTTTACCAAGGGCGGTGCAGTCTTGCTGCGCCTCGGGCCGATCACGGTCGAGGAAGCCGGGGTGATACAGGGCGCCTTTGTCGTCGGCCGCCTGATCGCCCTGGTGCTGGCCTCTATTCTGGTTACGCTAACCACTACTCCATTGGCTCTGACTCATGGCCTGGAGTTTTTCTTAACACCGCTTAAGCTTATCCGCGTCCCGGTGGCCGAAATCACCATGATCATGACGATCGCCCTGCGCTTTATCCCGACCCTCATGGAGGAGAGCCGGCGCCTGATGCTCGCCCAGATGGCCCGCGGCGCCGATTTTGAAACGGGCAACCTCTTCCGCAAGGCGCGCAACCTGACCCCCCTAATTGTGCCCCTCTTTGTGAGCGCTTTCCGCCGCGCCGACGAACTGGCCGTAGCCATGGAAGCGCGCGGTTATCGCATCGGTGCCCGGCGCACCCGCATGCGTGAAGAAACCGTTAGCTGGCGCGATTGGGTCGCCCTGGCCGCAAGCGGCGCCCTCCTTGCCGCCGTAATCATCGCGGGGATCTAGCATTGTCATCCCCGCTTTTCCACCTGATCACGCGCACTTGCTAGCGGCCACTCTGGGGGTGGCAGTCAAAACAGGCAGATTCTCAAGCGGGGCTTGCGAGAGTAACAAGCGGTGGGGTACCGGTGGCAAACGGGAAGATTATATACATCCAGAAGCCCCTTCATTTTTCAAATTCCTCTATGATCTGATCGGGGAGGGGTGCGTTGAAGTCATCCGCCACAATCACTTCACCTTTCACTTTTCCGGGTATACGTTGTGCAGTCCTTTTCCTTGACAATTAAATTTAATCACCATATTATACCAGTATAGTTGATTATGTGGAGAATATTATGCAAATAATACGCCTTGATATCAGCTACGATGGCACTGCATACAGCGGTTTTCAAATTCAGGCCAATGCGCGCACGATCCAGGGAGAACTGGAGCGGGCCCTGGCGGTTATTTACAGGCAAAAGGTGCGCCTGGTTGGGGCCGGACGCACCGATGCCGGGGTCCATGCCCGGGGGCAGGTTGCCCATTACAACGCCCCATTTAATGTGCCTGTGGAGCGGATCCCGCTCGCCCTAAATGCGCTGCTGCCCGCCGATATCGTGGTTACAGGCGCGCTTCCTGCTTCGCCGGGTTTTCACGCACGCTACAGCGCCAAAAAAAAGATTTACAGCTATACGCTTGACCGGGCCCCTTTCCCGCAGGTGATGCGGCACCGCTATAGCCTGCACTGTCCCATCCCCCTTGACCTGGAGGCGATGAGAGCTGCAGCCGCCCTTTTAGAAGGCCGGCATGATTTCCGGGCCTTTCAGGCCTCGGGCAGTGCGGTGCGCGATACGCTGCGCACGCTCTACCGGGTTGAACTCAAGGAACTGCCGGCGGAAGAACTGCTAATCATGATTTTCGAGGGTAGCGGCTTTCTCTATAAAATGGTGCGCCTGCTTACGGGCAGTCTTTTGCGGGTGGGAGAGGGAAAAATAAAACCGGAGGAACTTGCCGCGGCCCTTACCGGTTGCAGGCCGGATGCGGCCGGCCCAACCGCCCCGCCGCAAGGTCTTTGCCTCGAGCAGGTTATCTATTAAAAGAGTGCGTTTTGCTTGACAAGCGCTTCATTTGTATATAAAATGTTACTTGTGGCTGCAGGTAGGAAGTTAAAGGGGAGGGAAGAAATGAGCACCACCTATATGGCTAAACCCCATGAAATCAAGCG
>JAAYGO010000034.1 GCA_012727685.1 Bacillota bacterium | reverse complement strand
TGTAAAGCATAAATACATTATTTCATGGCACTACACTTTTCACATTTTTAAAAGACAAGTCCCGTGTTTAAAGGGTTTTTTCGCTCCAATGGCATTCAAAATGCCGTTTTGCTGTCAAACTTGAGTCAAAGCGTGAAGACGGCCAAGCGGCTGCCGGTCTATTTTACGGAAGAAGAGGCGGCGGCGCTGCTGGAAGCGGCGGCCGAGTTCCGCTACCCGGCCCGTAACGTGGCCATGTTCCGTTTTATTCTGCCCTGCATGTGACGCAGAAAGAGGTGCGCCAGGCCATCGAAAAGCATCCCTTGGGTTAGCGGATGAAGCTGTTTCAAGCCACTGTTTGGTTATAGCATCTTGCTTGCACGACAAAAAGTGCCTGATTCATTTTTCTGTGATATACTTGCGGATTTGTTCCAGGTAACCAGTAAAATCCTGAAGGTTATTATGCAAGATCTTATATATTTCGGCAGGGTTTACCTCCTGGTAAAGGTGTACTACTCTGTTACGAAACTTAACCATTGTTTTAAACACTTTAACTTTTTCCGGTGAAATAATTTTATTATCCTGAAGAAGGGTAAAACTATCGCCGTATGTCTTTGGCCTTCCCATACGTTTTCTGGCTATAATGTGATTGGCTATGTCAATCATTGATTCGATAGTAATCTGCAGCAGGTACTTTGCTGACTCAATATTCCTGAAATCATTGTAGAATTTTTCTTCCGGGATATCTCTTAAAAATTTTAATTTATCCAGGTTATCAAGAATAAAGTTCATCTTGTCTGTTATCTTATCCAAATCAAAATCGCTATTCATGGTAAGATATCTCCTGTTCAAGCATTTCTCGATCAAATTTGGCTAATACGGGGGCGTAATCGCCGTAGATTTTCAACACCTTTTCGATAAAATTACTGGTTAGAACATGATCTTTTTCGTAGATGATGGTTCCGCCCAAAGCATTAAATTGTAAAGTAACGGGTGCCGTATTGAGGTTAACCAGATCTACGTTTTCATATTCCAGGATATCGCTTAACTGTGCCAGCAACTTCATCTCTTCTTGCAAGCCAATTTTCTCTTGGAAGAGAATGGCAAAATCAATATCACTGTCGGGTCTCTGGTATTTGGTTTGGTACGAACCAAATAAAATTACCAGCAATATATCTGGGTGGTAATTTTTAAACAGATCGTTTAAGCGTTTTCTTTTTTGTGCAGTGATAATGCTCATGGCCCCATCCTTTAACACTTTGAAAAATGGCTTTCCTTTTCTTCAGGGGGATTTCGCAATTAAAGTAGCGCTGAAGGGTTTGCCCGGTTAACTCCGCTGTTTAGTTTATTGCCGAAAGCTTTTTCCCTTACTTCACCCTAGAAAATTATAACTTACAGATTAGGAAATGTCTACCTAATATTGAGGTTTGATGGACCAATTGATTGAGTAAGGGACGGGATTTGTAAGTTGTTTCAAAATAAAGGGGTCTGCTGCGGCCGTTTGCCTGCAGCCGGCCTCTTCTTTTTTTGTCACCCGCCAGGTTAATAGAATATGGTAATTATAGAATCATCGGCAGGTTGGTTCCGGGGTTCGAAAAGAAAAGGAAATCATTTAAGCGCGCAGAATTTATAAGATTATCGAAAAAAAGGGAGTTATAGTAGATGAAAATTTCTGTCGCAGGTATCGGTTATGTAGGGTTATCGATCGCGGTGCTGCTGGCGCAGCACAACGAAGTGACAGCACTGACCACCACTCCAAAAAAGGTGGAGATGCTGAAAAACAAGATCTCGCCGATTAAAGATGCTGAGATCGAGGATTACTTGCAAAACAAAAAGCTTAATTTGACCGTAACCACCGACCGGGTGAAATTCTACGAGGGGGCCGACTACATCGTGGTGGCCACCCCCACCGATTACGACCCGGTGAAAAATTATTTTGATACCAGCACCGTGGAAATGGTGATCGGCGAGGCCCTCGCCATCAACCCCAGGGCAGTGATCGTGATCAAGTCCACGGTGCCGGTAGGCTACACCGAAAGGATCAGGAAGGAGTTCAAGGCGGACAATATCATTTTTTCGCCGGAATTCCTGAGGGAAGGGAAAGCCCTGTACGACAACCTCTATCCTTCCCGCATTATTGTCGGTGAAGATTCCGAACGGGCGAGGAAGTTTGCCGGCCTGCTGGTGCAGGGCGCCATCAAAAAGGATGTTCCGGTCCTGTTCACCAATTCCACGGAGGCAGAGGCGATCAAACTGTTTGCCAATTCCTACCTGGCCATGCGGGTGGCCTTTTTTAATGAACTCGATTCCTACGCGGAGATCAGGGGTTTAAACACAAAACAGATCATCGAAGGAGTCTGCTTGGATCCCCGCATCGGCAATTTTTACAACAACCCCTCCTTCGGGTATGGCGGCTATTGCCTGCCCAAGGATACAAAACAGTTGCTGGCAAACTATGCCGACGTGCCCAACAATATTATCCGCGCCATCGTCGATGCCAACCGCACCCGGAAGGATCATGTTGCGGACATGATCATCGCCAGGCAGCCTGGCGTGGTCGGCATCTACCGGCTGACCATGAAATCGGGTTCCGATAATTTCCGCCAATCGGCCATCCAGGGGGTCATGAAGCGGATCAAGGGCAAGGGGATCGAGGTGGTAGTTTACGAGCCGACCCTCGATGAAGAGAAGTTTTATAATTCCCGGGTGATTAAGGATCTGGCGGAATTTAAACGCATTTCCGACGTGATCGTGGCCAACCGGATGTCAGAGGAGCTCCAGGATGTGGCCGGCAAGGTTTACACCAGGGATCTGTTCACCAGGGACTGACGCCTTTTCGAATTCGAAGCGGATAAGAAGATAGAAATGAGGGCAAAGGAGGTCTCCGCCATGAACATCTTGGTCACCGGCGGGGCCGGTTATATCGGCTCCCATACCTGCGTGGCCCTGCTCGAAGCGGGGCATGAGGTAATTGTGGCCGATAATTTAAGCAACAGCAGCGCCTCGGTTTTGGAGCGGATCGAAAGGATTACCGGGAAAAAGGTGACCTTTTATCAAATCGATGTCACCGTTAAAGAGGCGGTCAAGGCCTTATTTGAGCGCCACCCCCTTGTCGGGGTCATTCATTTTGCCGGCTTCAAGGCGGTGGCCGAGTCCGTGGCCAGGCCGCTCGCCTATTACTACAACAATGTTGTCAGCACCATGATCCTGGCCGGGGCCTGCCTGGAATACGGGGTGCGGCGCTTTGTCTTCAGCTCATCGGCCACGGTCTACGGGGAGAACAAGGTGCCCTTTGTGGAGACCATGGAGCTGCGGCCGGCCGTCAATCCCTACGGCCACAGCAAGGCCATGAGCGAGCGCATCTTAACGGACCTGGCGAAAGCGAACCCGGACTGGGCGGTGGCCCTGCTGCGCTACTTTAATCCGGTGGGAGCCCATCCCAGCGGCC
>JAAYGO010000155.1 GCA_012727685.1 Bacillota bacterium | reverse complement strand
GCTTTATAAAGCCGGGCCACTTGTTGACCGGTAACTTTTCCGCAGAGACTGCTTTCAGAGGTATGAACATGGGTGTCGTAATAATACTCGTTCATGATCGACAAATTCTGCCTCCAGTTTTCAGTGGTCGATATTATTATATCTAATCAATACACATTTATAAAGAGCTGGTGCAGGTGGGAGAATTTACACCGCCCATTGTACGGCTTTTATGGTACCCGGCCGGTACGAATTGTACTGAATTAGCGGCTTAAATTCAGGAAAATTGACCAAGCGGGTTGAATTTGATAGTATTATATATATATAAGGGTTTAAAATTGTAAGGGCTTAAAATTGTTATTACAATAACATAAAAAAATCCGGTAGTGATTTTTATTTTTTTCAAGGTGCCGGATGCCAAAGGGGGAAGTTGCAGTGGCCGGTCATTCGAAATGGTCCAATATTAAACATCGTAAAGCGCAGTCCGATGCGCAGAAAGCCAAGGTTTTTTCCAAAATGGTCAAGGAAATTATGACAGCGGCCCGGGCCGGAGGCGGTGATCCGGAAAGTAATTTCCGGTTGCGTCTGGCGATTAATAAAGCAAAAGCAGTAAACATGCCGGCTGACAATATTAACCGGGCGATAAAGCGCGGTCTGGGAGAAGTTGGAAGCGCGCAGTACGAAAATATTCTTTATGAGGGTTACGGTCCCGGCGGAGTGGCCTGCTTGGTGGAGACATTAACCGATAACCGGAACCGGACAGGAAGTGAAATACGACATATTTTTTCCCGTAACGGAGGAAACCTTGGGGAAACAGGCTGTGTGTCCTGGATGTTTGCCTTAAAGGGTCTCTTGGTAATCCCGAAAACCGACGGGGTGGATGAAGAGAAATTACTCGAATTAGCCATGGAAGCAGGGGCGGAAAATGTCTACCCGGAAAAGGATTGTTACGAGATGATCACAGCCCCCGAAGATCTGGAATCAGTGCGTAATTACTGTAATGGACGGGTTTCGGTCGAAAGCGCGGAAATCGTTTATCTGCCCAAGAATACCATGGCCGTAAGTGAAGAAAACAAGGACGTGGTCTTAAAACTAATCGAAGAACTGGATGAGCATGATGATGTGCAGAATGTCTACACTAACATTGACCTTGAGTAGTTTATACCATCGATTTTGCCCGTAGCCGGGGCCATATTTGTACCGGCCAACATTGGACATGACGAGAAGAAGCCACCGGCACTCCCGGAATGGTAAAGTGCTAAACAAATTTCTCAAGGAGTGTACCCGGTGGCTTTATAGTCAGGCCAAGGTTTTCATGAATTCTTCATAGACGCCGCCTTGCGCCAAAACATTATACAGGCGACGGCGGCGGGCCTTGATCTGTTCATATTTTTCCCGGTCTTCCGGGTTGGGCTCATACTTCTTGGGCCCGTCTTTCACCATGCGGCTGAAAGCCTCTTCATATGAGTTGTAGACCCCCAAGGAGACGGCGGCGGAAATCGTCGCCCCGATGGAAGTGGCCTCGCTGTTGGGATATGAGATGACGGTTTTCCCAAAGGCGTTGGCCTGGATCGTGTTGAATAAATCGGACCTGGTCATCCCGCCGGCGACGCTAACAAGATCGATTTTGCCGGCAATCTTTTCGATTAAGGAGATATTTTCCGCAATTTCCAACGCGATTCCTTCGAGAATGGCCCGGATTAAATCCCCTCTTTTGGTGCCGAGCGAAAGGTTGAAAAACAGGCCTTTGGCGTATGGATTCCAGAACGGGGCCGCACTTCCTTCAAAGTGGGGTAGGAGCAGCACGCCGTTGGCGCCGACGGGCGACTGGGCGGCTTGCTCATTCAACACCTGGTACGGAGTGTGTTGGCCGTTAAAGAACTGGTCCCGGAACCACCTGTAGATGGAACCGGTATTGAAGATCCCGGCTTCGATGATCCATTTGCCCGGAATGGCGGAGGCGCTGCACAGGACCCGGTTTTCTTCGTCGAAGACGGGCCGGTCGGAATAGGCGATGACAAAGGAACCGGTCCCGGTATTGGCCTCGGCTATGCCGGGTTTCAGTACATTGAGGGCAATGGCCGCGTTTTGCTGGTCGCCGCCGGAGATAATGACCGGAGTGCCTTCCTTGAGGCCAACCAGGCGCGAAAAATCGGCGGTCAAAGTCCCGGCGATGGTGCCCGGGGGAGACAACTCACAAAGCAGCCGCCGGTCGAGGCCGGAAACATCCAAGATTTCCCGGTCCCATTCGAAGGTTTTAATATTCATGAGCATGGTGCGGGCGGCTTGCGACCAGTCGGTTATAAATTTCCCGGTCAGCAAATAAACCACATAATCTTGAACCCCCAGGAATTTGGCGGTTTTCCGGTAGACTTCAGGAGTTTTCACTTTGAACCAGAGCATTTTCGGCAGGGAAAAATAGGGATTGGCCCGCAAACCGGTTCTTTTGTAGATTTCGGCGGGACTGATTTTTTCCGTAAACTCCTGACATAATTGGGTAGTACGTTTATCCTGCCACATGAGGGCATTATGCAGGGGGTTACCCCGAGCGTCCACCGGTATGACCGAGGCCCGCTGGGAAGTGACGGCAATGGCGGTAACGGCGAGTCCTTTGCTTTGGGCGTACCGGGCGGCCTCTTTTAACGTGAATATGGCGGCCTTTCGCCAATCGGCCGGATCTTGCTCGACCTGGCTCGGGGGAGTGTAGATTGAAGTGTAGGTATAGGTGGAGGTAAAATGGACATTCCCCCCGGTGTCATAGATGAACGCTCTTGTACTGGAGGTTCCAACATCCAAGGTAATAAGGTAAGTCATTTGCTCATCTCCTTTTTAAAAGAGGGGCTATCGTTAATCAACAGCCCCTCTTTTGTTAAAAGCTGTTCTTCGTTACGCCTCCCCGGCTTTTATTATAGACCGGGTAAGATGCCGGCGAAGAGACTTAAGACAAGCACAATGACCAACCCGACTAACCCGCTGATTGTTCCGGAGATGGTCCAAGCTTTAATGGTATCTTTGAGATCAAACCCGGAAAATCTATTGACAACCCAGAAGCCGGAATCGTTGGGGAGGGACAAGCCGATCCCGCCGCAGCAAATAGCCAAACCGACCAGGACAGGAGAGACACCCATTTGTGCCGCTACCGGTGATAAAATGGCCGAGGTTGTGACCAGAGCAACCGTGGAGGAACCCTGAGCTGCCCTTAAGACCTGGCTCAAGACGAAAGCCAAGATAATCAAGGGGATATTCAGAGAGGACATGGTTTCCACCAGGTAGCCGCCGATTCCTGTCCCATTGATAATGGCTCCCAGAGAACCGCCGGCGCCGGTGATCAAAAAGATCATACCTGCGGCTTTACCGGCCTCGGCAATGAGCTCTTCCACCGGTCTCTTAAAGTATTTTTTCAGCATTATCATGGCCACAATCACCCCGATGAGCAGCGCAATATTTTTATTGCCGATAAATTCAAAGAACGCCAAGGCGCCGGAGCCTTTGGGCAAGAACATAGCCATGACCGTGCCCAACAGGATTAAGACAATCGGGAGGGCGATTAAGAAAATTCCCAACTCCCCGGAGGGATTATCCGTCCCGGCCGTGTCGGCGGCAGGGGTGTCCGCCGGTTCATCGCCGGCTTCCGCGGAGAGCGCCCCTTGTTTTTTGCCAAGAAAGGTACCAAAGAGCCAGCCGCCGATTAAGGAGGCCGGGATGGCGACAATCAGGGAATAGAAGAGAAAGACGCCGATATTGGCCTTCATATTCTCAATAACCGCCAGCGGCCCCGGCGTCGGAAGCACAAGGCAGTGGGTGGTGATCAGACCAACCGCGAGGGCGGTTACATAGGTAATAAAAGGAATCTTTGCTTTTTTACTTAGTTGCCTGACCAGTTGGACAAGAATAACAAAGGCGGCGTCAAAGAAGACGGGAATAGAAACGATAAAACCGGTGGCATTTATGGCCAACGTGGAATTCTTCCTGCCGAGCTTCGCCAACATGAGATTGGCAATCTGTTCGGTGCAACCGGATTCATAGAGCATTTGTCCCAGGATAACGCCTAGCGCGATCACGATCCCAATGCCGGTCAAGGTATTTCCGAACCCGGAAGCAATGGTATTTGCTATCTCCGGCAACGGCATCAAAGCCAACAAGCCAATCGCCAGGGAGGCAAGCAAAAGAGCGATAAACGGATTCAGCTTAAACTTGATGATGGAGACCAAAACAAAACCGATGGCCAATATGAAAATGACCAATAACATTGGACCTGTAACCATCAATTTTTCCTCCTTTGTTCTTTTTGTTCGTGGAATAACGACAGAGGAATTATGAAGACATTACATCCCCCCTCCTGCTCAATTTAGGAGCCAACAAAAATCTTCAAAGGTATGCTCATCCCGCAGCACCGAAGAGATGCATATATTTCCCGACCACTTCCTTGATGAATTCGATCTGCTTGAGAGATAAGGTAGACAGGTGGGATTGGTCATTTTCGCCTAGAAATTGCTTAAGCCGTTGGACCGTAAAAAGGGATACCTCCGTGTTCACATTGATTTTGCAGATCCCGTTTTGAATACATGCTTTGATGACCTCTTCCGGAGTCCCGGAACCGCCGTGGAGGACCAGGGGTACGGAAACCCGGGCGCGGATTTTTTGGAGGATGTCAATTCTAATGTTGGGTTCGCCTTTGTATAATCCGTGTACCGTACCAATGGAAACAGCAAGGGCGTCAACTTTGGTATCCCTCACAAACTCCCACGCCTGTTCGGGATCGGTGTAGATTTCTTGATCCGAGGCCGTGCCTTCCTGGGAATATTCCCCGGCGGTTAAGGAACCCAATTCCGCTTCGACCGAGACCCCGTTGGCATGGGCTACCTCAACCACTTGCGCGGTGTTGGCCTTGTTTTCCTCATAGGGCAGCATTGAACCGTCATACATTACTGAGGTGAAACCGCTTCTAATCGCCCGGTAAATATTTTTTAGGTCACGGCAATGATCGAGATGCAGGGCAAAGGGGACCGTGACGTTCCGGGCGGCCGACTGTACCATAGAATAAACCGTCTCAAAATCCAGATTCTTTAAATATCTTTCACCAAAAGCGAGAATAACCGGAGCTTGCATTTGTTCGGCGCAATCCAGCACCCCCCGGATCGTTTCATAACTGTAGACATTAAAGGCGCCCACCGCATACTTCCGTTCTTGCGCCAGGCTTAAAAGACTGCCCATATTAACCAGCATGGATTTCCCTTCCTTTTTTAAAATTTTTTAAAATTACTAAATGAATCTACCAAGCCATACTTGGAAACTATCCGTCTTGAGGACTTCCGGATTGACCAAAAAGCGCGGGTTCTTGTTCTGCAATAATCTGGCAATATCTTCCATCAGGAGTTTTGGTGAATTGTTCAAGGCATCCGCGGTGGTACCGGCAATATGGGAAGTTAAGGTAACGTTGTCAAGCTGGAGAAATTCACTGTCCGGCGGAAGGGGTTCAGTGGTAAAGACATCCAGCGCCGCGCCCATAATTCTCTTTTCCCGCAGCGCGGCAAGGAGGGCTTCCTGATCAACGAAACCCGCCCGGCCGGTATTAATCAGGTAGGCGGTGGGTTTCATCAAGGACAGTTCCCGGGGACCGATCATGTTTCTATTTGCTTCCGTAAGGCGGGCGTGAATTGTGACAAAATCACTATTCCGCAAAAGATCATCCAGCTCCACCTTTGTACAGCCGGCTTCCTTTACTATTTCTTCATCAACGTAGGGGTCATAAACCAAACGGTTCATGTTGAAGCCGGAAAGCTTTTGCGCGACAAGTCTTCCTATGTACCCAAAACCAATGATCCCCACGGTCCTGCCGGTTAATTCCGGAATGGTATCCGTATTAATGAAGGTTTTGCGCCAAGTTCCATTCTTGATGGCATAATGCGCGCGGGCGATATTCCGGCACTCAGCCAGCATTGCGCCGACGGTAAAATCGGAAACCGCGTGGGCGTTTCTCCCTTGCACATTGAAGACTAAAACCTCCCGTTTTGTGGCTTCGTCAACATTGACATTTTCAACGCCCGCGCGGCACACCCCGATGATTTTTAACTTCGGCATTGCCGCCAATAACTTGCTGGAGACCGGGACAAACAGGCCCAGGAGCATTTCGGCGTCTGCTCCGCTTTTCCGGATGAGGTCGGGGACGGTTTCTATTTCCGGGCCGTGCTTTTCCACCTCAAGCCTTCGATACTGCAGCCTGTCCCAATCTGTTTCCCAGTCGTCAACTAAAACCTCATCACCGTATTCCTTAAGATATTCCGGCCAGGCCTCGGCAAACCGTTTTCCGGGAATCATGGCGTCGCCCAGGATTATCGTTTTAATGACCTTTTTCACCGAATTGTACCCCCTTATCGTAGTAGTATTACTACCGATCTCAATGCAATGAGGGAAATAAAACTACTACCTTAAATATACAATACTGACAGGTAATTTGTCAACAAAATATTAAATGGGACTTTTTCACGGGTTTCATCATGTTGCATTTGTTTTAACAATCCGTTATGATAAATAACAAACGGAAGGAACATGTGCTTATGGGTTATTAAGCCCTACGATGTTTAGTTGTATAAGTGAGTTTATCGAGGTGCATAAATCATGGAAAAGAGTGTTTTGGGGCTGATCAGAGTCAAGTACAATACCCTGTCGCCGACCCAGAAGGTGGTGGCCGATTATGTATTGGAGAATGCGCAGAATGTTATTATGCTGTCTTTATCCACACTGGCCCAAGCCTGTAATACCAGTGAAACCACGATCATGCGGTTTTTAAGAAAATTAAATTTCGACTCTTATCAAGTTTTTCGGGTAAAAATTGCCCAGGAATTATCAGCGGAAACAACTGAGTCCATTTACGAAGAGATCAAAGCCGATGACAGTATAGAAGAAGTTAAGAAAAAAGTATTACATCTTACCAAGAGTTCAATTAGGGATTTAAATAATATTCTGGAGGAGAAACAACTGGCGGCCTTTGTCGAAGCGACCGCCCAAGCGAACCGGATCATTTTTATGGGAGTGGGCGCTTCAGCCATGATTGCCGCCGACGCCTATCATAAGTTTTTAAGATTGGGCTTGAATGTTGTGACCTGCAACGATTCTCATATCATGAGTATTCAATGCGCCCACGTG
>JAAYGO010000274.1 GCA_012727685.1 Bacillota bacterium | reverse complement strand
ACCTGACCGGCCGCTATCTCGAGGCGAGGGCCAAGGGAAAAGCCTCCGCCGCCATCCGCCGCCTGCTGCAGCTTGAAGCCCGCACGGCCAACCTGATCGTGAACGGCGAAGAGAGGGAGATGCCCATAGATCAAGTTCAGGTGGGAGACCTGATGATCGTGCGGCCCGGCGAGAAAATTCCCACCGACGGGATCGTCGAGGAGGGGGAGAGCAGCGTGGACGAGTCCATGGCTACCGGGGAGTCGATGCCGGTGGCCAAGGGAAAGGGCGATGCGGTGATCGGGGCTACCATCAACCGGGAAGGGGTGCTGCGCATTAGAGCCTCCCGGGTGGGCAAGGATACCTTCCTGGCCCAGGTGATCCGCCTGGTGGAGGAGGCGCAGGGTACCCGGGTGCCGGTGCAGGAGTTCGCTGACCGGGTAACCGGCTGGTTTGTCCCGGCGGTTCTGGTGGTGGCTGCGCTCACCCTGGGGCTGTGGCTGATTTTACCGGGCCAGATGCGCGCTGTCTTGACCGCCGCGGCACCGTACCTGCCCTGGGTAAATCCGGATTTAAGCACGGCCAACCTGGCCCTGATTTCCGTGGTGGCGGTCCTGGTGATCGCCTGTCCCTGCGCTTTGGGCCTTGCCACGCCGACGGCGCTGATGGTCGGCAGCGGCCTCGGCGCCGCCAACGGGGTCTTAATCCGTCACGGTGCCGCCATCCAGCTTTTGCTGGAGGCGAAGACGATCGTCTTTGACAAAACGGGAACCCTCACCAAGGGCGAGCCGGCGGTCACCGGCCTCTACCCGGCCGTCGGGATGCCGGTGGGCGAACTGCTGCGCCTGGCCGCCGCCCTGGAGCAAGGCTCCGAACACCCCCTGGCAAGGGCGGTACTTGAGCGGGCAAGACAGGAGGCGGACCTGGAGCTCCCCCCGGCCGAATCCTTTGCCGCGCTCCCCGGCAAGGGTGCCCGGGCACAGGTCGAAGGGCGGGCGGTGCTCCTGGGCAACCGGCGTCTGATGCTCGAAAACGGGATCAGTTTTGATAGCCTGCAGGATACGAGCGATTCCCTGGAGCGGGAGGGGAAGACGGTGGTCTATGTGGCCGTGGATGGCAAGGCCGCCGGGGTTATCGCCGTTGCCGATGTGCTGAAAGCAGACGCGGCTGCGACCCTGGAGGAGCTGCGGCGGCGCGGCTACCGGACGGTGATGCTCACCGGAGACAACCCTGCCACCGCGGCAGCCATCGCCGAGGCGGCAGGGATTGACCGGGTGCTCGCCGAGGTGCTGCCCGGGGACAAGGCTGCGGAAATAAAGCGCCTGCAGGAGGGAGGAGAGCGGGTGATCATGGTCGGTGACGGCATCAACGACGCCCCCGCTTTGACCCAGGCAGACGTGGGCATCGCCCTGGGGAGCGGGACCGATATTGCCATCGAATCGTCGGATATCACCCTGGTTAAGGGTGATCTCAGCGCCGTGATCACCGCCCTGAACGTTTCCCGGGCCACTTTCCGCAAAATCCGCCAGAATCTTTTCTGGGCCTTCTTTTACAACCTGGTAGCCGTGCCCGTGGCCGTGCTGGGGCTGCTGCACCCGGTGATGGCCGAAATCGCCATGGCCTCCAGTTCCATTACCGTAGTTTCCAATGCCATCCGGCTGCGGCGCGCGAAGGTCAGGGAAGTGCCGGGCCTTGACTATGTGGCATAGTTTTACTAAAGTTACATTGCCAAGGCCCGGCACCTCGCGGACAAGGCCTGGCACCTTGCCACTTAGGAGGGATTCTTTTGAAACCAAATGAACGCATCATCTGCGCCCTTGACCTGCCAGAGGCGGCGGAGGCGCGGCGCATGGTGGAGCTGCTGGACGGTGTGGTCGATTTTTTTAAGGTCGGGATGCTCCTTTATTTGATTGACGGTCAAAACATGGTGCGGTGGCTGCTGGAGCAGGGGAAGAAAGTCTTTCTCGATCTGAAATTTTACGATGTGCCCGATACGGTTGGCCCGGCGGTAGCCCAGGCGGCAGCTAGCGGTGT
>JAAYGO010000254.1 GCA_012727685.1 Bacillota bacterium | reverse complement strand
TGCAGAAGCTGCGCCGCGAATACGAATCATAGCTAAAGACTCGCCTTCATTGACAGAACGGCAGGGATTGGATAGAATGAGAATGTTTTTCGGGAAGGAGGAAGACCGATGGACTACAAGGCGCCACGCGGGACCAAGGATATCCTGCCGGGTGAGGTGGAAAGATGGCGGCAGCTGGAGGAACAGCTTAGACATTATTGCCGGCTTTATGGATACGAGGAGATCCGCACCCCCATCTTTGAGTATACAGAGCTTTTTGCCAGGAATGTGGGGGAAAACAGCGATATTGTTTCCAAGGAGATGTATACATTTGCGGACCGCAGCGGCCGCAGCCTGACGCTTCGCCCGGAAGGAACGGCTGCAGTAGCCCGGGCATACCTGGAGCACAACCTGAAAGACAGCCCCCAGCCGGTTAAATTATTTTACATGGGGCCCATGTTTCGCTATGACCGGCCCCAAACCGGACGCTACCGGCAGTTCCACCAGTTCGGGCTGGAACTGTTCGGCTCACCCCAGCCCATTGCCGATGTAGAAATAATCGATCTATCCTATCAATTCTTGCAATCGCTGCAGATCGATGATTTAACCCTCGAGTTGAACAGCGTCGGCTGCCCAAAGTGCCGGCCAGGCTTCAGGGAAGAGCTGCTCGCCTTTTTGCGTCCCCTGGCCGGCGAGCTTTGTAAAGACTGCAGCCGCCGCTTTGCTGAAAATCCGCTCAGGGCCCTCGACTGCAAGGATGAGCACTGCCGCGCCCTGATGGAGAAGGCGCCGGCCATCACCGATCATCTCTGCGCCGATTGCGCCGCCCATTTCGAAGAGGTAAAAGAGCTTCTACAACAGCTCTCCATTCCCTACCGGCTGAACCTGCGGCTGGTCCGCGGCCTCGACTATTATACGCGGACCACTTTTGAATTCATCTCCGGCCGCGCCGGGACGCAGAGCTCCCTGGGCGGCGGTGGCCGCTACGATGGCCTGGTGGAGCAATGCGGCGGACCGCCGACGCCGGGCGTCGGAGTGGCCTTTGGCGTGGAGCGGCTGCTGCTGGCGGCCGGAGCGGGGAGAGAGCAGCAGCCTGAAACGGCGCCCGTCTTTGTGGCTGCCGCAGGGACAGGCCTGGCTGGCGAGAGCTGCCGCTTGGCGGCGGAACTGCGCCGGCGCGGCATCCCCGCCGAGGTGGAGCTGCTCAATCGCGGCTTAAAAGGGCAGTTGAAATTTGCCGGGCGGAAAAATTTTGCCAAAGTGCTGATCATCGGCGAGCGGGAGCTGGAAGAGGGTCTCGCATCGATCCGGGATATGACCGCCGGCAGCCAGGAATCGATTCCGCGTGAGAGCTTATGGAAAAAGTTGGGGTTGGAAGAGCGCGCCGCCGGGGATCCGGAGCGGAAACCGCTGCCCATTGCCGAAGTGCCCCTTTACCGGACCGCAGGATGCGGCACCTTGCGCCGCTCCGACGCAGGCTGCACCGCCGTCCTTTCCGGCTGGGTCCAGCGCCGCCGCGATCACGGCGGGCTGATCTTCATCGATCTGCGCGACCGGAGCGGGCTCGTGCAACTGGTCTTTGACAGCAGCGCGGACAGCGCCCTTTTTGCCCGGGCTGAAAAGTTGCGCAGCGAATATGTGATCAAGGTCGAAGGGGAAGTGGTGGAAAGAACGCCCGCCAACGTCAATCCCGCCCTCGAGACCGGTGAGATCGAGGTGCAGGTCACGGCCATGGAGCTGTTAAACCCTTCCCGGACTCCTCTATTTTACATTGAAGATAATCTGAATGTTGATGAGAATTTGCGGCTGCAATACCGCTATCTCGATTTGCGCCGGCCGGAGATGTATCGCCGCCTGGCGTTCCGCCACCGGGCAACCAAGCTGGTGCGCGACTATCTCGATGCGCACGGTTTCCTGGAGATCGAAACCCCGATGCTCACCCGCAGCACGCCGGAAGGGGCCCGGGACTACCTCGTGCCGAGCCGCGTGCACCCCGGTTCCTTTTATGCCCTGCCCCAGTCGCCGCAGCTTTTTAAGCAGTTGCTCATGGTTTCAGGGGTGGAGCGCTATTTTCAGATTGCCCGTTGTTTCAGGGATGAAGACCTGCGGGCGGACCGGCAGCCCGAGTTTACCCAGATTGATCTCGAAGCCTCCTTTTTCGGCATGGAAAACCTGTTTGCCCTCATGGAAGGGTTGATGGCGCTGCTGTGGCGCGAAGTGAAGGGGATCGCCCTGCAGACTCCGTTTCCGCGCATGCCCTACCACGAGGCGATGGAGCGCTTTGGTTCCGACAAGCCGGATCTCCGCTTCGGCATGGAGCTGCTAGACTGCACCGACCTGGCCCGGGAATGCGAGTTCAAGATTTTCCGCGGCGCAGCAGAAGAGGGCGGGGTGGTGAAGGCGATCCGCGTGCCCGGCGGCGGCAGGATGAGCCGTAAAGAGATCGATGAACTGGCGGTGCTTGCGGCCGGGTGGGGTGCGAAAGGCCTGGCCTGGATGATCCGCGAGGATGGAGGCTGGCGCTCCCCCATCGCCAAATTCTTCAGCGAGGCCCTGCTGGAGCGGCTGGGGCAAAGGCTGCAGGCTGAAAGCGGCGATCTAGTGCTTTTTGCCGCCGATCAGCGGGAGCAGGCCTGCCGCATCCTCGGTCAACTGCGCCTGCACCTAGCGCCCCGGGATCTGCCCGACCAGCCTCGCTTTTTATGGGTAACCGATTTCCCCCTCTTGGAATACGACCCTGAGGAGCAGCGTTACGTGGCCCAGCACCACCCGTTTACTGCACCCCGTGAAGAGGATATCCCTCTTCTGGACTCGGATCCCCTGGCGGTGCGGGCCCAGTGTTATGACCTGGTACTAAACGGGGTTGAGCTGGGGAGCGGCAGCAACCGGATCCATCAGCGCGATCTGCAAATGAAAATATTTGAGCTGCTCGGGCTCAGCGAAGCGGAATGCCAGGATAAATTCGGCTTTCTCCTGGAGGCCTTTCAATACGGTGCCCCGCCCCACGGCGGGATTGCCCTGGGGCTGGACCGGCTCGTCGCCTTGTTGACCGGCGATGAATCGATCCGCCAGGTGATTCCATTTCCGAAAACGGCCGGGGCGGCCTGTCTGATGACCGGCGCGCCCGCGCCGGTGGCGCCGCAGCAGCTTAAAGAGCTTTCGATTGCCCTTGATGATAAAGTGAAGGATAAAGCTTCAGGGGAGCTGCCGGCTGAATAAAAGCGGCCCATTTGGCCACTGGCATTCCGCAAATGCCTTTAAAAAACAGCTCCAAATTTGGGTGGGCAGCCCACAAAAGCAGCACCCACCAGGTTCTCGTGATAGTCGACTTCCTTGCTCCCATCTGCGTTGGTCCTTTCAGTCCGG
>JAAYGO010000201.1 GCA_012727685.1 Bacillota bacterium | reverse complement strand
GGCTGTTCCCAGGTGGCAAAGATCAGTTTGATCGGTTCTTCAGAGGGCGCCGCTTCGCCGCCTTCCGTTTCCGTTCCGGAAGGTTCAGAAGGCGTTGCCCCCTTCCCGCATCCGCCGATAAAGAGCAAAGCGACGATCAAGGTAGAGACCAATAACAATAAATGAGTCTTTTTCATTCTTTCTTTCTCCCTCCAATTAAATTTTACCATTACTAAAGAGAACCTTTGACGCGATTTGTCTTTGCCTATTCTTCCTCTTCGAATTCCACCCATGGCGAATCGTGATCCCCGCTCAGGCAGCAGACGAAGAATCCGTACGGCTTGTCGACCCATCTGGTAATCAGCGGCAAATGGGGGAAGCCCTGGGGGCAGATCGCCACGGTCGGGGTATTGAAGACATGCCTTTCGGCATGTTTTCCCATACCCAGTTCCAGTTCAGCCCCTAGATAGTTAAGGTTGTCGGGGTCGAGACCGACATAGACAAGTATTTCCTCTTCCGGATGGGTATGTATTTCACCTCCTCGATGCCACTTTCCGCATTTGCTGTAAAATCCCCAGCTAAAATTGACATCCAGCCCTTCAAGGTCTTTCCCAAAGAGCCATACGACTTCATCCCCGTTGCCAGGGCCCACGCCGAGTTCTGAGGCCAGGACAACGCCATCCCGGGTAAATTCGTACATGTCGGTTCCGGGCGCGGGATCGGAAAGAAATTTTTTCAGAAGATGACTATACTTGCTGCCGGATGTTTTATTCGGGAGGGATTTTTGATCGATCATTTCACCTTTGTATTCCGGCGAGAGGCCAATACTGTAATGGACAATTGGCTTTTCAAGCTGCTTGATCGTTACCGGCCCGTGAGGCAATCCTTTGGGGATAATGACCACTGTCGGATCGGTGAAAATGTGCTCTTCCCGTTCCTCGCCGAGCTCAATGGCTATTTCGGCTCCCAGGTAGCGGATGTTGGTGTGGTCGGTCCCCACAAAAACGAGGCATTCATCATAGGGATGAACAACTGCTCCTTCCACGGGGTGGAAGGAGGCCGGCTCTTTAAAAAAACCGTAGGAAAAATGGGCGTTAAAACCTTCCAGGTCCTTGCCTTCCATCCAGACCCGGGGCTCCGGGTATAATCCATCCGGCGGCTGCCGCACAAGCAGCGGCTTGATCAGGTGCCCATACTCTTTTTTCATGATTTTAAGTCCCTCCTCGCATAATTATTCATCTTAACATTAACATCATTTATATTGAGATTCATCCCTCAATTGAGGTATTTTCTAAATGGTTGGTATTATCCATCTTTGACAATTCTCTTATATTCGGGCGCGAAAAAGAAATCATGGAAAAGAATTGGTTTTTTAGGGTCGTTAATTTTCTTAAAATATAAGGGCCCATGCAGCATCCCGGCCGGGATGTAGAAGGTGGTTGCCTTTGTGAAGGTAATTGTTTCCAGCTCCTTGCCCGGCCAGCCGATTGTCAGCTCCACTTCACCTCCCAGGTCAGTCATGTTGGTCAGGTCTCCGCCCACGAACATGAGATACTGGTCAAAATCGTGCGCGTGGGTGTCTGTGACCATGTAGAACGGTTTGCTGATCGGCCACCAGCTCAGGGCGCAGCCGTGGTTGCCGTAATCTTCCAGCGTCTTCATGGCCAGGACAGGAAATTCAACATCATCGAGGTGGGGATGATCTTTGAGCTGGAAGTCCCTCCGGATATACTCTTCATACTGTGACTTGCCCATTTTTTTTACCTCCCGGTGTTTTTTATTTTAGGTAGCAGCTACCCTAAAGATTATTCCTCGGGAACCTCAACCCAGGGCGAATCGTGTTCGCCGCTCAGGCAGCAGACGATAAAGCTGTAGGGCGCATCGACCCACCTGGTGACCACGGGATTGTGGGGAAAACCCTGGGGACAGATCACGACGGTGGGAGTATTGAAAACATGTCTTTCATATTCGTAGCCGAGAGCGATCTCTATTTCCGAGCCAAGATATTTTAGATTATCGGGATCCAGGCCGGCAAAAACCAGAATTTCTTCTTCCGGGTGGGTATGGGCTTCGCCGTCCCGGTGCCATTTGCCGCACTGGGTGTAAAATCCCCAGCTAAAGTTGACCTCCAGCCCTTCAAGGTCTTTGCCAAACAGCCAGGCGATCTGATCGGCATTGCCGGGTCCCATTTTCTTCTGGACCCTCTTGCCATCTTGGTCGGTGATGAAGAGATCTTCCAGGATGCCCAACTTTTTAATGAGATGCTTATACCTGGTTCCGGCCGATTTGGGAGGCAGTGAATCTTTGGGGAGTGCTTCAGCCTTGTAATCGGGCGCAAGGCCGACGCTGTAATGCACAATGGGGCGGTCCACTTTCCGGATCGTTACCGGGCCGTGCGGCAGGCCTTTGGGGATGATGACTACCGAAGGCTCCGTGATGACATGCTCTTCCCGCTCTTCACCGAGTTCGACGGCGATCTCCGCTCCCAGATAAAAAATATCGGTGTGTTTCGTACCCGCAAATACCAGGCACTCGTCATAAGGATGGAGCAAAGCTCCCTCCTGGGGATGGCAGACACATGGTTCTTTAATAAACCCGTACGAAAAATGGGCGTTAAACCCTTCCAGATCCTTGCCTTCCATCCACATCCGCGGCTCCGGGTATAAGCCGGCCGGCGGGTTTTGAACGAGAAAGGGCTTTACCAGGTGGGTGTATTTTTTCTTCACCTTAAACTGGCCTCCTTGAGAAATGTTGTCTATACAAACTATAAACTTCACGCTGTTTAGATCCATCCCCCAATTGAGGTATCTTCTGACTATTGAGACTATGCAGTGTAGAGAAATGGGCGAGAAAAACTGGAAATATAAATTAACTACAACTAAGACAATAAAAGTAAATCCCTGTTTGACAAGGCTATTTGAAAGTTG
>JAAYGO010000220.1 GCA_012727685.1 Bacillota bacterium | reverse complement strand
CCACCGGTTTTATTGAACTCATACAATCCTCCTTATTATGCTGATTTTTTAGAGCGATTTGGCTTTGTAAAGGATTTTGACCGCTATGCCTACTATTACGATCTGACCGGCGGCCCCCCGGAGCGGCTGAAAAAAGGCGTGGAATGGGCGCAGCAGCGTTACGGATTCACCGTGCGACCGATCAATTTGAAGGCTTTGCAGAAGGAAATACTGGTGATCAAAAAGATCGTCGAGCAGTCTATGCCGGATTGGCCTGATATGATTCCGCCCAGCATGGAAGAGGTGGAAGCCGAGGCCGATAAGCTGAAGCAACTGGCCGTGCCGGACCTGGTCCTTATTGTTGAAGGGCCGGACGGTGAACCGGCGGGGCTTTCGGTGGCCCTGCCCGATTACAACCAGGTTCTTCCTCTACTTAACGGCCGCCTCTTCCCCTTTGGCTTCATTAAGTTCCTGCTTTACCGGAAAACGATTCGCGGGGTGCGCCTGTTTGTCCTTTTCGTGACCCCACCCTGGCGGAAAAAGGGCGTGGCTGCCGCCCTTTATTACTATACCATGGTCAACGCTTCCCGCCGGGGCTATACCTTTGGGGAGGGATCGACCATTCACGAATTCAACACGCAGATGAACCTTGACGCCAGAAAGGCCGGAGGGGAACTGTACAAGATCTACCGGGTCTATCGCAAGGAGCTGTCATAAAATAAAGGAGAGACGCAGCGGTGGGAATGGCTGCGTCTCTAAATCTATATGAAAGAGGGGGTTAATTTGATTATAAGGCGGGATCTTTACCCCCATATTACGGGATTATTTTTTTTTGGTTACAAAAGATTACAGGAATGTTTCAGCGCTCCCCTGGCTTTAGGAACCTTCAGTTGATTTGGCCAATACACTAATTACCATCACCGGAACCTCCCAGCCATGCTCCTCCGAGGATAAAATTTTTATAGCCAGAACGGCGATTTTGTGGGATAATATTAAGCAAAATGTTTTATGAGGTGAAGTTAGCGTGATCATTGGCGTGCCCAAAGAGAGAAAAATTGATGAAAATCGCGTCGCCATCACTCCGGGAGCGGTTAAAGTACTGGTTAATGCCGGGCATAAGGTTTTAATCGAGGCAGGGGCTGGAGAAGGCAGCCTCATTGATGATAAAGAGTTCGAATCTTCTGGCGCCGAAATTGTACCCACGGCGCCGGAGATCTATGCACGAGCAGATATGATCTACAAAGTGAAGGAACCTCAACCGGAGGAATACGACTTGCTCCGGGAGGGGCAAATATTCTTTGCTTACTTACACCTGGCTGCCCAGCCGGAAGTGGCTCGCGTGTTTATTGAAAAAAAAGTAATAGCGATTGCCTATGAAACAGTGGCGATTAATGGCTCGCTTCCCTTGCTCGCGCCTATGAGCGAAATTGCAGGCCGCATGGCCACGCAGATCGGCGCTCATTTCCTGGAAAGGTGTCATGGCGGTAAAGGATTGCTGCTGGGTGGAGTGCCCGGTGTGCCTCCCGCGGAAGTGGTAATTTTGGGCGGGGGGATTGTCGGTGTCAATGCAGCCCGGGTGGCCATGGGCATGGGAGCAAAGGTCACGGTAATCGATCTGAATGTGCAGAGGCTGCGTTACCTGGATGAAGCCAACGGCGGCCGGCTGTTAACCCTTTATTCAAACCCCTATAATGTCGCCCAGGCCGTAGCCAGAGCCGACCTGGTGATTGGTGCAGTCTTGATTCCCGGGGGTAGAACCCCGGTGCTGTGCACAGAAGAAATGATCCAGAACATGCAGCCCGGTTCGGTGATCATCGATGTGGCCATTGATCAGGGCGGATGCATAGAAACCATGGATCGAACCACCACCCACAGCGACCCGATTTTCAAAAAATACGGGGTGCTGCATTATGCGGTGCCCAATATCCCCGGCGCTGTTCCCCGGACCTCCACTCTTGCCCTCAGTAACGCTACCCTGCCCTTTGCCCTGGAGCTGGCGAATAAGGGTTATGAGCGCATTATTGCGGAGAAGACACCGCTTAGCCAGGGGATCAATATTGTTGACGGCAAGGTGGTAAACAAGGCGGTAGCCAAGGCGCTCTCTGTCGATTATACAGCAATTTAATTGACCGGCATTAAGATTGGCCGGTCAGAGAATAGGTAGGATTTGTTATAGTCTTTTATATCGGCAGACAGTGAATTTTCGCTGTCTGCCGATTGCCGTTTTTAATGAGCGGGAGTATGAAAAGGCCGATTCCCGCCGGATTTATGACACTGCTCCATCTTTGCTTGTTCCACTGTCCGTGACCATCGTATTCATTATTTTCATGATGTCGTTCGCCTGGTCAAGGCCTAGACGGATGGAGTGGAATGTCCGTGCTGCACATTAGTATTTGAGGCATATGGTCTAGGTCATTATATTGAGAAGCTGCCGAACGGTTTGAGCAGCGTTTCCCATGGCGGTCAGGGCAACGGCATCATGACACATTTCCAGGTCGTGCCGGAAACAGGCGATGCCATCGTGATTCTCACCAACAGCCAGAGAAGCTGGCCGCTCATCGCCTATGTGCTCAGTGATTGGGCGCAGTGGCGGGCATTTCCGTCCGTCGGCATGGGAAGGATTATCTGGGGGCATTATGGGCTCTGTGCGGTCATCGGCATGCTGATCTCTGCAAGTTTGCTCATGATATTGAGGCTGATTGTTGGCTTCCACCGGCAAAAAAGAGCTGTGTTTAGAGTGCTTCAAGCTGGGACGGCAGTTATTCTGCTCGGAATTTTGATCTGGTGCCTTTTCCAGAAGTATTTATTTATAACTTCGGTTTTTCCGGTTCTGGCTATGTGGCTTGGAGGCTCGGTATTAGTGTTCTCTATCGTATTGCTGTTGTCCGCGTTGTTACCTGCATGCTCAAGAAAGTATCTTTCAACACATGGCTGTAACTAGGGATTATGGCTTCGCATGGCAGGAGGGAGCTTATCAGCACCCTGCTGATGAATCAAACAGGTGATATGATACCGTGGACTGCAGGGGCTTTTTTTTGATTTTTTTTCAAATAGTCAATCATGACAAACGAAATCAGCAGGTGGCTCTTTATATTTTCGTTGTTTAGATCGAGATTAATAATCTCCATGATCTTGTTGATGCGGTAAACAAGAGTGTTACGGTGGATAAAGAGCGCCTTGGCTGATTCAACCAGGTTTTTATCATTGTTCATGTAGACCCGCAGGGTCTGATAATAGTTGCTGCCGTTTTCTTGATCATAGTTGAGCAGCCGGATCACGGCAGGGTGGCAAAGCTTGTACAGGTCCATGGTTTGCGCGGCATTGTGAATCAGGTGATATAAAACATAATTATCATATTTTAAAAGAGAGGCGGTTTGTTGAAAAATGGCACCCAGTTCAAGGGTAACCGAGGCCTGTAGATAGTAATCCCTGATCTCTAAAATATCATTGCAGCATGCGCTTATCCCTGCAGTCAGTTTGCTTTTTGCCAAAAAAAGTTCCAGCCGGGAAAGACAATCCTGGTTTATCTCTGTCAATTTTCCAGTATTAATGATCAGGACGATATCTTTGCGAAAGATGATGGAGCGAGAACGGCTTTCCTCGCAGCAACTTTCCAGTTGCTGAGCAGTGTATTCCAAAGTGTTATTTAAAAGGTCGTGCTCATCCACTTTTACTTTCACCACAAAATAATGGTCATCAATGGACCAGCCTAAAAGCCGCAACTGATGTTCGATAAGTTTTTTCTTAATATTCTTGCCTTTTAAGAGATCCGCAAACAGGGTATCCCGGTAAACCTGTTCTTTCTGCATGGCCAGAAAAATAACATTTACCAGGTGTTTGGCCATATGCAAGTGGGCTTTTTCTAATTTGGTAAATGCTTCAATGATGATTAAGGTGCCGATTTTCTCCGGGCCTTTCATGATATTGGCATTGATCCTTGGGCTGGAAAAAATGGGTGAGGTATTAATGATCGGCTCCCAGCAGCTATTCAGCCAGCTGAGCGCATTGTTTTCCTTCATGGCATTGACGGTGGCTATATCCGTATGCCCTTCCACCACGATGCTTTTCCACAGGGCATCGATGGCGTCGCAACTTACTTCCTTGGTGTAGGAAAGGGTGCGAAAAGAGGGGTCAATGACATACATGGGATTTTCGAAGACCTTAAAACTGATATCGGTAATATGCTGGATCCCCTTGGCCCGGATCAGCGAATCCTGCAGCTCGTCGTCCCACTCCTGGTAGAAGGCAAAAATGTCCTGGATCTCGTTAAAGATCGTGTGCAGCTCCAGGTTGGCATCGAGGATGATCAGATTGCAACCCGGATTATTTTTTTGCTTTAAAAGAAGGGTTAGTGTAAAATTATCGTAGGTTTATGGAGGATATTTCCATATAGGAATAGAAGAGGAACCTCACATTCGCCTAAGAATGAATACCCCCCGAAGGAGGCAGAGGTTCCTCATGGACGTAGTTCGTT
>JAAYGO010000297.1 GCA_012727685.1 Bacillota bacterium | reverse complement strand
GCATGATGCACTGGAAAATGGACCACAGCTCGGTGAGCGAATTCTCGATGGGGGTGCCGGTGAGCGCGAAGCGGCGCGCCGCCTTCAGCCTGCGCGCGCACTGCGCCGTCTGCGAGTGGGGGTTTTTAATATTTTGGGCCTCGTCGAAAAAGCAGCAGCTAAAGTTGAGCGCAGCGTAGGCGGCGCTGTCCCGGCGCAGCAGGGGGTAGGAGGTGATGACCACGTCCACCCCATTTAGACGGGAAAGCAGCGCCAATCGCTCTTCCTTTGAGCCCGCCGCAACCAGCACCTTCAAAGAGGGGGCGAACCTCTTGATTTCCGCTTCCCAGTTAAAAATCAAGGAGGCAGGCGCCACCACCAGTGCCGGGGGGAGGGGGGCGCCGGGGTTTTCTTCCCGCTCGGAGAGGATGAGGGCGATGGCCTGCAGAGTTTTGCCCAGGCCCATGTCGTCGGCCAAAATGCCGCCGAACCCGGCCTGCGCCAGCGATTTCAGCCAGCGAAAGCCGGTCTTCTGGTAATCGCGCAGGATGCCCTGCAAAGAGGGCGGCGGGGTGTGGCCGGCCTCGTTAGGGCTGCGGATCAGGCGCACCAGCGCGGTAACCGCCTCGTCGAGCCGGATCCCGGTCAGGCCCCGGTCGTGGATGAACTGCTCCAGGAATAGGGCCTGCGCCGCCGGCAGGCGAACCGCTTTTTGGCGCAGATCAGCCGGTTTCAGGTCGAGGGCGTCGGCCACGCGGGCAAGCTGCGCCACGCCTTCCCCTTCCAGGGGGAGGATGGCGCCGTCGCGCAGGCGGTGGTATTTGCGTTTTTCCCGGAGCGAAAGCCAGATCTGCTCCAGCTCTTCCGGCTCGATCCCTTCCAGCTCCAGGTTCAGCTCGAGCAGGTTGAGACTTTGATCGAGGCCAACCCGGCCGGTGAAGCGGGGTGAGCGGCGCACCCCCGCCTTTTTAAAGCGGTCGCTGTAATAAACGGCGGCGCGGCTTTGCAGCTCGGTCAGGATTTCATGGATAAAGCGCCAGATCGCTTCATCCTCCTCCAGGTAGAGCAAGGGGCCGCGCACCTTAAATTCAGCCTGTTCAAAAAGGCGCAGCAGCTCCAGCTCGCGCGCCGTGTCGCGCATCAGGATCCGCCCACCGGCATCAGGTGGCGATTCGGCGGTAAAGGGGTTCACGGCGATCCCGCCGTAGCTGAAATCGAGGCGGGCGGCAATGGCTCCGTCTTCGTAATCGAGGAAAACCTTGACCTCCAGGGGCGGGCGGTGAAGGCGCTCCTGCAGCGAGGGGGCAATTGCCAGGGCGGCCGCTGTCTCGATTGATGGGAGGGCCTCGGAGAGAAAGCGCTGCATCTGGGCGCGGTCAATGCGCAAGGGGGCGCCGTCTTTTTGGCTAAAGACAAGGAGCAGAGGTCTCAGGGCTGCCGCACCGCTCCCGGTGAGCTGGTAGATCCGGTCCTGGCAAAAGATGAAATCCCATTCCGCGGTGAGCGGGATGAGCACGCCCTCTGCTTCCATCGACAGGAGCAGCTCCCTGGCGCTGCCGTCAAGGGTAAAGCTGACGGGAGGTGCGGACTCGGTAATGGCAATTTGCGGGTAGAAGCGTTCGTTGAGCTGCAGGTTAAAGGTAGCGCCTTTCAGCCGAAGCAGCAGCCGCCGCAGCAGGGCGCCGCTCAGCTCCAGTTCCTTCCCCCTTAAGGGCTCGTAGAAGACGGTGGAGCCGGCGGTATTCTGCTCGAACTCCAGCCATTGGGCGAAAAAATCGATGATCCCCAGATCTTCAACGGAAAAACGGTGCTCAGCGGGGCGATAGCTAAAGTTTTTGCCGAAATAAAGCTCTTCCTCCCGGAGCACCGCCGCAATGAATTTGCCGATGTTTTTGACCACGTATGTTTTATCTTCGCCCACTTTAAGGGAGACCAGGGTGCGGCCTGTTCCGCCGCGGTAACGGGGAAGCAGCAGCTTAATTGTAGTTTCGAGCCTTAGCTTTCGCTTCCCAAGGTCTCCGGCGGTGCCGGTGCCGATCCCCTCGAGCAGCTCTTCCACCAAGGCCTCTTCCGCCGGTTTGATCTTTTCGCGGCTGCGGGCGGCAGTGAGCAGCACGGCGGTGATATGCTTGCAGTCACCGGGATAGTTGTCATAAGCGGCGCAGTCGCATTCCGCGTCCACGATTTCGCCCTTCTCGTTAAAGTAGATTTCCACGGTGTAGAGTTTCTGGCCTTGAACCGCGGCTTCGAGATAGCCGGATGCTGCGTTGTAAGTCATTTTTTTGACGGCCCCGTGAAGGTAATATTCCAGTCCCCGGTAATAAATGGCAAGGTTGCTGCAGCGCCTGGCAATATCGCGGTTGGTAAGATTGAACAATTCATGCACCCCTTAAGCCATGCGATCATTTCAGTATAACATGAAATGAGGGGTGCCGACAGGTAAAAGCTGTTTGAGCCATTTGCGTTGTAATGAAATTCCTTAAAAAAATAGTGTGTTCCCCACCCCCTATTGTAAAAGGCAAGCAGATATGGAGGTGTTTCAAACATTAGACTGGCTGATTTAACAAAAATAACCAAAAACTTAATTTTTAGAGACACCACTCCCATCACTGGTAGTATTAATGCAACCCTTGCGCTAAGCTGATTTTACCAGGCTACGCATC
>JAAYGO010000247.1 GCA_012727685.1 Bacillota bacterium | reverse complement strand
GGGTGCAGATCTCGGCGGTCACGGGGATCTCTTTCCGGCATAAACCGGTTCCCCTAAAGCTGGTGGCGGCGATGCCGCTTTCCAGCAGGCTGAGGGCGGCGCCGTAAGCGCCGGTCAGGTGGCAGTATTTCGAGACCGTGATCGGCTTGCCCAATTTCTGTTCGAAGGCGGCAACCAGCGCCCTGTTCTTGGCCGTGGCCCCCTGAAACAAGATTTTCGACCCGATCTTTTTCCCGGCTGCCACCTTCCACAGGTAATTGTCGCGGACTGCATGCAGAACCGCGGCCAGCACCTCCCGCACCGAATAGCCTTCGCTCAGCAGGTAATTGATGTCGCGCTCCATGAACACGGTACAGCGGTCGCTGGCCAGGGGCGAAGGGATTCCCTCCGCCATGGCCGGGTAGTCCTGCAGTGAACAGCCGAGCCGGGCCGCCTGTTCCTCGATGAAGCTACCGGTCCCGGCGGCGCAAACGTTATTCATAAGGGAAAAGGTAACCTGTCCGTTTTGCAGCGTGGTAAACTTGGAATCCTGCCCCCCGATCTCGATGATTGTATCCACGGACGGCTCAATCTCATAGGCGGCGCGGGCGTGGGCAGAGATCTCGTCGAGCACCAGGTCGGCGCCGATCACCTTGCCGATAAACTTGCGGCCGGAACCGGTGGTCGCCGCGCCGGAAAATTCAAACAGGGCGCCGCTGCCGGCGGCGGCCTCTTCCACCGCCTCGAAGATTCCCTTGACGGCGGCGATGGGCTTTCCGGAGGTGCGCGTGTAAAAGCCAGCGAGCACCTTGCGGCTTTCCGTGTCCAGAAGCACGGCCTTGGTGCTGGTGGAGCCTATATCGATGCCCAGCGTGATCTGGTAGCGCCTCTGCCGTTGCAGGACCTCGTAGATGTCAACTTCCACCGGCACGCAGTTTGAATAGCGGGGTTGATACTCGTAACTTTGTGCCGCATCAAAGTCAGGGTATTCGCTGAGGCGAAGTTCAAGGGGCGGAAAACTGTAGCGCCGCGCGGCCTTTGGTGGCTCAACCAGGTTCAGGCGAAAACCCCCGACGGCCTCCCCGGCAGCCTCCTTCGCAGCAAAGCCAAGGCCGGCAGCCGCCTTCGCGTCAAGGCCGGCATCTCCTTGCGCAGCCCCTTGCGCATGCCCTTGTACAAACCCTTGTGCATGCTCGAGGGCGAGCAGGGCACTCCCCAGGGCTCCGTAAAGATGCGCCAGCGGACCCGTCTCTATTTCTAAGCCGAGAATAGACTGCAGGTGCTTGATCACCGCCCCGTTGCGCGATACTCCCCCGGCGAAAACCAGGGGCGGTTCCGGCGTCACGTTGTTAAAAAGGGTATCGGAAATATTTCGCGCCAGGCCTAGGGCCAGGGCATCGCAGATCTGGGCGAGGGAATAGCCTTCGTGCTGCGCGTGGATCAGGTCGGTCTTGGCGAAAACGGCGCAGCGCGAGGCAATGGCCGGGATATCTCCCCGGTTTTGCAGCGCTATGGAGCAGAACTCTTCAATGCCGTTCAAGCTGAGCCGCCTGGCCTGCTGATCGAGAAAGCTCCCGGTCCCCGCGGCGCAGGAGCTGTTGGCCTTATAGTTCCGGCAGGCCCCGTTTTGGTCGAGCTGCACGAGGCTCGATTTTTCGCCGCCGGCAATCAGCAGGGTACGCATCCCGGGATGGAAGGCCAGGGCGCCCCTGACGAAGGAAACGGTGCTGTCGGATTTAACGGCGCCCGGCACTAGCTCGGGGGTGGATGAGGTCCGCCCCGCGCCGGCGAGCTTTTCGAGATTAAATGAAGCGATAATTTTTTCGAGGGTTTGCAGCGGCTTGCCGTGGTGAAAGCTGTAGCCGCTCTCCAGAACCTTGCCCTGTTCATCAATTAAAACCGCCCCGGCCGCGATGGAGCCGGCATCAATGCCAATAAAATGCCTCATTGCTACGTCCCTGCCTTGAGAAATTACTACAGATATGATTTCCTTTTTTAGATTTCGTTTCTCAAAGCGGCATTTCCTGCGTGAGTCAAGGGGACGGTGACTTTGACTCACTTACGGGGTCCAGGTGGATGACCATATCGATACCAAGCTGGTTTTTGATTTGCTGCTCGATGGCATCGATCTCCGCATGAATATCGACGATGTCCAGGTCATCTGAGACCTCGGCGTGGATTGAGGCGGTGACCCTTCCCGGCCCGTAATCGTGGACTACCAGGTCATGAACCCCCAGGATGTTTTTACCCTTCAGCACAAAGGCGCGGATTTCCTCAACCAGTTGCGGGTCCGGCGAGCAGCCCAACAGGAGGTTTACTGAATCCCGGGCAATGCCGAAACCTGTATAGATGATGAGCAGCGAAATGGCAAGGCCTAGCAACCCGTCGACGGGCCAGTCAACATACCGGCTCAGCATGGTCCCCGCGATTACTGCACCGGTGGCAAAAACATCGTTCAGGCTGTCCCTGGCCACCGCCCTGTTCACGCCTGAATTGATGGTTTTGCCGATATACCGGTTATAGGAATACATCCATAACTTAATGATCATGGAAACAAGCAAGACGGCCAATGCCGGCATGCTAAAAACAATCGCCTGGGGAGTTATGATCTTCTCCACCGCCGCGCGCAGCAGTTGCAACCCGGCGCCAAAAATGATGAAAGAGACGGCCAGGGAGGCAACGTATTCAAATCTTCCATGGCCGTGCGGATGATCCTCGTCCGGAGGGCGGCTGCTCAGTTTAGCCCCGAAAATGGCCACCAGCGATGACCCCAGGTCACTGAGATTATTGAAGGCATCGGAGATGACGGCAATGCTGCCCATAAACAGCCCCGCAGCCAGTTTGGCTAGAAACAGGACCAGGTTGCAGGCGATACCCAGCACCCCGGAGAGGAGACCGTAAGCTTCCCGCACCGCCGGGTCGGCTGTATCCCGGTAGTTCCTGATACACTGTCGGATAATCAATCTGATCAAAACAACCCCTCCGCTAGAATAAAAAAACATCTGTGGAATCTCGCTGTCCCACAGATGTGCCGCTGTTAATTCATCTGCTGCCGCCCAGGCCCGGCCGCATGAACCTTTTGGGTAAGGTTCACCGCCTGCTCAGCTTTGCAACTAAATATCTGTTAAGATCATCTCCATTATATTAAGTGCACAGTTACCCTGTCAAAAAAATGTTTTCCTGTAAAACCCCTCGAGCCTGCCAGTAATGAGTAAAAGGCACCGTCCCCTTGGCTCGGAGCCGGCCAGGAATGAGGCAAAGTCACCGTCCCCTTGACTCACTATATATACATGCCGGTGGGGTCGATCACTTCGCGCAGCAGCTTTAGCTCTTCAGCGGTTGGAGGAACGGTCGCGGGGAGCTGTTCGTCGCGCAGCAGTTCAAAACCGGTATTCTCCAGGACATCGTCAAGTTCCACGCCCGGATGGATGGAAAGCAGCTTCATCCTGCCGCGCGCCCGGTCAAAACCGAGCACCGCCTTGTCGGTGATCACCCGCCACGGCCCGCCTCCTTTCAAGCCGGTGCTCTGCCGCAAATTGCCTTCGCCCAGGTAACCGGGGGAGGTGATATATTGCACCGCCGCCCGGAGCTTGCGCTTCTCGTGGCGCATGATGATCATGATGTTTTTAGCCAGGGAGGCAATATCATTGGCGCCCCCGCTCCCGGTAAAGTGGCGGATCGTATTCCCCGGCCCGCCGACCATGGTAGAGTTCATGTTGCCAAACTGATCCACCTCCAGCGCCCCTAAGAAACCGATATCGACCTTGCCGCGGTGCAGGAAGCTGCCCAGCGTGCCGATAAAGGAGTTGAAGTAGGTGGCCTTGTACCACATCCGCGGATCGGCCATCCCCACCGCGGGATCGACCGGGGAAAAACCGACCACCCCCTGCTCGTTAATCATGCTAATATTGGGGGCATGAGTGTTCTTGGCTAAAAGTGCGGCAACCTGGGGCAGTCCGAGCCCCACCACAATGTTCTGGCCGTCCTTGATCTCCCGGGCCCCGGCGGCAGCCATGATTTCACCCTTGGAATAGTTTGCTTCCGGCATAATCGGCACCCCCAATGTTCAATATTTTTTCAAGGCATCCGCCTTGATCCTGATCATCTTCTCTAAACCGCCCACCGCTTCCAGGTATGCGGAGAAATCCTTCACACCCCGGACATAGCGATCCAGGTACTCCTGCATGCCATCCGGCGTCCGGGCCATGGAGGCATACTCGGTCAGGTGCTCGCGATCATAATCGTACACCCCGTAGAGGGAAGTGGGATGGGCCCCGTAGGGCTGGTGAACCACCATGGAGACCCGGCCGGCCGGGATGCGCACCTCTTCGACGAGAAAAGGCGTCAGCTCCGTGGGAATAATCTCATCGGCCACAATCACGATCTGGTCGGCGGCCTTGGCGGCGTCTTCATCCCAGCGCGGTCCTTGAATGATGGCGTTTCCCGTGCAGTCGGCTTTCTGGACATGAACGAATGCCACATCCGGCTGCAGCGTTTTCAACAGCACCATTTTTTCCCCGGTAAACGGGCATTCAGTAACCTTTACCTCCGGCACTTCCTTGTTCAGCAAATTTTTCAGGATATCCGATCCCAAAAGAGACTGGATCGGGATGCAGGGCAGGCCGAGCGAACCCCCTAAAAAGCGCAAGGCCATGGAGAGACCGCTGAATTCGTCGACCTCGATGGCACCCTGCTCAATGGCCCGGTTGATATTCCATAAGGGGCCGAACCGGTCCAGCGAGCCGCCGCCGTAAATGTAGCGCTTCACCGCCCCGGCGCCCACCAAAAGGTCGGCATCCATGGCCCCGATACACTGGGATAGGGTCAGCTCCCTTTTATTCTGCCGGATTAGCTCGTGGGCTACGGCAATAGCATTGCGGGAGATGGCAAAGCCGCTGAGAAACAGGTGCGACCCGTCCCGGACTGACGCAACTGCTTCGCTTAAAGACCTGATTTTGTTTAATTTTACCATAAGCCTGGCGCTCCCCTTACGCTGATATGTTGCCCATCACGCAGATCGTGGCGACACAACCGTCTTCGTTAAAATCAACCTTTACCAGTTCACTGTATTTGCCTACCAACTGGTCGACAAAGTGCATGACCACATTGGCGCACGGGCAGTTGATAATATTCACCCCGTTATCAATGAGCTGTTTTTCCATTGGGCGGTGGAGGCATGAGCGAAAATTGATGGTTAAGATGAAGTCCTCCCGCTCATAGCTGGCCCCGTCGATCAGGCCTTCCTCCTTGAGCGCGCCCAGCACAGCATCCAGGGTCTCCAGCCAGTTTGATTTCTTTAACTGGCTGCCGTATTTTTTTTGAAAATAATCAACCCCCACCAGGGGCGTCCGGTACCTGGCCCCTGTCCCGTGCTCTTCCCATAAGACTTCGGTCAAATCCTTGATAATGCTGTTCAAATAGTCGTCGTTTTTCACTTCAGCCACATCTCCTTACTCTTTAAAATAGGGATTGCCGAATTGATTTTCAAAGGTGATCTCTTTCAATTCGAGCCGTGGCCGCGGGCGCGGCAGCCGTTCCATATGGCCGATGGGGATAATGCTGATCAGCTTGTAATCCTTGGGCATTCCCAGGAGCTCATCCACCTCCAGCTCGTCACGGATATCGGTGCAGGGTGCGATCACCCAGGTCGCCCCTAAACCCAGAGCTGAAATCATGATCAGCATATTTTCAATGGCCGCCGCGTTGTCAAGCTGCACATCCCAGACGATAGTGTCAACCCATTGTAGGTTTTTTAGAACCCCACATCCAGCTCAAATTACTTTTAACTCATTTAAACCCTTGATTACCATACGAGCAAAGCTGCTTTTAGCGTAAAACAGTGGAACGTTGTTAAGATGCTCCTTGCCGGGCAACCTTTTCT
>JAAYGO010000092.1 GCA_012727685.1 Bacillota bacterium | reverse complement strand
TTGGGCCGGCCTGTGGCCCCGCCGGTAAAGGCGAGGTAGGCCAGGTCTTTTTTCGGATCGATTTTTACGGCCGGCAGCCGGGGTTCGTGCCCGGCGATGAGCTCCGTAAAGCGCATGGCACCGTGAAGCTGCGGCGGGTTTTCCGGCGCCGCCGCACCGTAATCCTGGCGCGCAGTGATGATTACGTTTTTAACCCCGGCGGCGCCAAACATGGGGCGCAGGCGTTCAAAATGATCGGCCGGGCAGATCACCGTTTGCGCGCCGCAGGCGCTGATTTCCTCCTGCAGCTCTCTCTCTGGATGGAGGATGCTGCATGGGACATGGACCGCCCCGGCCTTGAGGATGGCAAAGGCCGAAATGATATATTGCGGGCAGTTGGGAAGGATGTTGACCACCCGGTCTCCTTTTTTTACCCCGAGGGCGGAGAGGGCGGCGGCGAGGCGCTCGCTTAAGTCTTTAAGCTGCCCATAAGAGAGCTCGCACCCGCAGTAATCAATGGCGATGGAGGCGGGATTGCGTAAAGCCGCCTGGTCCAGGATTGTATCCAGCGGCAGTTCAGGGTAAGGCTCCAGGCTGTGCGCCAGCTCATGGCGGCCAAACCTGTAGTTATCCAGCCATATTTTTTCCAGAGACACTCCGGCATTCCTTTCTTTACATTTTTACGATAATCAGCAAGCCCCTTCAACACCAGGCGCGGGCATGGTTGAAAAGGCGGTTGATTGTTTAATACACTATTATATGCGCCCGGCGCTATATCGTGCCGCCTTCTGCCACTCGTTCACAGTCGCTCCGCACTTAAGCGTCAGAGGTACAAGTGTTTCTTGCCCTGGATGCTGCGCTGTAACATTTGTTAACAATTCTGCAATAAATGTTAAATAAACCGTAAAATTGGCTTCATAACCATGCTTTATAATTGCTCTCAACGGGAGGGAAGAGCTTATGAACAAAAGTCAAAAGATCCGCTTGCTGGTAACGTTGTTGCTGGAGGAACTGGCTGAAGATGCAAGCTGTGTTACAATTGACGAGGCCGATAAAATGGTATATGACGAAGCAGTGCTAGTAAGGCTCTCCGACGGAAAAAAGTACCACTATACGCTAAATCAATCATAAACCCGGTGTTTAAAAGGGAATAGAGAACGATTAAAGCTGAGCGATTGTCTCGCCTCAGCTTTTTCTTGCTGCTGGATAGAATTTGGTGTATATTAATATTATGTAAACTAATGGAGGTAATGATGCCCTATTCAGGCAAAGTGCTGGTTGTTGACGATGATCAAAACGTGCTTGAACTGGTGAAGTTATTCGGGGAAAGGGAAGGCTTTTACCGGGTAAAAAACTTTTCCAGGCAGGGGCAAGAAAAAGGAAGCGGCCTGGGACTGGTCATTGTAAAAAAACTGGTGCAACTGCAGGGCGGCAAGATCAGCGTTGCCAGCGAATTGGGTAAGGGCACCGTTTTCAACATTACTTTTCCCTGTTTCAAGAAAAGCTAGCCTGTTTTTTTTCTCTCAAACCGGGGCGCCTATGGTTGCCGGGCTTTGCGCTGGCCGCTTTTCCCGGTCTGTGCTACTATAGCTTATGCAAATCGATTATTAACCCAAATTTACTTGACTCCCGCAAAATATACAGGGTTGCAAACTTGTGATGCCGGACATTTTGGGATACAATAGCAGGGTAATATCATGTCAAACTTGTTGAAGGAGCTGTAAAACTTTGCGTAAAATTGGGATATTGGCCTTGATCCTGTTTATCCTGGGCTTGGCTTACCTGGCGGTAGAAAACGATTGGATCACCCTCCCGACCGCAAATGGCGAAAATACAGGAGAAAACGGCAATCCGGATCCCGGCCCGATAACTTCCCCTGAACCTGACCCTGGAACGGAACCCAATCCTGAACCCGAGATCAGAACCGCCACCCTGGCAGCAGCAGGCGGCGCCTACCCCCATGACGTGGTTATCAACGAAGCCCATGTGGGCGGCGGGGTTTACGATTTCACTCCCAGTTTTGAATTCATCGCCCCCTACTTCAAGGCGGCCGATGTCTCCATGGTCAACCTGGAAACGATGCAGGCCGGGCCCGATTTGCAATTCTGGGGGGTTTCCGGCTATACCGGCCACGAGGTGGCAGGCATCTATACTTTTAATGCCCCCCTTTCGCTTTCCGAAGCACTTAAAGACGCCGGTGTCAACATGTATGTGATGGCCAATAACCATTCCATGGACCGGGGCCTTGAAGGCTTAAAGGTTACCCTGGAAAACGTGCGTTCCCTCGGCTTCTTTACCGCTGGCGCCTACCTCAACCAGGAGGAGCGCGATACTCCCGATCTACTGGATCTAAACGGGATCAAGGTGGGCTTTGTCTCGTATACTTTCAGCACCAACGGGCTTCCCATTCCCGAAGGCCACGAATACGCGGTTAACTTTTCGCCTTTCTTTGAAGATTTAAGCCCGTTTATCGCCGATGTGAAAAGAACACGGGAAGCCGGGGCCGATATCGTGGTCGCCATGCCCCACTGGGGTGAGGAATACAATCACGAACCATCCCCGCAGCAGCGGGATATTGCCCGCAGGCTGGCCGAAGCCGGGGCTGACATCGTCCTGGGCGGGCACCCCCATGTGCTGCAGCCCATGGAGTGGATTTATACCGAAGAAGAGGACGGCACAAAGCGTCCGACAATGGTGGTCTATTCGACGGGGAATTTCTATTCGAACCAGTATTACCCGCGCCTGGATACCGACATGGTTGAGTACGGCCTGCTGGTGAACATCGAACTATCCAAAAATATGAGCGACGGTACCGCCTGGATCAGCGACGCCGGTTACGAAATCTACTGGTCGCATTTTGCCTGGCGCCACCGCCTCCTGGTCGTTTCCGAAGTGCTCGCCAACGGGCCGGAAGGCTACAACATTGACTCCTCCCGTTATCAAATTCTCCAGCAAAGATACCAGGATAACAAGGATATCATCGAGCGCTACGGCTTCTCCGAGAACAAGCCGTTCTAGCGCCTGCTACGGCATTGCGCGAATAAGCCAAATAGGGGCCGCCCCGATACCGGGGACGGCCCTTTTAGTTCGCATTTTTGGTTTTCAACCTTTTTATATTGACTGTAAACTTCTTCGATACTCCATCTTCCCGGTTTCTGGGTTTTAAAACCGGTTGTTGCCGAATCGCTTATTATTGCCCCTACTGGGACAAGGATGAAATGGTGCCGTTCATAATACCCTCTCCACCCCTTGGGGGAGGGGGGTTAATCCGGCTACCTATTTATAGGCTACCTATTTATATGTAGAGTAGTCTTACTCCTCAACTGTGATGAACAGATAGAATTCCGGCGGGTCGAAGCGGATCTCGCCGCTGGCTTCGTTTTCCACGCCGCTGATCCATTTAAAGAGATAGACCACTTTTAATTTGCCCTGCTGATCGCTAAAGGTCAGCTCTTCCGGCGCCAGCTCCGGATCGCTGTTTTCCCGGTGCAGCCGGGTCATGATCTCGGCAACATCGCGGCGGTAGAGCACGGCACCGCCAACGCTGATATGAAGCTCGTGATCTTCCGAAGAGTAGACCACTGTGATCGGCCCCTCTCCCGCCGCCGGTGCTGCCGTTTCTCCAGGCCAGGTGGGCGATATTACGGCGAAATAGTCGAAATCAGCGATCGGCAGGACTACCTCCTCCCGCCGGAGACTGTATCTGAAAAAATTCTCTTCGCGCCCGGGGTAATCGGGGTATGGCTGCAGCGGGAACCCGAGGAGCTCTTCCATGTCATCGACATCGCTGCCCTGGGGCAGTGCCCGCAGCTCATCAAGGCCGTGGTTGCGCTCAAAATAGAGGATGATTGAGCTGATCTCCCGCTGGTCGTCTTTCGGAATTGTATCAGCCGGCGTGACCAGGGCGCCCTCCTTGAGCAGATCGTTTTCGGCGAGGATTTTTTCAAAGCGGAGATTCTGGCTCCATACTGAAACGGAGTAGCTGCTCCAGGGGCCGAAAACCGCCAAAATGGCGATGATGGATAATGAAACGGGCAGGACGATATTCCGGGACCGCTTGGCGGCAATTAAGTAGATCATGCAACCGGTGATCCATAGCCCCGCCGCCAGGACAAAGTACCTGTTCTCGGTAAACCCGTAAGCATTGATCCGGACCCCCATGGCCGTAAACATCATGGCCAAAAGGGGCAGGTTCAACCAGGGCACGATGGTGGTGGTTGCCCTGATCCACTGGTTTGCCCTGCGCAGAGGGTAGAGGCAGAAGATAACCAGGGTGGCCAATATGGCATACCACAGCACCAGGTGTGAAACCATCAGCTCAGGCCATTGGGCGGTAATCAGGATGAGTGCGAAATAGGCATAGAGCATCAAGGAGTAAGCCAGGATCAGCGGCATCACGATATAGCTTAAAAGAACCTGGAGCACTTTGGGGTAGCCTTTGGGAAGAGGATCGTGCTCCCCGCCGGGAATATCCGCCAGGAAGAAGGCCGGGGCCAGAACGCCCGCAACAATAAACCAGAGATCAAAATAAAGCTCCTCGGGAATGTCTACCGGGAAAAGGTAATCGGTGGACAGCAGGATCGCCGCTACGCCGCCGTAGAGGATGGAGGCATAGAGATAGGTAACCAGGAAACTGAGCAGCAGCCTGATCACATAGAGCTCAAAATTTTCCCTGCGGTAAAAATAGGGAATATAGGCAAAGGCAAAATAGAGGGCGAGGCTTACGGCCATGTACCTGGAGATGGCGACCACGCCGAAATCTTGCAACAGGAAGAGGTAGTAAAGGATCAGGCCGGCCAGCGCGGCCAGGTAAATCAAGACTCTGATTGCCCGCCGGAAAGGTGTCCTTTCGCATAAAACCTTGATGCAGAGCGAGAGCGGAATCCCCAGAGCCGAAACCAGGGCCAGCCGGATCAGAAAATCCCTTGGCGCTGCGTCCAGGTACGCCTGGGTATGGTTGAAGATGATCAGCTCCGCTGCCGTGATCGCGCAGATCAGCACCGTTACCGGGAAGCGCCGCAGCGAGG
>JAAYGO010000036.1 GCA_012727685.1 Bacillota bacterium | reverse complement strand
GTAATACTTGTAAGGTCTATGGTCGATTTAACGTTAAAGACCCGTTCTTATTTGCTGCTGCTTCAGCAGAGTTAAGAAATATCTTGTTTCGTTTAAATGATTTTTGTTACAACGCAAATGGCTCTTTGGATAGTATAATTGACAGTATGTTCTGGTTAAGATAAGCTATAGATCGGGTGGCAGGGATGTCCATTTCATTCAAAGTATTGACAGCTTGCCCTGAAACAGGAGCCCGCCTGGGTTTGCTGGAAACAGCACACGGCAACGTGGAAACACCCGCGTTCATGCCGGTGGGCACCCAGGGCACTGTCAAAGGGATCACCGTGGAGGAGCTGGCGGAGCTGCAGACCGCCATGATCCTGGGCAACTGCTACCATCTTTACCTGCGGCCCGGCATTGAGGTTATTGCCCGCGCCGGGGGTTTGCACAAGCTAATCAACTGGCACGGCGGGATCCTTACGGACAGCGGCGGCTTCCAGATTTTCAGCCTGGGCGGGATGTGCAGGCTCGATGATGGCGGGGTTACCTTTCAGTCGCACATTGACGGTTCAACCCATTATCTTACCCCGGAGCGGGTAACCCGGCTGCAGAACCTGCTCGGTTCCGATATTGCCATGGTCCTGGATCAGTGCCCGCCCTATCCTTCTTCCCGGGAAGAGATGCGCGAGGCCGTCGAACGGACCAGCCGCTGGGCCTGGCGCTGCCGGCAGGCTCATTTGCGTTCAGACCAGGCGCTCTTTGCCATCGTGCAGGGCGGGGTTTATCCTGACTTGCGGGAAATTTCCGCCCGTGATCTGGTGGCCATGGATTTTCCCGGCTATGCCATCGGCGGCTTAAGCGTCGGTGAACCGAAAGAAGAGATGTACCGCACCCTGGAAGTGACGGTACCGCACCTGCCAGCGAAGAAGCCGCGCTACCTGATGGGAGTCGGTTCGCCCGATGCCCTCCTCGAGGGAGTGAGGCGCGGCATCGACCTTTTCGATTGTGTTTTACCGACCCGGATCGCCCGCAACGGCAGGGTCATGACCGCAGGCGGTTACCTGACGATCCGCAACGCCGTTTACGCGGCGGATATGTCACCCCTGGACCGCTCCTGCGGCTGCCCGGTCTGCCGGAACTATTCACGGGCTTATATCCGGCACCTGCTGAACGCCGGCGAGGTACTGGGATTGCGCTTGACTACTTATCACAATCTCTATTTTTTGGCGCAACTGATGCGGGAAATACGCGAAGCCCTGCGCCAGGGGAATTTCGCCCGTTATTACGAGGCGAATGCGCCCCGGTTGAATAAATTATTTGGAGGTGCTGTTTAATGGAGAATCTGGGAGCATTGGGACCATTTATCCCGATCATTTTGTTGTTCGTCATCTTTTATTTCTTGCTGATTCGCCCGCAGCAGAAACAGCAAAAAAAACGCCAGGAGATGCTGAGCAACCTCAAAAAAGGCGACCGGGTGATTACCATCGGGGGGATCCACGGGGTCATCAAGGAACTGCATGAGGATGTGCTCACGCTGCGGATCGCCGATAATGTCAATATCAAGTTTGCCCGTGGGGGCATAGATCGGGTCATCGAAGAAGAAGAAGAGAAGGAATAATCCGGGAAAACGGTTCATAGATTCAGGTAGGGGGTGAGCCTATGAACCGCCAACCCGGCCATCACATCGCGGCTCCAATCGTCACGACACCCGGATTGATCAAGATCTTGCTCAAGGCAGTCGCCCTGGCCTTGATTCTCTCCGTGGTGCTTCTCTTCATTGCGGCGCTGGTTTTTTATTTTACCGCCGTTTCGGAAAAGATCACGCCCTACCTGGTTTTTGGCGTCAGCCTGGTGGCGATCATCACCGGGTCTTCCTATGCCGGAAAGCATATCGGCACCCGGGGGTGGTTGTACGGCGGCATCGTCGGTTTAATCTATGTGATCCTGATGCTCGCCACCGGCATATTTATTCGTGACAGCGTTGCCGTCAATTTGAACCTGATCACCAAGCTATTCCTGGGCTTTGTGTTTGGGGCGATCGGCGGGATGTGGGGCGTGAACCGCTAGGGAGAGTTAGAAGCCTTAGGTTTTCGAAATAACACCATCACTCCTCCAGGCCACTATAATGGTAGAGAGGAGTGATTTTTTTGTATACATATGCTTTTTCTTTGCACCGCTATCGCTGGGAACTGGCCGCCGCAGCGCTCTTTATTGCCTGCAAAATTGCCGCCGCGGCATGGTGGGACAGCGCCGCATGGCAGGCGCAAGCCCTTTTTAACGGGCTCGGCCTGGCCGCCGTCCTGGCCGTCATCCCCGGAGCGGTTACCCGGGAAGGCCGCTCCAGGCAAGGCTACTTGCTCCGGGCCGTGGCGGTTCTTAGCATGTCACTGCTCCTTTCAATTCTGGGGGCTTGTCTTCCCGCCACTGCCGCCTCGGCCGCCGGGCCGACGGCGCCGGGAGGAAACTTTCATTTACCGCTGCTCATGCTTGCCGCCCTGGCGCTGGGCGAAAATGCTTTCCATTGCCGCCTGGCAGGGCTTAGCCGGCGAAGCCGCTGCCTTGCCACCGCCGCCCTGGCCGGGCATTTCCGGAAAAGTGTATATTTATACGCGCCGGTTTTCGCCGCCCTGGTGCTGCGCTGCTGCGGGTATGGATATGCGGAGAGGCTCATTGCCGCCCTGCTCATGCTTTACTTGTGCCTGCACCTCTTCGAGATGCTGCGGGATCTGCTCGGTTTGACGGTGGAAGAGAACCTCCCCGGGATCATGCTGCATGAGCTGAAGCGTGCCGCTTTAAAAGTAGAGGGAGTGCTGGCGGTGCGGAAAATCGAAGGAAAAATGGCTGGAGAAGGCCTGGTGCTCCGCCTGCACCTGCTTGCCAGAGAAGGTTTAAACGGGGAGGAGAGGGAGAGCCTGCGGGAAACGGTGCGGCAGGCGCTGCTGCACCGCTTTGACGGCCTGGCCCGGGTCCACTGCGCCGCCTCCTCGCTGGCGGAGCAGCGGGAGCTGCTCCTGCGCTCGAGGGCGGGGCCGGGGGAGGAGCTCCGCCTTCCGCCAGGGCTTTCATGATCTAAGTGACTTGAGGGTTGAGGGGGATGGGGCCGCTCCCCTTGCCGCGCCCCTCGTCCCGCCCTTTCCACAAGTGTGCGGCCGTGTTATAATATGGTTACAGTTTTGGATTTGGAGGGATTGTTGATGCAACATGTGAGGACTATCAGCCGGGGAATGCAATTTTGCAAAGAGGGGGAAGGCTGCCGGGAGTGCCCCACCTCCTGCCAGTCGGCCTGCAAGACTTCGTGCACGGTGGGAACGCAAATCTGCCGCCGCGAGGAGAAAAAAGAGTAGCCCTCACGGGCTGCTTTTTTTAAGGGCGAGCTGTTTTGGGCAGCATACATAAGTTTACGCTTAACGGGAAAAATCTTGTATTCGACGTGGAGAGCGGCGCGCTGCACGAATTCGACGCCGCAGCCTGGCGGGCCCTGGATCTAATCGAAGCCGGCCTGGATGAAGCGGCGGCCGTCGAGGCGATGCGCCCGGAGTTTGGCGCAGAGGCCGCGGACGGGGCGCTGGCCGAGATCAAAAAACTGAAAGATGAAGGGCTGCTCTGGAGCGAACCCCGGCGGCCGGCCGGCGGGGTGGCGCCGCGGGTCAAGGCCCTCTGCCTCTTCCTTTCGGAAGACTGCAATTTGAGCTGCCGCTACTGTTTTGTGGAGGGCGGCCTGCGTCCGCCGGCCAGGAAGCATATGAGTGAAACCGTGGGTCGGGCAGCCATCGATTTTTTGATCAAGGTCTCGGGCCCGCGCGCCCACTGCGAAGTGGACTTTTTTGGCGGCGAACCCCTGCTGAATTTTTCCGCCCTGCAGGGCATCACCGCCTATGCCCGGCGCGCTTTTGCCGCCGCCGGCAAGGAGATCGCCTTTACCGTAACCAGCAACGGCCTCCTCTTGAGTCCCGCTGTGGGCGATTACCTGGAGCGGGAAGGTTTTTATACCATCCTGAGCCTGGACGGCCGGGCGGAGGTGCATGACCGGATGCGGCGGCGCCCAGGCGGCGGCGGGAGCTACAACTCGGTCCTGCCGCGCCTGCGCGCCTATACGGAGCGGCAGCCGGCCGGCGGCTATTATGTGCGCGGCACCTATACCCGCCATAACAAGGATTTTACGCGCGACGTGGAGCATCTCTATGCCCAGGGCTTTCGCTACATCTCCCTGGAGCCGGTAGTGGCGGCACCGGGGGTTGATTATGCCCTGCGCGAATCCGATTTGCCGGAGCTGGAGCGGGAATACGAAAAGCTGGCTGCTTTTTACCTGCAGTGCCGCGCCGCCGGAGATCCGTTTCAATTCTTTCATTTTACCATTGACCTGGAGCAGGGGCCCTGCCTGGAGAAAAGGCTTTCCGGATGCGGCGCCGGGCGGGAATATCTGGCGGTCACCGCAGACGGGTCCATCTACCCGTGCCACCAGCTGGCCGGCCGCCCGGAGCTGTGCATGGGCAACGTGCTCGAACCGGAATCGTTTAACCCGGATCTGCCGCCCTCCTTTGTTCCCGCGGGACCGCTGCAGGGCCGCTGCCGGGAATGCTGGGCCCGCTACTTTTGCGGCGGCGGCTGCCGCGCCGCCTCTTACTTGAACGGCACGCCCGGCGAGCCCTACCCGCTCGAATGCGCCCTGCAGCGCAAGCGCCTGGAGTGCGCCCTCTACCTGCACGCGGCGGCCTAAAGGGAGCAGGCGGCCTCCGCGGTGCTTAGTTTTATGTTTCCTGCCAGAGCATGAAGCAGGAGCATGAAAGGAAGTGCGCGAGCCGTTTGGACCTGATCAGTTTAAGCTGGGAAGAAAAAATCCGGACCGAGGGGCCCCTGGCCCGGCGCATGCGCCCGGCAGCTTTAAGCGAGTTCGCCGGCCAGGATTCGATCCTCGGCGCGGGCAAGCCGCTGCGGCGCCTCATCGAGGGCGACAGCCTTGTCTCCATGATCTTTTTCGGCCCGCCCGGCACGGGAAAAACGACCCTGGCCTGGATCATCGCCGCGCAAAGCAGCTCCGCCTTTGTCCAGCTCAATGCCGTGGCCACGGGGGTTAAAGAGCTGCGCGACACGATCAAGGAGGCTGCCGAGCGCTGGGCCGGCTTCGGCAAGCGGACGATCCTCTTCATTGACGAGATCCATCGTTTCAGCAAGGTGCAGCAGGATGCCCTACTCGAGGCGGTGGAGCAGGGTACGGTCATCTTTATCGGGGCCACCACGGAAAACCCTTTCTTTCACCTGACCGGTCCTTTGCTCTCCCGGGCGCGCCTCTTCGTCTTTGAACCGCTCAGCAGCGGGGCCATCCTGACGCTGCTGGAGCGGGCCCTGAATGATGCGGAGAGGGGCCTGGGGAAACTGGCCATCGAGGCGGAGCCGGAGGCGCTGCGCTACCTGGCCGACCGCGCCAACGGCGACGCCCGCACCGCTTTAAACGCCCTCGAGTTTGCCGCTACCGCCGGCCTCAAAGAGGGGAAGAAAACAGTGACCCTGGCAGACGCCCGGGAAGCGCTGCAGTATAGGGCGCTCCCCTATGACCGCGACGGGGACAACCATTACGACCTTGCCTCGGCCTTGATCAAATCGATCCGCGGCTCGGACCCCGACGCCGCCCTTTACTGGATGGCCCGCATGCTGAAGGGGGGCGAGGATCCGCTCTTCATTGCCCGCCGCCTGATGATCAGCGCCGCGGAAGATATCGGCAATGCGGACCCCCGCGCGCTGCAGGTGGCGGTGGCCGCCGCCGAGGCGGTGCGCATGGTGGGCCTTCCCGAAGGGCGGATTATTCTCGCTCAGGCGGTGACCTACCTGGCCGGGGCGCCCAAGAGCAATGCCTCTTACCTGGGGATTGAAGCGGCCTCGGCTGCCGTGGAGGAGGAATACAACCGGCCGGTGCCCGCCCACCTGCGCGGCAGCAACTACCCGGGCGCAGCGCGCCTCGGGCACGGGCGCGGCTACCGCTACCCCCATGATTATCCGGGCCATTACGTGCGCCAGGATTACCTGCCGCCCGCCCTCCGGGGCAGAATCTTTTACCAGCCCACCGAACAGGGATTTGAAAAGCAAATCAAGGCGCGGCTGGATCGGCTGCGCGGCGCCAAAGGGCGGCCCGGGAGCGGGGAAGATGGCGATGGATAATTACCGCTACTGCACCATCGCCGCCCCGGTGCGGGCCCAGTTTACGGTCTCCGGCTCCCGCTTTATCGGAACCATGGCCCCGGCCGAGTCAGAGGCGGTGGCGCGGGCTTTGCTGGAGCGGCTGGTGCGCGAATTTGAAGGCGCCACGCACCATGCTTATGCCCTTCGCATCGGGGCCGGGCCGGGGATGATCGAGCGGGCCAACGACGATCGCGAGCCGGCGGGAACGGCCGGCCCGCCGATGCTGCAGGTGCTGCAGGGTGCCGGGCTCTCCGACATCATCGTGGTGGGGACGCGCTATTTCGGCGGGGTCAAGCTGGGCATCGGCGGCTTGACCCGGGCTTACCGCGACTGCGCCAAGCTGTGCCTTGAGCAGGCCGTCCTGGTGGAAAAGGAGCAGCAAGCCCGGTACCGGATCGAGCTATCCTACGAGGATCTCGGCGCGGCCATGCGGCATATTGAAAGCACCGGCGGGGAGATAATAGGGGTGGAATACGGCGCCGCCGTGGAGCTGACCGTGGCCATCGGCGCCCGTCTGGCGGAGGAACTGACCCGGGGGCTCGATTCCCTTTCCAGGGGGAGATGCAGATATAGCCGGATATCGGAGGTCGGAGGCCGGTAGCCGGAAGTGTTGTCACGGAGACTGTTCTGCTGACAACTTTGTTAAAGGACGTTGCCGAGGGACGGTTCTGCTGACAACCTTGTCACGGGGACGGTTTTCCAAGGCTACCCTGAAGATGGTAGAAAGATTTAGCCCCCTCACCCTGCCCCTCCCCCCAGAGGGGGGAGAGGGGATTATGAGTGGGAACTTCGCTCTATCTCTCAGAGTGACAAGGGGCAAGGTATTTTCATTACCTGCTGGCGCCCCGCCTGGCGGCATGGAGGTCTACTCTGAAAATAGCTCAGTGCCTTTTTCAGTCATTTGATGGTGAACCCACCGGTTTCATGGCCGTCTACCCTGATAATGCTGTAGCCGTATTATCAGCCCCCTTTTCCCTAAGGGGCTGTTCTAAAAGTGATTTAGTTAGATTAAAGATTGCAAATTGGGCATGGATGTAGCTGGGGTGGAGATTCACCCCTCGCGTATATCATCCTGAGCGAAGCGAAGGATCTCTAAACCGGACTGCTGCCAGCTCCTTCAGGCTTCACCCTAAGGATGACAACAAGAAACTTAGGATAACATCAAGGGGCTGCACTTATGAGAAAGCCTAGATTCGTGACCGTGACATTTTCCTCCATCTAATGGCACTCCCGTTTGGTGGGGGCAAGGACGTTTATCGCGTATAGATGTCGGAATTCGGAGGTCAGAGAGGTGAAAGAGCGCATGCAGGCCAAGGGCCGGGTGGCGGTAGCCATAAGCGGCGGGGTGGACAGTTCCGTGACGGCGGCGCTGCTGCTGGAAGCGGGCTATGAAGTGATCGGCGTCACCATGCAGCTCTGGGCTGCGGAACCGGCAGGGGCGGCCGGGGCTGAGTGCAGCCGCCGCGCCGGGGAGGCGGCCCGGGATGCCCGGCGCGTAGCCGCTGCCCTGGGCATTGAACATCAGCTCATCGATCTGCAGGAGCAGTTTCAGGAGGGGGTCGTCGCCGATTTTATCCGGGAATACCGCTCCGGGCGGACCCCCAACCCGTGCGTGGTCTGCAACAGCCGCATCAAGTTCTCCGCCTTGCTGGAGCGGGCGCTGGCGCTGGGCGCATCACATCTGGCGACCGGTCACTATGCGCGCGTGGCCTACGACCCGGTGAGCGGCCGCTACCTGCTCCGGAAAGGCCTGGATGCCAAAAAAGACCAGTCATACATGCTTTACCGGCTGACGCAGGAGCAGCTCAGCCGCTGCCTTTTTCCGCTGGGAGAACTGACCAAGGAAGAGGTGCGCCGGAAAGCCGCCGCCCTCCACCTGCCCGTGGCGGCCAAGCCGGAAAGCCAGGAGATTTGTTTTATTCCGGACAACGATTACCGGGCTTTCCTGCACCGCTCCGGCGTCACCGCCGCTCCGGGGCCAATAGTCAGCACCGCAGGCAAAGTATTGGGCAGGCACCGGGGCCTTCCCTATTATACGATCGGGCAGAGGCGGGGGCTGGGCCTGGCGGCGCCGAAGCCCCTTTACGTCGTCGAAATCCGGACCCGGGATAATACCCTGGTGGTTGGAGAAAAAGAGACCCTGCTGCGGCAGGGCGCCGTGGTGGAAGGGGTCAATCTGATCGCTTTCCCGAAGCTGGATCGGGAGCACCGGATTACCGTAAAAATTCGCTACCGGGCCCCTGCGGTTCCTGCCACGCTGCATCCCTCCACCGGCGATAGAGAGGTCCGGGTGATCTTTGATCAGCCCCAGGCGGCGGTAACCCCGGGCCAGGCCGCCGTATTCTACCAGGATGATCTCGTGCTCGGGGGCGGAACGATCAAAGCAACACTTTAAGTCCCTTTCCGGCAGGGAGCATGGCCTTTTCCCCCAAGCATTTCCATCAGTAAAGCTTATACCCCGCATTAATTCTTACAATTCGGACAGAATATCTAGAAATATTTTAGGATTGAGGATGTGGTTTGATCATGCACTGCCCGTTGTGCGGAACCATTGATACGGGAAAAGTGGGCACCAACCAGTACTACTGCTGGCAGTGCCTGATGGAATTCAAGACAAGCGATAAACAACAGGATCGCATGTATTACGTGGAAGAGGACGGCTCTTTGATCCCGGTCATGCTGAAGCCCGAACTTTAGTTTCTCGCTTCCGGCAAACACTCCAGGCCACGCTGCCGCCGCAATCCCTCGGACCTTGCTTCAGGAGGTATAAAAAAAGATTCTTTGCTTCGCTCAGAATGACAGGAAAGGGATCTCGCTTCAATAAAGCAGGAGACCTCCACATGGGCAACCGCCAGGTATCACCTAGATGCATCCTGAGTGCAGCGAAGGATCTTCAAACCGGGCTGACAGGTGCCCGAGGCAGCCCCCGGTTATATTATCGCCTCCAACTCCAGAATATATATGAGAATGGCTCCAATTAAAAAAACCGGGGTGAAGAAAAACCGTGCCAGGCAAATATTCCCGGATGAGCCCGTGGGAGCGAAAGGCAACCCTGATCGCCGCCGGGGTGCTGGCTTTATTGCTGCTGCTCTGGATCATCAGGGTGCGCGAATCCCTGTTCATGGTGCTGACCCCTTTTCTGGCGGCCTTGATTCTCGCCTACATCCTCGCCCCGGCCATCCGCTTCATGGAGCGGCGCGGCATCTCCCGGCCCCTTGGAATTGCCGTAATCTACCTGCTCTTCGCCATCCTCGTCTTTGTCATCTGTGTCCGGGTGATCCCGCACCTGCTGGGTGATATCCAGGAGCTGGCCGAGCGGCTGCCGGAATACGCCGCGGGAATTCAGAAATTTATCCATCACCTGCAGGATGATTACCGCCGCTTTAACCTGCCGCCCAATGTGCGGGAGGTGATCGACAACAATATCCAGGGCCTGGTTGAAACGTTGACTGCCCAGCTTGAGCATGCCTACAACTTCTTAATCGACCTGTTTGGCCGTGTCCTGCTCTTTTTGCTTGTACCCGTTCTTACCTATTATTTTTTAAGGGATGAAGCCCACTTAAAAGATGTTGCCTGTGCCCTGTTCCCGCGCCGCTATCGAAAGGAGATCATTGACCTGGCAGCCGCCATCGACGAAGCCCTGGGCGCTCTCGTCCGGGGAACGCTGCTGGTGAGCGTAGCGGTGGGTGTGCTCTCCTATTTCGGTTTTCTGCTGATAGGGCTGAAGTTTTCGCTGTTTCTGGCCATCATCGTGGTGATTACCAACCTCATTCCCTATATCGGGCCCATCATCGGCGCTGTGCCCGCAGTCCTGGTAGCCCTGCTTGACAGCCCCTTAAAGGCCCTGGAAGTGGTCATTCTACTCTTCGCCGTGCAGCAGGTGGAATCTTACCTGATTACCCCGTTTGTGATTGGACGAAGCGTTAAGCTGCACCCGCTGCTGATCATCCTGGTCCTTCTCATCGGCGGAAAGTTATACGGCCTGGCCGGGCTGATCCTCGCCCTTCCGGTGGCAATCATGATCCGGATTATGGCCCTGCATTTGCTGCGGCGCCTGTTCTGATACTTGAAAACGCTGGTTACTTCTACCTTCTATTGATAAATGAAATACTTGTGATCAGATTTTATTATTATAAAGCTTATAATCAGCAATGAGCTTTAGACGGCTGTCGAGGCCAGCCTTTTTAAGGATATTTCCCACATGAAATTTAACCGTGCTCTCTGTGATGTATAATTTTCTGGCTATTTCAGCATTGGGGCAACCCTGGACGATGAGATTAAAAATATCTTGCTCTCGGGCAGAAAAACCAAAGTGACTTGCATACTCAGCCAAGCGGCGTTTTTCTATTTCTTCTGAATTCAGGGTATAAATCTTTTGGTAGAGAGAAAAGAATAAAGCGATTGCAAGAGCGAAAACTACGCCAGAAACCACAATGAGCGGCACCCCCGTAAGCCAACCCGCGGCAAGGCTGCCTGCTGCTTCTCCAAGACGCCCGACAGCCCGGCTACTGCAAGCCCGGGCAGTCCGCTCTTTGCCGCCAGATCGGAAAACAACAGAATGCGGTATACCGACATAAAACCTAAAAACAGATAGGCAGCCATCCACACTGCGGTTTCTCCAACAGCGCTGTTTTCGAGTGCCAGAGCTGCAAAGAGACAGGCCAATGCCGCCAAACAGCATACTGCGCCCCACAGGCGGTTTTTATCACTGATCAGACCTGCGATAATCAGGCCGATTGCATAAAACGCCCGTGTGAATTCTATATATACGCTCCCGGGAGCGCTCTTGAGGGGGAAAGAGAACCCAAGCATATGCTCCAGCGATAGCAGAAAAAGCACTGCCGCAGCCAGCCAAATGACCCTGTTGCTGAGTCCTGGGCTCAGTTGCCCGGCGCCCCGTTCCTGTTGAGGCGGTAATGAAAGAGGCCACAGCAGAGTCAGCGATAGGGCGGCGAGTATAAGCACGGCAAAAAAACTGTCGCTGCTCCATAAAAATTTTCCGCCCATGGGAAAAGACAAAAGCCATGTAGAGACGCTGCCAAAAGCATAGGCAGCGCCAAAAACAAGCCCGCGTCGCTGCTGTGGAACGTCGGTTGCCAGCCGCGTCAGATAGCAGCCGGATAGCACCCCGATCGTTAAGTTCATCAATGCGCCGCTCGCGATTATAACCGGCACAGAGGATGAAAAAACGGCTGCCGCTGCCCATAGAACCGTGTTCATGGTAGCCCAGAGGGGAAGTGCTCGCCCGCCGGCGATCAGGGGGCGCCTGGCGAAAAGAAAGCCGACAGCGCCGATGCCGGCAGCCTGACAGACATAGTATACTCCACAAAACAGCAGATTTACCGTCCTCCCATCCAAGATCTGAAACAAACGGTACGCCTGGACAAGATAAGCTGTGCCGGTCCAAAAGAAACCGATACCGATCAGCGCAGCGAAATAGAGATATTTATATTTTTTGCGCATAACTAATTCCGGCCATATTTTGCATCCTTTCGGGAAGTGTATCTTTGTTATTTATACCATACAAAGGCACTTATAGACCATTCCCAGATTAAATAAAGAATAAAAGCACCTGGACTAAAACTATACCCTGTTATTTTGAACCTGTACCTTTTCTGGCCTGTCCATAATAGACCTTGCCGCTTATATTAGAAAGGAGTAGACCAACATGGAGCCGGTGCTTTACTTATGAGTAAAACCCCGTAATCAATGTATTTTGCGATGCCATTGAGATGTTGGGTTTTGTAAAATATTAAGGAAGGAGACTTAAAGTATGAAGCGGCTCGAAAAGATTTGCATTTTTATTTTATTGGCAGTAATGTTTACAATTATTTTCCCCGGTACAGCTATGGCAGGTGTAATCGGAGACCCCGGGGGAGGCTATGGCACGTCAGCAGCACTAGTGTATAGTGAGCTCACGAACTTAGATTCAACAAAACTTGAAAAGGCGTACGCCTGGGGGTATGCACCATCCGATTATACAGCGACCCTGTCGCCCGAGACCGGGTATACGCTTCCGCCATCCATCACAGTCCAAAAAGTAAAATATTATGATAGCGAGAATGATGAGCCGATTGTTCCGGTAGTCGTAGAGAAAACTTATACTGCAGGGTCGGATTATACTTATGATCAATCCACCGGGGAAATCGTCATTCCGATTGAAACATTAAACGAAATTGTTTACGACCAATCTCCTTATCATATACGAATCACTGCTGCCGGAGTCCTAAATACGACAACTTACACGATTGCCGTCACGCAAAGTGCTAACGGCACGATCACTCCAGCCGTTGCGGACAATATTCCGCACGGTTCTGATTTTACTTTTACGATCAGTCCGGATTCGGGTTACCGTATTGCGGATGTAGTGGCTGACGGTATAAGCGTAGGCGCCGTAAGCACCTATACATTCACCAACATTATTTCATCCGATCATACCATCACGGCACTGTTTGAAGAGGATACGCAGAGTTCATCGGACACGCAACCTCACAAAGATGATGCTTCTAAAGATGATGGTTCTAATGACATCCTCCCCAAGACCGGAAGCAGAAGCTTGTCGTGGATTTGGCCGCTACTGTGCGGAATACTGGTGGCCGGTATTGCCGTGCGCGCCGTAATCCAAAGAACAGCCCCTTCGAACCGGTGAGCGAGAGCGTTATCAAAAGGAAAAGGCAAGCGGGGAACAGTGATGATTCCCCGCTTGCCTTTTTAAATGAGCCATTTGCGTTCTTTAACAACGCCTGATATATAAGGTTTTTAATTAGTGGGAAAAAACATTTTACCCCAGGAAGAGGTTTAAAAATAGGGATTTTGGCAAGGTGTGCGGTAAGATAATCGAGAAAATGACCCCACTATTATCAGACAATTGACTAGATTGGATCTAAGCGATCGATTTGTAATATAACAACAATAGAGTAAAATAAAGGGAAATCCTTTACCTTTGT
>JAAYGO010000182.1 GCA_012727685.1 Bacillota bacterium | reverse complement strand
TGCTTTCCCGCTGTGCGGCCCGTTCCGCCGCCCGGCGATCCGCCTCCGCGGCGGTGAAGAAGGCTGCAGTGGGATAATTGCTGTTGGCCGGGTCCCAGAGCACATATTCGTCAATCCCCAGCGCCAGGGCGGCATCGATCTGCTGCCTGATTTCGGCGGCGCCGTAAGGAATGTAATTGCCGCCGCCGAGATACGAGGCGGTAAATGCCTGCAGCCACGGCCGGATCACCGCCGGATTTTTAAGCGTGGCGCTGCGTTTAATCGCGTCGGTGAGTGCGCCGGTGACTACGGTCACCGGGTCGGTGTCCGGGGCGCGCAGGCCGAACCAACCCTGGTTGACCCCATAGTGGCTGGGATAGATCATCGGATAGACATAATCGCTGTTCGCGGCAAATACTTCCCAGATCTGACCAATGTCGTCATTGTCTCCCCACGAGCTGACGATTACGCCAAACGGATCGTGCGAGACATGCACGTTGTACGGGGCCAGCTCTTCCCGGGCCCGCTTGACAAAACCGGCAATGGCCTCGGCCTTCGGCCGGCCGTTGCGCCCGGGATAATCGGCTACCTCTTCCATGTAGGCCGCGTTGTCGGGGAAACGGATATAGTCAAACTGAATTTCCTTGAAACCGAGCAGCGCCGCCTCCTTGGCAATGGCCAGTTTATAGTCCCATATTTCTTCGTTAAAAGGATTGCCGTAGGAAAAACCGCCGCGGTCGCGATATACCCCGCCCGATTTTAACGGGATGCACCATTCCGGACGGGCCGTGCCCATGTGCATATCCTTGAAAACAACGATCCTGGCGATCGTATAGATGCCGCGCGAGTGCAGCTCTTCGAGCGTAGCCCGGATATCGGTGATCGGGGGCGGGTCGTAGACTGCCTGCAGCTCCTGCACCGCTTCAATCTCGCTATAATAGGACATTTTGCCGCTGTCATCCATGACATCGATGACCAGGGCGTTAAGTTCGGTCTTATCAAGCAAATCGAGTATATAATCGTAGCGCGGCGGATAGCCGACGGTATGCCCGGTGCAGTAGAGCCCGCGCACCTTTTGCGGGGGATTCTCCGGCTGATCCAGGGGCGGCAGGGGCACGTAGTATTTGCCCAGCTCTTCCTTCAACTCTTCATTGCGCCTTTCCCACTCCTCCTGGCGCTTCCGGGCCTCCTCTTCGGGGTCGAGCTGCGGCTCACCGGCTGGATCTGAAGGAGCAGAGGGGTTGTCAACCGGATTTTGACCGGAACATCCGGAAACGATCAAAATTAGGATAAGCGCCAATAATATCAATTTTGAGAAAATATGCTGCTTCAGCGGAAAAAACCTCCTTAACTGTAGCGTTAATCAATTGCGGCGTCCTCAAGGCGCTTTTACTATAACGGATCCTCGTCCTTTAAGCGAACCTGGGAATAACACCCGGAAACGGCTGGCGGTGAGATAAAAGCCGATTTCTAAGGCTCTGTTCACGGCCCGAAAAAAAGCTCCGGCATAACAAGATATGCTATCATTCGACATAGATAAACAGACAAAGACCTATTTCTGCAACAACGCGCTAATTCCTTTTAAACCCTCCAACTTCTAATCGGGGCCGCCTGCCTTGAAAAGCTCTTTCCTCCCTTGCTTGAAGCCACAGCCTAAAGCTTTAATGGTCTTCGATTTTATCGGCGGCCAGCTCAATGATGATCGGCATGATCATGGGCCGGCGGCCGGTTTTTTCAAAGAAGAAACTAGAAGCCGCATCCCGCACATTTGATTTCACTATGCTCCACTCCAGCAGTTGCTCCCTCCCCAGCGTCGCAATCTTACTCTCGATGGTCTGTTTTGCTTCTTCCAGCAGCTCTTCCGATTCCCTGACATAAACGAACCCGCGGGTAACAATTTCCGGACCGCTGACCACAGCCCCGCTTTCGGAATCGATGGCCAGGACGACGATCAGGATCCCCTCCTCGGCCAGGATGCGCCGGTCGCGCAAAACCACGTCCCCCACGTCGCCAACCCCGAGGCCGTCAACCATTACCTTGCCGGCGCTCACCGAGCCGGCGATATGGCCCTCGCCTTCCATAAATTCCATGACTGTGCCCGGTTCGACCACGAAGATATGCTCGCGGGGTAGGCCCAATTGCTCGGCAATCTTGGCACAGTGAATCTGATGGCGGTATTCGCCGTGCACAGGAATGACATATTGCGGTCGCAACAGGTTCAACATCAACTTAATATCCTCTTCGCTGCCGTGGCCGGAGACATGGATTCCAGAGATATCGCTGTAATAAACTTCAGCGCCTCGTTTAAACAGGTTGTTTACAGTCCGGGAAACCAGTTTTTCATTTCCGGGAATGGGCGTGGCCGAAATTATCACAGTGTCACCGGGCACGATTTCGACCCGGCGGTGTTCCGACAGCGAAATGCGGGTCAGGGCGGACATCGGTTCGCCCTGGCTTCCGGTAGTGATCAGGGCCAATTGCTCGTGGGGGAGGTAATCAATTTGATCGAGATCGACCAGGATCCCCTCCGGTATGTCAAGGTAGCCCAGCTCTGAAGCAATTTCCACGGTACTGATAATGCTGCGCCCGATTACGCAGACCTTGCGCTTGTAGCGGTGGGCAGCAGAGATGACCTGCTGGATGCGATGAATGTTTGTGGAAAAGGTGGCAAAGATAATCCTGCTCTGGGAAAGACGGAAGATATCGTCGATGGTCTTGCCAACCTCTTTTTCTGACATGGTATAACCGGGGCGATCGGCATTGGTGCAATCAATCATGGCCGCTAAAACTCCGCGCCGTCCCAGATCCGCCAGTTTGTGAAAATCGGTTATCCGGCCGTCCACCGGAGTTTGATCAAACTTGAAATCGCTGGTATAAACAATTGTTCCGGCCGGGGTATGGACGGCAATCCCAACCGAATCCGGGATACTATGGTTTGTCCGAAAAAACTCCAGGTTAAAAGCAGGTGAAATCGCCAGCGGTTGTTCCGGATGGAACTCCCGCATCTCCGCCCCGCGCAAAACCTCATGATCAGCGATCTTCGATTGCAGCATCCCCAGGGTGAGCCTGGTCCCGTAAATGGGAACGTCCAGATCCTTGACCAGGTAAGGCAAAGCCCCGATATGGTCCTCGTGGCCATGTGACAGGATAATCCCCTTGATCAGCTCCCGATTTTCCAAAAGGTATGTGGTGTCTGGTATGACAATGTCCACGCCGTGCATCTCTTCTTCCGGGAACTTCAATCCGGCATCGAGAACAAGGCATTCTTCTCCGTATTTCAAAGCGAACATGTTATTGCCGATTTCCCCCACGCCACCCAGGGGTATAAGCTGAAGCAGATTATTTTTCTTTAAACGTTTGGACAAATGGTCTAAACCTCCCTAAACGTTATATTTTTCCAATTAGTAATCAATCTAATGCTTTTCCGTTTTTATATTAACCCGTAATTGCTCAGCAGCGCACGCAAATTATTGCGCTCCGCTTCATTCAGCGGCGCCAGCGGCAAACGCGGTAAGCCGACATTAAAGCCAAGCATTTCCAGGGCTGCTTTTACCGGGACAGGATTAGTGGCCATGAATAGTCCCCGGAACAGCGGCATCAGCTCCCAGTGGATCTCCCTGGCCCGCTCCGTTTGACCCTTTTGATAAGAGACAACCATCTCCGCCAGGCGGTTGCCGGCAAGGTGGGAGGCCACGCTTACTACCCCCTGCGCGCCTACACTGAGCATCGGCAAGGTCAGGGCATCATCCCCGCAATAAACGGCAAATCCCCCGGGAGCCCCCTTGCAGATCGCTGCCACCTGCTCCAGGTTGCCGGAAGCCTCTTTAACCCCCACAATATTGTCGATCTCGCTCAGGCGAAGCGTTGTCTCCGCAGTCATATTGACTCCGGTGCGGGCGGGTACATTGTATAACATCACCGGCAGCCTGGTCGCGGCGGCCACCGTTTTGAAATGTTGATAAAGTCCTTCCTGACTTGGCCTGTTATAATAAGGGGTAACCAGCATGACCCCATCAGCACCGTATTCCGCAGCCTGACCGGTCAGCTCTACCGAGGCGGTGGTGGAGTTCCCGCCTGTCCCGGCGATTACAGCCGCCTTGCCGCTGACCGCCTCGGCAACGGTCTTTAGCAGTTGCATTTTTTCCGTGTTGCTGAGTGCCGGCCCCTCCCCGGTCGTTCCCGCCACGACCAGAGCCGTCGATCCGTTTTCGACGAGATAACGCGAAAGTTTCGCTGCCGTTTCATAATCGACTGCTCCCTCTCCGGTAAAGGGAGTAACCATGGCGGTAATGATCGGACCGAAAATTGCTGACAAAGCTAGGCACCTCCTAAAAGTATACCACTATCAAGGCTGATAATCAAAAAAATGTAATTTGCTGCCTCTAATGGAAAATGATTAAACCAAGAGCGGCTGCAGTTGCCGCCCTTCCAGCGCCGCTTCCGCCGCTGCCAGAATTTTTCCGGGTTTCGACACCAGTGAGTTTGGTTTTTCCAGCGGGTTATCCTGGCCAAAGGGAACCATAAAGATGTTTTTCACGTTGAGCAGGCGCGCCAGGTTAACCGCGTTGAGGCCGAGGCCGTCGTTGGTGGAAATAAACAGCAGCACCGGCCTGTTGTTGCGAAGCTGTGCTTTCGCCGCCATCAATACGCTGCTGTCCACCACGCCGTTGGCCAGCTTTGCCAGGGTGTTGCCGGTACAGGGGGCAATCAGCAGCAAATCCAGCAATTTTTGCGGTCCGATCGGTTCCACATCGGTAATGGTCAGCCACGGCTCTTTTCCGGCGATCTCCACCACCTGTTTCACCCACTCAACAGCCGGACCGAAACGGGTGTCCGTAGTCTGCACCGCCGGTGAAAGGATCGGATAGAGGATTGCCCCGGCCTTTTGAAGCAAGCCAAACTGCGGCATCACCTGGCCAAAGGTGCAATGGGACCCGGTCATCGCCACGCCGATTCTTTTCCCTTCCAGCTTCACCTTTTCTCTCCCACCTCGTTTAGAATTCTCCCATAAACCCTTTCCAAAATCCGCGCCGCACTCCGCGGTGCTCTCTTACCGGGCAGCCCCGGAAGCAGCACCGCTTTGATCCCTAGATTTTCTGCGGCTTGAAAATCGGTCCCCCCGGGAGCAGCAGCCAGGTCGAGCACCACCGCTTCCGGCAGCATCCTGGCGATAAGCGCAGCGTGCAGCACCGGTGCCGGAACAGTATTAAACACAAATTCAGCCCGGCAAACAATCCGGTCCAGTTGTGCGGGGAATACGGCATCTAGAGCCATTGTCTCCGCCAGGGCTGCTGTTTCCGGGCACCGCACCACCGCTGTCACCTTTGCACCCAGACCCTGCAGTTTCCCGGCCAGGACGCGGCCGCATCGCCCCAGGCCGATGACGAGGCAGCAGCTGCCGTGGAGGGTTAAATCGGATAGTTCCATGGCCTTCTGAATGGCCCCTTCGGCAGTGGGGACCGCATTTAATAGGGCCAGCTCGGCGTCATCACCGGTGATGATCAGCTCGCGCCCCTGTAAATGAGCTTGCACGGCGGGAGCCACGCTGCCGGCGAGAACAATACTTTGCCGGGGGGATCGCTTTATGATGGGGATAACTGAAAGGGCCTCGTCGGCATAGATGGCGGAAACGGTGCCGTTTTCCTTGATCCCGGTAAGGGGAGCGATCAGCACCGCGGCATCTTGCAGATCGCTCTCCGTAAAGATGTCGGCTTTGGCCACCTCCGGGCAGTGCTCAAAACCGGCCATTTTGACTTTCATGCCCTGCTCGCGCCAGCGCCGGTAAAGCTCCACCTCGCGCCTGTCGCCGCCAAGCAGCACCACGTTTTTATGTAGGGGCAAGGAGATCTTTTCCTCCGCATTCTTTTTTTCATAATATATGTGGAGCGCCGGAAAATGGTTAAAAAAAAACCAGGCCTTCCAGCCTGGCTTATCTACGCGCAGCGGCTAGGGGATTCCCCGCCTAAGTGCTGTGGGTTTCCACATCACTGGCGCCGAAATGGCGCAAAATCGAAGCAGCTTCATCGATCCGTTCATCAGATGCTTTCACGCTGACTAAGATGCCACCCTGGCGAACCTGCTCTTCATAGTACTCTCCTCTCTCTTCAGGGATCCCGTAATCAATCAATCCACCGGCAAGACCGCCTCCCACAACCCCGGTCAGGGTGGCGGCGATGGGTCCGGCGGCCACGATGGGCCCGATGCCGGGGATCAGCAGGGCCCCTACTCCCGCTAAAAGTCCGGCGATGCCTCCCAGGGCTCCTCCGGTGTAGGTTCCTTCAGCCAAATTTTGATCGCCAAAGCTGGCAGCACCGCTGTCCATGGCTTTTTCTTCATCCCTGGCCACGAGAGATAAATCCCGTTCATAACCTTTTGCCTTTAATTCCTGCAAAGCACTTTCAGCCCGGTCTTTCTCATTAAAGACGCCTATTACTACCCTGCTCATAACCGCAAGTGCCTCCTTTGCTGTGTTCAGGTTGTCGCCAATTATTATTTCACCGGGCTTATTTTTTTATTCTGCCTTGATCGAGATGATGATGGCGTCGCCGCCGACCTTGACCACATCGCTCCAGGGAATAAAGAGCTCTTCAGTGGCACCAAAGCCAAAAAAACCGTATTTTCCGGCCAGCACCAGCGATTTAATCTGGCCGGTGCTTTCATCGATCAGCAGGTCCGCTTTTCCCGCGGGCCCCCAGAACTGGCCGCCTTGCAGGTCTACCAGCTCTTTGCGGGAGAGTTCACTTAAGCGCATGGTTTACAAAGCCCCCTTCGTCAATCCAGACCGGTATGGCCGAAGCCGCCTTTTCCCCGTTCCGTCGGCGGCAGTTCCGCCACAGGCCGCAGCTTTACCCGCGGCACAGGGCAGAGGACCATTTGGGCAATCCGATCTCCCCGTTCGACCGTAAAAGGATCCCGCCCGAGGTTGATGAGGATCACCTTTATCTCGCCGCGGTAATCGGCATCCACCGTGCCGGGCGAGTTTAGCAGCCCGATGCCATGTTGGCCGGCCAGGCCGCTGCGCGGCCTGATTTGCAGTTCATAGCCCGGCGGCACGGCCACATGCAGGCCTGTAGGTATAATCTCGATCGAACCGGGCTTGATCAGCACCGGCTCGGCAACCGCCGCCCTTAAATCCATGCCCGCGGCGCCGTCGGTCATGTACCGGGGCAGAGGCAGATCGGCGGCATGGGGCGCCTGTTTTACCGGCAGAATTACTTCCGGGATCTCCGGGGGGCCCCCTCCGCTTTTTCCATGGCCATTATTACTGCTGCCGGGATCGGCATGATCCGGGTTTTTCATGTTGATCAGCTCCGCTCTGCTAAGAGTTGTATAATCAGATCTGCTGTTCATAGGAATTCCCGCTGCAGGGCGGTTAATCCTGCAGGATCCGGAAGTCGATCCGCCCTCCCCAGGTAGAAGCCTTGATCATGAGCATATGATCGGTGTTGTTGCGGAATTTAAAATCGAGATAATCGGAAATGGTGGCGTCGCGCCCGGGCGGCACATAGCCGACCGGCTGGCTGTGCGGGTAGCGCTCCACGATCTCCAGGCCGGCTTCCAGCACGGCGTTATATAGGGTTGACGAAACCTGGCAAACCCCGCCGCCCAGCCCGGGGACCACCGTATTGCCAACAATGATTGGCGCCGGCTGGTAGCCCCGCTCCGCGGTGCGCGGCCCATTGGCAGTGTTGAATGAAAACAGATCACCCGGCAAGAGGATATAATTGTTTAACATGGCCGTCGCGAGGATGATATTCGTAGCCCTGCCGCCGCCTCCGCCGATCCAGGTATGATAGGCGCCGATTTCATTGGTGATCCGCGCAAAGTGGGCGCTGGTGAGCTCCGGATCCAGCTCGATCAGCTCCAGCAGCAGCCTGCTATGCGGCTCCGCCTGCATGACCTTCTCCACGGTGGCGGTTACATCCACCATGGCGCCCACAACCTCCGCCACCAGCTCCCCTGTTTCCCGGTCCAGGTAGGCATTGCGCGGCAGGCAGTTGACGGTTTTCGCTTTTTCCCGGACCAGCGCTTCCACCTCAGAGCGGCGCATGCCCTCAACCAGGCTTCCCTCCAGCATTACTCCCGGCTTGACTACCGGCGGCGCCAGCGCTATTTTCTCTCTGAAGCCGCCCAGATGCACTGCCAGTAAAAAGCAGATCGCCGCGGCACAGGCGGCGGCAAGCATGATTAATCTTCTGTTCATGCCTCTGCTCCAGTAGCCGTTTGGCCCAACCAGGCCGGATCGAAGAGCTCTGCCATCGTCACCAGGGCTAGACCGCGCTCTTGAATGGCCGGAATAATTTCTTCGAGCAGGGTCACCGTATCTTCGGTGGGGTGCATGAGCACGATCTGGCCGGGGCCGATCCCGCTAAGAACCTTTTCGCGCATGGCGGCGACTCCCGGTTTCTGCCAGTCGATAGTATCAAGGGTCCAGAGCACCGTGCGCATGCCCTGCCTCGATACCAGCTCCAGGGTTAGATCATTGAACTCGCCTTTATGGGGGGTAAAGTAAACGGGGTAACAGCCGGCGGCCTCAAATATCACCTCGTTTGTCCGCCGGATCGAGCTGGCGATCTCCCACGAGTCCAGTTCCGGGAGCACTTCGCTGTCGGAATAGCCGTGGTTGCCCAATTCGTGCCCCCCTTCCATGATGCGGCGGGTTAGATCAGCATTTTTTTCAACCCAGCTCCCGGTGAGAAAGAAAGTCCCGCGGGCGCCGTTCTCCTCCAAGACTTCGAGCATCGGCAGAAGATGCTCTTCACCCCAGGCCACATTGATCATCAAGGCAATCGCCGGTTTGCGGGGGTTTCCCTGGTAAACGGGCCGTGCCGGATAATGCTCCCAGCGAATGGACGGCAGGATTTGGCGGTAAACGGGCGCGACCGTGGCGCCGGGCGTCGCATTCATAATTTGTTCGATGGTTGCTTCACAGTCAATCTCAATCCCGTTTAATTCCGGGATCAGCGCGCCGGCAGCTTCATCGAGGATGGCGTCTACGGGCTTCCGCCCCTGGGAGCGAGCAAGCTCTGCCACGATGGCGGCCACCTCCGCTCGAAACAAGCCCGTCATCTCTTCTCCCATCAGCCGGACACCGGGTTTAACGCCGCCCAGGCGGCGGCGCAGCGGTTCATCAAAATGAAAGAGCAGCAGAATGATCGCGATTACCAAGGCTATGGCGCATGCGATTTTGAGCCATTTTCCGGATCGTACTGCCGACGCCATACCATTCCCTTCCCTTCATCATTGTTTATCACTGAAAAAAAGGTTTGCCGCTCTTGCGGTCTCTCCCCTTACATTAACAGCTCGCTCACGGTAACCGCTTCGAAACCGCGCCGTTTTAAATCGGCGATGATTTCCACCAGGGCCTCCGGTAGAAAGGGTGCCCCAACCCGGAACACAACGATGGAACCACCGCGCAGGCGCCCTTTAACCCGCTCCACAATTTCTTCACTGCCCTTACTGATCAGATCATAGGATTCCACCGACCATAACACGGTCCGGCAACCCTGCTGCCTGGCCCTCTTCACCACGGCGTCGTTATAGAGCCCCAGCGGCGGCCGGAAGAGCCGCGGCCGGTATTCCAGGAGCGACAGGGCCAGGTCATTGAATTCCTTGATTTCCCTCACGATCTCACGGCTCTCCAGCTGGAGCATGACCCGGTGATTCAAAGTGTGGTTGCCGATTTCGTGTCCGCCGGCAAGGATCTGTTTCACCGCTTCCGGGTTCCGCTGCAGCCAGGTCCCGGTAACAAAGAAGGTTGCCGGCACCGCTTCTCTTTCTAGAATCGCAAGGATCTCCTCCAGGTCGCTGGTCGTCCAAAGAGTTTCAAAAGTTAACGCGACCCGGTGCCGTTCTCCCGCTTTGAAATATATGGCCTCTTCGGCAGCGGGAATTTTTTCATTCAAGGAGAGCAATAAAATAGCGGCCGCTAGAACCAGGCCGAGAAGGGCTAGTTTTTTTATTTTTACATTCTTAAGCAAGGATGCCCCTCCGCCCCCACTGCCGATTAATCGAATGCTCTAGCATATTTATGCGGCTCAACCTGTCCATATTCAATGGCGGCGGCATCGCCGGATGGGATCTGGGGGCAAAAAGGCAATAAAAAAGACAGGCCTGTGCTTGCAGGTCTGTCCCTACCCGGCATATGGGCGGCAAGCGTTTCGCTAATGCCGCTCCTTGTTCTTGTTCTTGCGCCGCGGGTTGCGCTTTTTCGAAGGCGGGTTATCCTTGTATCCGGGAGGCCTTTCCAGCAGCTCCTTCCGCGAAAGGTTGATCCGGCCTTTCTCGTCAATATCGGTTACTTTGACCTCGATCAGGTCGCCCAGGTGGACCACATCCTCGGTTTTTTCGACCCGCTTATAATCCATGTTCGAGATGTGCAGCAGCCCGTCCTTTCCGGGGAGGACCTCTACGAAAGCGCCATAAGGTTCCACGCGGGTCACCCTGCCCAGGTAAGTCTTGCCGGGCTCCACATCCGCCACCAGCGCTTCGATCATCTGGCGTGCCTTCTCGCCGGCATGGATATCCACGGCGGCGATATAGATCTTGCCGTCCGGCTCGATGTCGATGTCCACTCCCGTTTCCGCGATAATTTTGTTGACCACCTTGCCGCCCGGTCCGATCACATCGCGGATCTTGTCCACGTCGATCTGCATGGTGATCATCCGCGGTGCGTTCGGCGACAATTCCGGACGCGGTGCGCTGATCGCTTCCTTCATTTTGGACATAATGTACTTGTAACCGGTCACGGCCTGCTCCATGGCCCTGGCCATGATTTCGCTGGAGAGACCCTTAATTTTAATATCCATTTGCAGGGCGGTGATCCCGTCCTCGGTCCCGGCTACTTTAAAGTCCATGTCCCCGAGAAAATCCTCCATGCCCTGGATATCGGAAAGAATGGCCACCCGGTCGCCTTCTTTAATCAGCCCCATGGCAATTCCGGAAACAGCCTTGGACACGGGCACCCCGGCATCCATCAAGGCCATGGAGCCGGCGCAGACGCTGCCCATGGAGGTGGAACCATTTGACTCCAGCACCTCGGAGACAAGCCGGATCGTGTAGGGGAATGTTTCCTCGTCGGGGATAACCGGCACAAGGGCCCGTCCCGCCAGCGCGCCATGGCCGATTTCACGCCGTCCGGGACCGCGCATAAAACCGGCTTCACCGACGCTGTACGGCGGGAAATTGTAATGGTACATAAAGCGCTTCGATTCCTCTATATCCAAGCCGTCCAAAATTTGCGCATCGCGCAGGGTGCCGAGGGTGCAGACGTTCAGCACCTGCGTTTGCCCGCGCGTAAAAAGGGCTGAACCGTGCGTCCGGGGCAGCACCGAGACCTCGCAACTGATGGGGCGAATCTCTTCAGTCCCCCTGCCGTCCGGGCGGCGCCCTTCTTCCAGGATCATGGTCCGCATCGTTTCTTTCAGGACCGCTTCAAAGATCGTTTTCAAATTCTCTTCCTGCTCCGGAAATTCTTCCTGGTATTGTTCCAGCAGCTCCGCTTTCACCGCAGCCAGCCGCTCTTCCCGCTCGAGTTTTTCCGGCACCGTCAGGGCGGCTTTTATTTTTTCCTTTAAAACCGGCTCAACCCGTTCCACCAGGACCGGATCGGGCTCATAGAGCGGGACTTCCATTTTCGGAACGCCGACTCGTGCCACCAGTTCATTTTGCAGCGCCACTATTTTTTTGATCTCTGCGTGGCCAAACTCGATACAGCGCAGGATATCTTCTTTGCTCACTTCTGCGGCGCCTGCTTCCACCATCATCACCGCTTCACTGGTTCCGGCCACTACCAGGTGGAGTCTGCTTTTGGCCGATTGCTCCAGGTCGGGGTTGATTACCGGTTCACCATCCACCAGGCCGATGATGACTGCACCCACAGGGCCGTCAAACGGGATCTTGGAGATCGACAGCGCCGCTGAAGCGCCGATAATCGATAGGATTTCAGGCGCGCAATCCTGATCAACGGAAAGAACTGTCGAGACGATATGGACTGCATTGCGCAAACCCTTAGGGAACAGCGGCCGCAAAGGCCTGTCGGTGAGCCGCGCATTCAAAATCGCTTTTTCCGTAGGCCGCCCTTCTCGTTTGATAAAACCGCCCGGAATACGGCCCACGGCGTAAAGCCTCTCCTCATAATCCACTGTCAGCGGAAAAAAATCGATTCCCTCTTTCGGTTCATCCGCAATGGTTGCCGTAACCAGCAGGACGGTGTCGCCGTATCTGATCTGGACAGCGCCGCTGGCCTGTTTGGCCAGCTTACCTGTTTCCAAAGTCAGTGTTCTTCCTGATATCTCCATAGAAACTGTTTCCATGCATTCTAACCACCTTTCTTTTCACTGCTAAAAAGGCGGGGACAACCCCGCCTCGGATTTCGTTACTTGCGCAATCCCAGTTTGCTCACGATTTCCTGGTAACGTTCCGGGGATTTACGGCGCAGGTAGTTCAACAAGCCCCTCCTTCTGCCGACCATTTTCAGCAAACCCCGTTGTGAATGGAAATCCTTCTTATGCTCTTTTAAATGCTCAGTAAGGTAATTGATCCTTTCCGTTAGTAACGCGATTTGGACCTCCGGGGAACCGGTGTCCCCTTCATGCATCTGGTACTTGGAAATAATGGCCTGCTTTTTTTCCTGATCCAGCACTGACTTTACCTCCCAACTATTTTTAATCGCCGCAAGGCCAAGTATGAAGCCGGGAAACATCAAACCTAGCCCATTGCGGTTCACAGATAGATAAAATCTTATCAGATAAACGATCACGAATCAAGAGATGATCGCCTGATTTTTGATCATATTATTATATATATTTTTTGCATTATTCACGGCAACCAGAGCCGGTCAAAGCCTTTTTTATCCTTGATCAGGTTTTGAAAGCGGTTCCTGATCAGATTTTCGGCCTTATCCCGGTCAGCAATAATCTGATTTTTCAACTGCTCCGCCGAGGCGAACATCTGCGTTGGGCGCAGCCTGGCTAAAAAAGTAAGGCTCAGTTCGCGGGCATAAAGTTCCCCGTCAAAATCAAGGATGTGGGTCTCTACACCCATGGCCTTCAAAGCAAAGGTCGGCCTGTCCCCCACATGGGTCAGCCCAAAACGCAAGCCCTCTGCGAACCCGCCAACCGCGGTTAAATAAACACCGCTCCCGGGCCAGACCAGGTGCGGCAGGCTGCTTATGTTTGCCGTGGGGAAAACCGCTTTCCGTCCAATCCCGCTGCCCCGGATCACCCGCCCCCGCCTCATGAAATAATGGTTGAGCAGCACGGCAGCTTCCTCTACCTCGCCTTCGCCGAGCAATTTTCTAATCTCCGAGCTGCTGATGATTTTATCACCGTGCCGCAAGAGGGGGCACACATCAACTTTGAAATTTAAAATTTCTCCCAGGTGCCGCAAAGTTGCCGCGGAGCCCGAGCCCCCGCAGCCGAAAGAATAATCGGAGCCGATCACCGCACCGTCGATGGCCAGTCGTTCTTTTAAAAACAGGCGTGTGAACTGTTCCGGTGATATGGCGGCCAGCGCCGCGGTAAACGGTTCCACGATCAGGTAATCCAGTCCCAGCTCCGCCATCAGCTCCGCCCGGTCCGCAATATCGGTGAGCAGGGCAAAGGGCTGATCCGCCCGCAGCAGCATTGAAGGATGAGGATCAAAGATTAAGGCTGCGCTGCTTCCTCCCGCAGCGCAAGCTCTCCGGATCGCTGTTTTGATGATAGTCTGGTGTCCCCGGTGCACCCCGTCAAAATTGCCGAGGGCCAAGTAAAGGGGATCTTTCTTTTTTCCGGGCCATTTGTCGATCCCGCGAATCAATTCCATTTTGTACCTTACAATTCTCCTTATGCCAGATATTTAACGGTTTTAAGATTGCATTCATTACCAGTATGTTCGATCTTCGCGAGAGCTTTAAAATTCCCCAGCCGATCATAGATTCGCAGCGGCTCGCCGCCAGAAGTTAATATTTCCGGCTGAAGCTCCAATTGGGCTACAGGCACCGGCCGGCCGTGCTTTAACGCCAGAAGTGTATGATCGTCAACATGCAAGCCGGGGAGATGGAGCAGCGCCCGGTCCATCGGCAAGATCAGATTCTCCAGCGCACCCCGCCGGGCTGCTTCCTCCAGGGAGCCGGGAGAGGAGGCGTGATCCAGGGTAAACGGGCCGACAAAAGTGCGCACCAGCGAGAAGAGGTGCGCCCCGCAGCCGATCCGCTCCCCGATTTCAGCGGCCAGGGTGCGGATATAGGTGCCGCGCGAGCACTCCACGGCGCAGACCAGGTGAGGTTTGCCGGCAGGGTTGTATTCAAGCAGCGCGAGCCGGTAAATCGCAATCTTTCTGGGCCGGCGCGCAGGCGTACTCACGCCGCGGCGCGTCCAGTAATAAAGCGGTTTGCCGCGGTATTTAACCGCAGAATAGGCCGGCGGGATTTGTTCCCGCACCCCGGTCAGCCCTTGCAGGATCTTTTCAATCCCGGCTCTGTCCAGCGGCGGCACAGGCGATTGGGCCAGGATCCTACCGCTAGCGTCTTCCGTATCGGTGACGATACCCAGTTCCACCCCGGCCCGGTAGCCCTTGGGCAAATCCATCAGGTAAGAGGCCACGCGGGTGGCTTTGCCGAGGCAAACCGGCAACACTCCGGAGGCTGCCGGGTCCAAGGTTCCGGTATGCCCCACTTTTACTCCGGGGATTAAACGCCGCACCCTTTCGATCACCGCGTGTGACGAAGGACCGGTGGGCTTGTTAAGGATCAGGATTCCGTTCACGACCGTTCCTTTCCTGCGTTATCATATGATTCCCACAGGCTCTCTGCTTCCCGCAATATCTGCTCCCTCACCACCGCATATGGGCTGTAAATCCGGCAGCCGGCCGCCTTGGGATGGCCGCCGCCGTTGAATTTTCCGGCCAGCACACTGATGTCCACCTGGCGCGAACGAAAACCCACTTTCACTTCTGAGGGGTTTTCCACGAAAAAGAGAATCCCGATCTCCACCCCCTCAATGTTGCGGGTATAATTAATGATTCCCTCTATATCTTCCATCGCGGCGCCGTGCCTGGCCAGCATCTCGCGGCTGACGGTCATGCTTGCGATTTTACCGTTGCCATGCAGCTCCAGGGTGGCAAGGGCTTCCTGCAGCAGGCGGTAAAAGGCCAGCGGGCGTTCATCAAAGAGCCGCTGGGCCAGCTCACTGATTTTTAGCGGGTATTCAAGCAAAGCGGCGGCAACCCGGAGCGCTGCTGCGGTGGTGTTGTCATATTTAAAGGAGCCCGTATCCGTGGCGATGGCTACATAAAGGGCTTCGCAGATGGAAGCGGTCAGGGGGACGCGCAGAGCCTGCAGCAGTCTAAAAATAATCTCTCCCGTAGCCGAAGCCTGCGGATCGACCAGGTTGATCGTGCCATAGCTCCGGTTTGTGACATGATGATCGATATTGACGATCTCCCGCGCCTGCAGCACCGGTTCTCTGAAGAGGTCCAACCGCTCCGGATCGCTGCAATCGAGGACCAGGACAACCGGTGTGGCAGCGGTATCCATGCCCGCGCCGGCGATGGAGCTGTAGCCTTTTAAAAAGGATAGCTTTTTCGGCAGTGTCCCCGGAGAAAAAAGTGCAACTTTCTTCCCCAGCTTTTGCAGCGCCTCCCCGAGCGCGAGTAAAGACCCGATGCTGTCTCCGTCCGGTAAGACGTGGGAAACCAGGTTAAAAGCTGGTTCTTGCTCGATTAGTTCAACAACCCGTTGCAGTTTCATTACTCCCCATTCTTTTCATCCTGCAAAGTTTTTAACACGCGATCGATCCGGCTCCCATAATCCATGGATTGATCCTGTGCGATGGTAATTTCCGGGGTGTAGCGCAGCCTGATCCGCCTCCCAATCTCGCTGCGAATAAAACCGGCCGCCCGGCTTATGGTCTGCATGGTTTCCTCCTGTTGTTCCGGTGTGCCGTAGACACTGATATAGATGGTGGCATAGCGCAAATCCCGGGAGACCTGGACATCGGTAACGCTTGTTAACGCGGCCAGGCGCGGATCTTTCATTTCCATGCTGATAATCTGCCCAACCTCTTTTTTAATCTGTTCGGCCACCCGCCGCGCCCTGGTTTCAGACATCTTTCCACGACTCCTTTTCGGCATAATGGCGCCATAATCAACTACGGTCGAGAAGGCAAATGGGCTCCTTCATCAAGGGTTGATCCGTTCCATAATAAAGGCTTCCAGAATATCCCCTTCGTGGATGTCGTTAAAATTCTCCAGCAGGATGCCGCACTCATAACCGCTCACCACTTCGCGCACGTCATCTTTAAACCTTTTGAGCGTATCGATTCCACCCTCGTGGATCACTTTGCCATCGCGAATCAGGCGTATGGTCGCGTTCCGCGTTATTTTCCCTTCCGTGATATACGAACCGGCAATGCTGCCCAGCCGTGATACTTTAAATACCCGGCGCACTTCAGCCTGGCCCAAAATCACCTCTCTGTATTGGGGCTTCAGCAGGCCGGAGACCGCCTTTTCAATGTCTTCGATCACTTCATAGATGATCCGGTAAAGCCTCATGTCAACCCGGTCCTGTTCCGCAAGCTTGCGCGCATTGCTATCCGGACGGGTATTGAAGCCGATGATAATCGCATTTGAAGCCGAAGCCAGCATCACGTCGGATTCGCTGATCGAGCCGACACCGCTGTGGATAATTTTAATTTTTACCTCTTCAAAGCTGAGCTTGAGCAAGGCGTCTTCCAGCGCCTCCACTGAACCCTGGACATCGCCCTTGATGATCAGGTTCAGATCTTTTACTTCACCCTCCTGGATCTGTTTAAAAAGGTCATCTAAAGTGATCCGCTGGGAGCGCTGGGTGGCAGCCTTGATTTTCTGTGATCTTTTTTCGGCAATCTGCCGCGCCAGGCGGTCGTCTCCGACCACCTGGAAGCGGTCGCCGGCCATGGGGACGTCGCTTAAACCGAGCACCTCCACCGGCGTGGACGGTCCCGCCTTTTTAACCCGCTCGCCCTTGTCGCTGATCATGGCCCGCACTTTTCCCGCGATGGAGCCGCAAATGATCGGATCGCCAACGCGCAGCGTGCCATCCTGAACAAGGACAGTAGCAACCGGGCCGCGCCCCTTATCCAGCTTGGCTTCAATGACCGTCCCGCGGGCCGGGCGTTTTGGGTTGGCCTTGAGTTCACTGACCTCAGCCACCAGCAGGACCATTTCGAGGAGCTCATCCAGGCCTTCACCCTTGATGGCGCTAACATTGACGCAGATCGTATCCCCGCCCCACTCCTCGGGAATCAGTCCGTGCTCGGAAAGCTGCTGCTTAACCCGGTCGGGGTTGGCGCTCGGCTTATCGATCTTATTGATCGCCACCACGATTGGCACATTGGCCGCCTTGGCGTGGTTGATCGCTTCCACCGTTTGCGGCATGACCCCGTCATCAGCCGCCACCACCAGGATGGCAATATCGGTAACCTGGGCGCCCCGGGCACGCATGGCGGTGAATGCTTCATGTCCCGGTGTATCGAGGAAAACAGCCTGCTTGCCCTGGATTTCAACCTGGTAGGCGCCGATATGCTGGGTGATGCCGCCCACCTCGCTGGCGGTAACATTGGCATGGCGAATAGCATCGAGGAGCGAGGTTTTGCCGTGATCAACATGGCCGAGCACGGTAACCACCGGCTTGCGCGGGACCATGTTCTTATCCGTATCATCGCCTTCACTCTCCGCCAGCAGCTCCTGCTCCATCGGATCAGCAACATAATGCAGATCCACATTGTATTCGTCGGCCAGCAGTTCCAGGGTATCAGGCGAAAGGGGTTGGTTCATATTGGCGGGGATGCCCAGTTCCAGCAGTTGGGTAATGAGCTGGGTGGGGGGCACATCAAGATGCCCGGCCAGCTCGGCCACAGTAACGACTCCCTCCAGCTTGAGCTTGCGGCGCTGCCTGCGGGCTGCCGCGGCCTCTCTTTCTTCGAGGATAGCCTTGCGCGCTTTTCGCCCGGCCGGAACCTTTTCCGCCTTCGCTTTCGGTTTTTGCGGTGCACTCTTTTTCTTCTCTTCCACCGCCGGAGGCGGCGTTTCCTGCGGCTTGGTTTCGGCAGGTTTAACTTTCTGGCCCGTTAATATGGCAATCACTTTCTCCGCCTGTTCATCTTCAAGAGTGCTCATGTGATTTTTAACGGCAATATTCATGCCTTCCATAACTTCAATGAGCTTCTTGCTGGTAGTACCCAGTTCCTTGGCCAGTTCATATACTCTGACTTTACTCACCTAGAACACCTCCATCAGGTAAGCCCTCCTTGTTTCATACTGCCGGCAGCAGGATTGCACGTCAGCGCCCATCTTCCTGCTGCTCCAGCAGAGCGGTTATCTCAGCAATAACCTCCTCTGAAATCGAGCGCTCTAAATTTTTTTCCAACTGTTTCGCCTTCAAAGCCTGTTTAAAACATGCTTCCCGGGGACAGATATAGACACCACGCCCCGATTTTTTACCCGTCAAATCCAGAAGAACCTCGCCTTCAGGCGTCCGGACGATCCGCACCAGTTCTCGCTTCGGTTTTTTCTCCCGGCAGCCGACACAGATGCGCAGCGGGATTTTACGTACTTTGGCCATCGCCAGTTGAAGCCTCCTCAGGAGCCTGTTCGCGCAGCAAATCGGCAGTCTCTTGCTCTACGTTTTCACTCTCCGCCTCATTAGGCGCAGTTTCGCTTTCCAGGGTATTGTTTTCCGTGCTTTCCTTAGCTGCCGGTTCATTACCGGGCGAAGGGCTGTCGATTAAGCCCAGCGACGACAGGCGCTCCTGGGCGATCTGCGATTCGCTGCAGATATCGATTTTCCATCCGGTAATTCTTGCCGCCAGGCGGGCGTTTTGACCTTCCTTCCCAATGGCCAGCGACAACTGGTTATCGGGCACAATCACCCTCGCTGTCCGTTCCTCGGAGTGCAGCTCCACTTCCGACACTTTGGCCGGGCTTAATGCGCCGGCAATAAAGATTTCCGGTTCCTCGTTCCACTTGATGATATCAATTTTTTCCCCTTTTAACTCGTTGCTGACGGCCTGGACTCTCGTTCCTTTGGGCCCGACACAGGCGCCAACCGGATCCACATCCGCATTCCGTGACCAGACTGCCAGTTTGGAACGATAGCCCGGTTCCCTGGCTACCGCCTTGATTTCCACGATGCCGTCATAGATCTCCGGCACTTCCAGTTCAAATAATCTTTTCAGAAAACCGACATGCGAGCGGGAGACGATAACCTGCGGACCCTTCGTGGTTTTTTTCACTTCCACAATATAGGTCTTGATTCTCTCTCCCTGGCGATAGCGTTCATGGGGAATTTGCTCTTCTGCCGGCAGCACCGCTTCCACCTTGCCCAGGTCGATGATGACGTGGCGCTGCTCAAAGCGCTGCACCAGGCCGGTGATGATATCTTCAACCCGGTCGGAAAAAGTTTCATAAATATGCTCCCGTTCCGCCTCCCTGATCCGCTGAATCACCACCTGCTTGGCCGTCTGCGCGGCGATCCGGCCAAATTCTTTCGGGGTCACATCCATCTCTACCAGATCGCCGATCTGGCAGCGCGGATCATAAACGCGTGCCTCAAACAGCTCCACTTCCTGCTGGCGGTTTTCTACTTCTTCAACCACTCTTTTCTGGGCGAAAACCTTGATTTCTCCCGTTTCGCGATCAACGCTTACCCGCACTGCAGAAGAGGGAGTAGAATGGAAATTCCTCTTATAAGCTGAAACCAGGGCCACTTCCAGTGCTTCAAAGAGGGTCTCTTTGCTGATCCCCTTTTCTTTTTCCAGCATTTCCAGAGCAGCAAAAAGTTCTTTGTTCTTCGTATTAATCCCAATCGCCTCCTTTCCTTAAGCCCCTAATGCGGCGGGGTAAACCGCAGGTGGGCCTTGTTGATATTATCAAACGCCACCTCAATATTTTGGCCGTCTTCCATCCGCAGCTCAATAAAATCACCTTTCACCGCGGCGAGCATGCCGGTAAATTTTTTTGCACCGTCAATGGGCTCGATGGTGGATATTTTCACCGGTTCTCCAAGAAAACGTTCAAAATCACGTCTTTTCACCAGGGGGCGCTCAACTCCTGGCGAAGATACCTCCAGCATGTAGCGATGCGGGATCGGATCGTAGGCATCGAGCAAATCGGAAATACCTTTGCTTGCTTTCTCGCAATCCCCTATGGTGACACCGCCGGGTTTGTCGATATAGATTGTCAAGGATCCTCTGTTTCCGGCCCGGTATTCGAGGTGAACCAGCTCCATGCCGAGAGCTTCCAAATATGGTTCAATCAACTCTGTAACTATTTTCTGCACCGATTTGTCCTTCATGCTACCAGCCTCCTTCGGAGTAGACGGCTCTTAACAAATGTATCTGCAGGCCGCAGCAGCGATTTTCCTCTCTTTTAACAGGAAAGAGTGGGAAACCCCACCCTTAACCAGAAAAACTGCCGCTTAACCACATTCTTTACCATAAAAATATCATAAATCAAGCTCAAATGCAAGGAAGAGAAAGAATATCCTCATTAGTTTTTTGGGTTAGGTTTAATCCAGCTCAATCACATCAATATTCTCAACCCTTAAGGCTTCCTCATCCGTACGTCACTCGAACCGCCGCCGGGCCACGACGGCCTGAACCAGCCAGGGAGATCGTTTAAGGGTATTCCTCCTCCACAAGGGAGCTTAAATCTCTTCTATTTCCAGATCTAGTTTCTCGATCTCTGCGCGCAGCGCATCCAGGATCCGTTCGGGGGCGACGCTTTGGATTACTTTCCCTTTGCGAAAAATATACCCGTGCTCCTTCCCCGCTGAAACCCCGATATCTGCCTCCCTTGCTTCACCGGGGCCGTTGACGGCGCACCCCATTACCGCCACCTTGATGGGCCGCCTGTAAGCCTGTAAAAAACGGGACACCGCCTCCACCAAAGGCAGCAGGTCCACCTGGCAGCGGCCGCAGATCGGGCAGGAGATCAGCTCCGGTCCGAACTGCCTTAACCGCAGTGCCTGCAAAATTTCTTTTGCCACGCGAACCTCTTCCACCGGGTCTGCTGTCAGCGAGACGCGAATCGTGTCGCCGATTCCTTCTGCAAGGAGGGTGCCGATCCCCACCGCCCCTTTGACCGTCCCGCTTTGCAGGGGACCTGCTTCCGTTACTCCCAGATGCAGCGGATAGGGCACCTGATCGGCAATGCGGCGGTAGGCCTCGATCATGGTGGGAACATCGGCCGCCTTGAGGGATAAAACCACATTGTGAAAATTGATTTTTTCCAACTCTTCTACATAGCTTAACGCCGAATCGACGAGGGCTTGCGGTGTAGCGCCGCCATATTGCTGCCGCAGCGCTCTCTCCAGGGATCCGGCGTTTACGCCCACGCGCAGCGCCGCCCCTTTCTCCGCAGCCCGCCGCGCCAGCTCCGCCAGCTTCTCTCTCCCGCCCAGATTCCCCGGGTTGATCCTGATCTTGGCGGCACCTTGCTCCAGGGCCAGGTAGGCAAGGCGGACATCAAAATGGATATCCGCGATTACCGGCAGGGGACACTGCCGCACAATTTGCCCCAGGGCTTGTGCCGCAGCTTCATGGGGCACTGCGACCCGGATCAGTTCGCAGCCCGCTTCCACCAGGCGCTTGATCTGCCCCAGGGTTGCCGCCACATCTTCGGTTTTGGTATTGGTCATCGATTGGATCGAGATGGGGGCGTCGCCGCCGATAACCGCGTTTCCGACGCGCACGGCCAGGGAGCGCCTGCGGCGAAAAGGATTGTCCATATAAATATACCTCCGTATATCATATCAAGGGGAAAGTTCTCTATCTTTTTGCTTACCGCTCCTGTTGTTGAGGCTTTCGCTCCGGTTCACTCGTTAGAAGTTTTGGCGGCTCACCGGCGGTCTTCCGCCTGGGCTGCCCTCGACAGTCGCCTTCCATGGTTCCTGTGCCGGCGGCCTGCAAAGTGGGAGGTGGGAGGTGAGAAGTTAGTGGTGAAATTCATCAGACGCTTTAAACCTTAGCCAGAGTAACATAGTCTATATTTCTCACTTCTAACATCCCACTTCTCACTTCTCATAAGGCATTGGTTCGCCTGCCTCCAAAAATGCCATTATGAATAAAACTTGCGTTACACTTTACCGGCCAGGAAAAATATCCCACCGCAGCAAATCGTTGTAAGTGACCAGCAAAGTCAAGACCATTAACACGGCAAAGCCGATAAAATGAATTAACGCTTCTTTTTCCGGGTCAAGGGGGCGCCCCCGGATCGCTTCCACCAGGATGAAGAGCAAGCGGCCGCCGTCGAGAGCCGGAACGGGCAGCAGGTTGAGAAGGCCTAAACTGATATTGAACAGCGACATCAACCAGAGCAGGTTGATAAAACCGGTCTGCGCCACCTCCCCCACCGTAATAATGATGCCGACCGGGCCGATCACATCGAATGGGGCTTGCCCGGTAATGACATGATACATGGAGAGGATCACATCCCCGAAACGCTCCAGGCTGGTCGCAAGGGAAGCGGCAAAACGATACTTTTGGACCGGCGCTGCTACCCCGATCATCCCTTTTCCCGCTTCGGGCACCGCTTCGATCTGCACAGCATATTCCAGCTCTTCGCCATCGCGCCGGACCACGATCGCCACCGTTTCGTCAGGCCGTGATTCGATCAGCGCCACCATCTCCGCCCAGTTGTGCACCGGCACAGCATCAATGGAGATTACAGTGTCGCCGGGCTGCAGGCCGGCCGCTGCAGCGGGGGAATCCTTGAAGACCTGACCCAGTATAGTCGTATCGGTGCGCGGGGTACCCACCAGAAAGAAAAAGATCACAAATAAAATGACCAAGGCCAATAACAGGTTCATCGAGGGGCCCACTGCCATAACGGCGGCCCGGTGGAGCGCCGGCTTGCTGGGAAAGCTGTTTGGTTCATTGGCTTCTTCCGGGCTCTCCCCCAGCATACGGCAATAGCCGCCCACGGGAAAGATGCGCAGTGAATAATTGATCTCATTCCGGCGAAAGCCAACTAGCTTGGGGCCAAGCCCGAGTGCCAGTTCCAGCACCCTGATGCCGCTTAACCGGGCCAGGATGAAGTGGCCCAATTCGTGAACAAAAACTGTTATGCCAAAAACGAATACGGCGGCGATAAACGTGAGCACCTGTTCATTGACTCCCTTCTTCCCGCTATTTGCTCATCTTTGCAATCAGATGCCGCGCTTCCCGGCGGGCCCAGCGGTCGGCAGCCTTAATCTGCTCTATTCCGGGGAGGTAAACCGGATCGTGTTTTTGCAGGACCGCGTCCACCACTACGGGAATGTCGTTAAACGCCAGCTCTCCTTGCAAGAAATGGGCCACGGCGATCTCGTTGGCCGCATTGAGGCAGGCCGGGAGAGTCCCTCCTGCGGCGCAGGCTTTATACGCCAGATCAAGGCAGGGGAACGAGGCCGTATCAGGCTCGCTAAAGCTCAGTTCACACCCAAAAAGGCTCAAGCGCTCCACCCTGGACTCCTGCCTTTCCGGAAAGGTTAAGGCGTTCTGAATCGGCAGCCGCATGTCGGGTTTGCTTAGCTGGGCGATAATGCTGCCGTCAATAAATTCCACTGCGGAATGAACAATGCTCTGCGGGTGGATCACAACCCGGATTTGCTCCAGGTGCAATCCGAACAGCCAGCGCGCCTCCAATACTTCAAAGCCTTTATTCATTAATGTGGCCGAATCCACCGTGATTTTTGCTCCCATGCGCCAGTTGGGATGGGCCAGTGCCTGCTCCGGCGTGACCGCCTTTAACTGTTCTCTTGTCCAGCCGCGAAACGGTCCGCCCGATGCGGTCAACCAGATCTGGTAAACCTGATCGGGCGGCGCACTCCCGAGACACTGCCTGATGGCCGCATGTTCGCTGTCCACCGGGATAATCAACTCCTGCTTGAGCAGCCCTTTGGCCGCCAGCAGTTCCCCGCCCACAACCAGTGATTCCTTGTTGGCCAGGGCTACCCGCTTGCCTGCCGTGAGTGCCGCCAAAACCGGTTCAAAGCCACTGAAACCAACCAGCGCGGCGACAATTAAATCGGCCTCCGGCCATGTAGCCGCCAGCACCTGGCCTTCTGCACCGGACTCAACCCGGCAGGGGAATCCCTGCAGCTCTTGAGCCAGCGCTGCCGCGGCCTGATTATCGCTCAGCACCGCCAACTGCGGTTGAAAACGCCTCACCTGGTCCGCGAGCAAGGCGGCATTCTGTCCGGCGGTTAAAGCTACCACCTGGTAAGCGGGGCCCAGTGATGCAATGACCGCGAGTGTTTGCTGTCCGATCGATCCGGTGGAACCCAGGATCGCGATCCGCTTTGCCATAAGATCTGCCTTCTCCCCTGCCCGTTAATCTATATATACTGTGCCATTTGTTTTTTTAACCGCCAAAGATCATAAAATAGTAAACAAAAGGAGCAGCCACGATCACGCTGTCGATCCGGTCCATGATCCCGCCGTGCCCGGGGATCAGATGGCCCGAATCTTTTACCTTGAACTGCCGTTTCAGCGCCGACTCCATTAAATCTCCGAGCTGGGCAAAAACCGCGATCCCTGCCGCCAGCAGGAGAACCTGAACTAGGCCCAAGGGCAACAGCCGCGGCAGGAAGAGGGCAGCCGCGGCACCGAGCAACATCGTTCCGCCAATGCCGGCCACCGCACCCTCAATGGACTTGTTCGGACTGACGGAGGGTGCCAGTTTATGCCGGCCCCATTTGATCCCGATGAAATAAGCAAAGCTGTCGTTAGCCCAGACCCCGACCAGAAGCACGATCAGAAACAGCATCCCGGCCGGGGAAAACTGCCGGATCAACAGTAAAAATCCACCAAGGCCGCCCAGGTAAATTATGCCCCATAAGTACAAAGCTGATTCCCAGAGCTGCACTCGCGGATAGCAGGCCATTGTAGCCGTAAACAGGGCCAGGAAAAGTAAAATGATGAGCGGAAAAATCCAGGCATCGGCCCGGCAATAAATCAGAGCCAGGATGGCGGAAACCCCTAGGTAGCCAATGAATGGCGACAGGCTGGCACCTGCGGACTTGAGCATGGCGGCGTATTCCCGCATGCCCAGGTTAAGAATTAACAGCAAGAGGAGGGCAAACCACAGCCCGCCGAGGTAAACTGCCCCCAGCACTATCGGTATGGCCACCATTGCCGAGATTACGCGCAGACGTAACATCTGTGCACCACCCTTACTTTGTCCATTGAAACTGCTACTCTTGTTGCCGAGGCTTTCGCCAAGGACTTAGATCTTCCCGAACCGCCGCTGTCGCTGCTGGTAATCATAAATGGCCTGCAGCAGGTGCAGCCGGTTAAAATCGGGCCAGTAAACCTTTGTAAACCACAGTTCACTATAGGCAAGCTGCCAGAGCAAAAAGTTGCTGATCCGGTGTTCGCCGCTGGTGCGGATCAACAGATCCGGATCCGGAATGGCCGCTGTGTATAGATAAGAAGAAAATTTCCCTTCATCAACCCTTGCATCGGTCTTCCCGGAAAGGACATCGTTGACCAGCGCCTGTGCCGCCCGCACTATTTCCATGCGCCCCCCGTAATTTAAAGCAAAATTTAAAATCATGCCGGTGTTGCGGCGGGTCGCTTCCCGGCCTTCGGCGATCGCTTTTCTAACCTGCACCGGCAGCCTTTCGGGGTCGCCGATCAGGTTGATCTGCACGTTCTTCTCAACCAGTTTAGGCAGTTCCGTGTGCAGATACTGTTCGGGCAGGCTCATCAAAAAGTTGATTTCCCACGGCGGCCGGTTCCAGTTTTCAGTGGAGAAAGCAAACAAGGTCAGTACTTTTACCCCGAGACCGTGGCTGTAGCTGACCACCTCGCGCACCGTTTCCACACCCTGCCTGTGCCCGGCGGAGCGGGGCAAACCCCGTTCCCTGGCCCAGCGGCCGTTGCCGTCCATGATCATGGCAATGTGAGCGGGAATACGCGTGCGATCAATCTTCTGCAGCAGAGCCTGCTCCTGTTGTTCCTGTGTGTTGAAATCTGTCATCCGATCACCCGTTCAATGATAGCGGCTCCCTCCATGCAACTGAAGAGAGCCGCTTGAGTTACTCCGCCCCCCGCCCTATGCACCCCGCAGTTGTTCAATAGGGGCGTTATATTTCCATGATTTCGTTTTCTTTAAGCTCAAGGACGGCGTCAATTTCCTTAATTTTTTCATCAGTTAACTCTTGGATCTCGTCCTGGCAACGGCGGCGTTCATCCTCCGATAAATCCCCGGTTTTCTCCAGTTGCTTGATCTCTTCGTTGGCGTCCCGGCGGATATTCCGGATCCCGACTTTGCTCTCCTCCGCCTTTTTACGCACCAGTTTCACCAGCTCCCGCCGCCGTTCTTCCGTAAGCTGCGGGATAGAAAGCCTGATCACCGTGCCGTCATTGGTTGGCGTCAAACCGAGATCGGATTTAAGAATCGCCTTTTCAATCTCCGGTATGGAGCTCCTGTCCCACGGCTGAATAACCAGCAACCGCGGCTCCGGCGCGGCAATACTGGCCAACTGCTTTAAAGGTGTCAGAGTGTCGTAATAATTGACCTCGATGCGATCCATCAGTGCGGGAGAAGCCCTGCCGGCACGGATGCCAGCCAGCTCCCTTTGAAAGGCGGCGATTACCTTATTCATGCGTTCTTCGGCTTCGCTATAAATCTCCTCAAACAATTTCTCACCCACCCTTGATCACGGTACCGATTTGTTCTCCCATAATCACTTTTTTAATATTGCCGGGGTTTAACCCGAAAACAACCAGCTTGATCTGGTTGTCCATGCATAGAGAGGCGGCGGTGGAATCCATCACTCCCAAGCCCCGTTTAATCACTTCGATGTAATCCAGCTCGGTAAAGCGGTTGGCGTTCGGGTTTTTAAGGGGATCCGCATCGTAAACTGCGTCTACCTTTCCCTTGGCCAGCAGGATCACTTCGGCTTCAATTTCCGCCGCGCGGAGGGCGGCGGTAGTGTCTGTTGAAAAATACGGGTTTCCAGTGCCTCCGGCAAAGATGACTACCCGTCCCTTTTCCAGGTGGCGGATGGCCCGGCGCCTGATATAAGGCTCGGCGACCTGCCGCATTTCCAGGGCAGTCTGGACGCGGGTATCGACCAAGTGTCTCTCCAGGGCGTCCTGCAAGGCCAGTGCGTTGATCACGGTGGCCAGCATGCCCATGTAGTCGGCTGTGGCGCGATCCATGCCCTTCTTCCCGGCGGGGGCGCCGCGCCAGATATTGCCGCCTCCGACCACCACTGCAATTTCAACGCCGTGTTCAAGGATCTCCTTGATCTGTAAAGCGATACTTTCTAAAACTTCCTGGTCAATGCCGAAGCCGAGCTTACCGGCCAGGGCTTCACCGCTCAGCTTGAGGACAACCCGTTTATATACTGGTTTACTTGCTGGCTCTTGCACAACTCTACCTCCAGGTTGAACCAAGGATAATTTCGACAATTGGCTACCATAACCCTGCTGCCTAGAAAAAAAGAACACCGCGACAGTGTTCTTTTTTGTAAGAGCATTCCCTTAGCTGCTGCTGCCTGGGGACTCCGTGATCCCCTCGCCCAGCGCAAAGCGGCTGTAGCGCCTGATCACGATGTTTTCACCGATTTTGGCAATCAGGGAGACAAGAAGATCTTTGATCGTGACCTCTTGATCGCGGATAAACGGCTGTTCCAGGAGACAGTTTTCCTTATAAAACTTCTCGATCCGGCCTTCGACGATTTTATCGATCACTTTCTCCGGCTTTCCTTCGTTTAAAGCCTGGGTGCGCAGTATCTGCCGCTCCTTCTCCAGGACCTCCGCCGGCACATCCTCTTTGCTCAAATAGGCGGGGTTGGTTGCCGCAATCTGCAGGCAAATATCCTTGACAAAGGTACGGAACTGTTCATTCCGGGCCACAAAATCGGTCTCACAATTGACTTCCACCAGGACACCGACCCTGCCGCCGAGGTGAATATACGATTCCACCATGCCTTCTGCCGCAATCCGTCCGGCCCGCTTCGCTGCCGCCGCCAGTCCCTTTTCCCGCAAAATGGTGATCGCTTTTTCTTCATCTCCACCGGCTTCCACCAGTGCCTTTTTACAATCCATCATCCCTGCACCGGTTTTTTCACGCAGTGCCTTAACCGCTTGAGCATCTATCTGCAACTTTATTCCCTCCCTAAGGTCAAAAAGCTTTCACTAACGATCACACTGAACCTATTCTTCCCCAGTTTCCTCCGCCTGCATTTCCCAGCCTTCTACGGCCGCTTCCGCCTCTCCCGCTTCATCTTCAGCCTCGGATGGAGGTAAAACCGGTTCCGCTTCGGAAACAGCGGCGCCGCCATCACCCATTTGCTCCATCTCTTCAGGGATTTCCAGGCTCCGTTTTCCTTCCAGGCAGGCATCAGCGATGCAGGAGGAAATTAATTTGATCGCCCGAATCGCATCGTCGTTGCCGGGAATAATGTAATCGATCTCATCGGGATCGCAGTTGCTGTCAACAATGGCGACAATCGGTATGCCCAGTTTCCGGGCTTCCGCAACAGCGATTCTCTCCTTGCGCGGATCAACCACGTAGATGGCGTCAGGCAGTTGATTCATATGGCGGATTCCGCCCAGGAACTTGATCAGCTTTGCATACTCATGGCGCAGGGTCTGCACTTCCTTTTTGGGCAGGCGCTCAAAGGTGCCGTCCTGCTCCATCTTTTCCAGCTCGAACATGCGGTCGATGCGCTGGCGAATGGTTCTAAAATTGGTTAGCATGCCGCCGAGCCAGCGCTGATTGACATAATGCATGCCGCATCTATCCGCTTCCGCCTGAATTGACTCCTGGGCCTGTTTTTTAGTGCCGACGAAAATAATGCTTCCGCCCTGCGCCGCGATATCGCGGACAAAATTGTAGGCGACTTCCATCAGCTTAACCGTTTTCTGAAGGTCAATGATGTAGATGCCGTTTCTTTCGGTGAAAATGTAGGGCTTCATTTTCGGATTCCAGCGGCGGGTCTGGTGTCCGAAATGAACCCCCGCTTCCAACAACTGTTTCATGGTTACTACAGCCATCGATAATACTGCCTCCTTAATTGGTTTATCCCATCGTCAACGGTTCAATGCCGGTTCCACGGCCGCATCAGGCGACCGACCCGGAACCTTGGGCTCGCCGGACGTGTGTAGTAAAATGCCAAAACGTAGTATAGCATAGTTCCCGGTGATTGGCAATGAAAAATGTCAATCGTGTCAGGCTAAGTGAACGCCCTCGTTTTCTCCTGCACTCTTTCCGGTTGCCTCCGCTCCAGGTCTGCCCATTTGCCGCAGCGGCTGCCCCAGCGGCCTGCCAGCACCCCGTCGGCGTAGAGCTCGCTCAGCTCGCAGCTGTTGGCGCAATCGCGGCAGATAAAACCTTTCACTTGAAAGTCGGCACCGGCTACCTCCCGGGCGCCGCGGCACCGCGTTTCCCTGATTTTGCCATCACGGTGCCGGCTCCGGGCCAGAAGGGCAGCTCCTAAGGCACCCATGACCTGGTAATGGGGCGGGACCTGCAGCTTCACGTTAAGCAACTTTTCCAGGGCCCAGCGCATCCCCACATTGGCTGCCACTCCGCCCTGGAAAAGGACAACCGGTTCAACCTTGCGGCTGCGCGCCACGTTGGTAATATAGTTCTTGGCCAGCGCCAGGCAGAGGCCGGCGATCAGATCTTCCTTGCGGTAGCCCAACTGCTGTTTATGAATTAAGTCCGATTCCGCGAAAACCCCGCAGCGGCCGGCAATGGCCACCGGGCTTGTGGAACGGAGGGCATAGTGCCCCAGCTCTTCAACCGGCAAGCCCAGGCGGGCGGCCTGGTGATCGAGGAATGAGCCGGTGCCGGCTGCGCAGACCGTGTTCATGTTGAACCCCACGGACACCCCGTTTTTAAGGTAAATGATCTTGGAGTCCTGCCCGCCGATATCAATGACCGTCTGCACTGCCGGTTCCACGGTCCGGGCCGCCAGGGCGTGGGCGGTAATCTCGTTCACCACCGTATCGGCGCCGATAATCACCGCGGCCAGATGCCTTCCTGAACCGGTAGTTCCCGCGGCTGCTACCGGATAGCAATCGATTTTCGCCCCGGCAAAGATCTTCTGCACAGCCTCGATGGGACCGCCGTCGTTGCGGCGGCAATCGGCATAGACCAGCTCCCCGCTGCGGTCGATCAGGGCG
>JAAYGO010000250.1 GCA_012727685.1 Bacillota bacterium | reverse complement strand
TGTGCCTGGCGGCAATCATCTGGGCCGGGATACCGAAAGTCTATTACGGGGCAAACCGGAAGGATGCGGAGTCAATCGGTTTTGCCGACAACTACATTTACGAGTATATCAAGGGCACTGCCACAGAAAAAAAGGTTTCTGTCCGCTCCTTGCACCGCCGGGAATGCCTGCAATTGTTTGAGCAATGGATGAAGAAAGAAGATAAGGTCATGTATTAACCCTGGAGGCAATTTTCATTGTTCATCATCTAGTTTCGTGTACGCTAGAGAGGAGAAGAAAAGGGTGATAAACTCCTCCATGCGTTCCGTTAGCGAGTAGCTGCCATTCCGGCGGGACCAGTCTACCGTCACTCCGCGCAAAGCCATGAGAAACAGATCGGTTAACTTTTCCGGCGGAAAAATTGTTGTCACCTGTTTCTTTTCTTGCCCGCGAGCCAAAATTTCCGCTATTTTCAGCCACAAAGGGCGCTTCTGCTTATAAATATCCAAATCGGAAAGGCTGCAACTGGAGATGAGCTTGGAACGCTCAATGCCATGACTGTTGACATAGGAGGCGAATTCCCGGGCGATTGTTTTCAGGTTTTCCAGCTCATTGTCGCTGGTCAATAAAGGGAAAACCTGCTCTTCCATGTATATGTCGACAAGGCATAGCAAGCCGATGAGCAAGTCATCTTTCCGCTTAAAGTAATGGTAAAAGGTGCCGATCGAGATGCCTGCTGCCTCACAGATATCGCGCACACTCAGTTCTTGAAACGGGGTTGTTTGGATCAGTTGTAAAGTTTTCTCGATAATTTCAGATCGGCGCTTGATTCTTTTTTGGCGTACCTTCAGCTTAAGCAACGTGTTCATCACCTCGACTACTGGACTGATTGCGGTATTTGATACACTCTGACAACGCTTTAATCTTATTCCAATTCTTCAATCAAATCGCAGCTTATTAAAGAGTTCTTATAGCGATAATAACTACCAGCTATCATAACTAAATAAAGATGAAAAGTAAAGAAAAAAGCCGGGTTTGCCAGTAATTTTATAAAAGCTCCCTCGTATTGCTTCATATTATCCCTGGTTGCCGTTTTTAAGACATTGACAATCGCCGCCATTTTCCCCCGGATCCCCTTTTGATGGAATCGCATTGTTGTCGCATTAAACTTTTAATTTATTTACAATATAAATAAAAAAGATTTGACTCTAAAAGTAATGTGTGTTAAATTTATTATAACACATTCTAAAACCTGTTCTAACTTTAGCGCCCGCTAAGGAGAAACAAGTGAAGAAAGCATTGAGCGGTATAAAAAGTATTAAGCTTAGCACCTTTAAAGCAGTAGCCGCTTGTGCGCGTCATCAGGCTGTGTTCTGGGCAAAAGTGATCAAGGTTGAGCCGCTAAAAGGTGATAAGGTATGCTTTAGTGTGACCTCTGAGGGACGTCCAGGCAGCTCTGATGAGAGCAGCACCTTTGACCTGGAAAAAGATCGCAAGCTTAGCCCAGCACTAAACCTGAAATTAAAGAAAGAAAAAGAAATCCCCTTTAAACTGTTGCACGATTCCGCTGCACTTCTTACGAACCGGCGCCTCCAGTCCCTCGCCGAATTTACCCTTGCTTATGAAAATCTTAAAAATAAGTTTCTTGCTACAAAATACAATTCATGTCTAGGGAACTTCCGCGCAGCTATACTGTATGGGGGCAGGCCTTACAGATACCTTTCCCTGGCGAGCATTTGTTTGAATATGTGAAAACTTAGACTATTTGTTTTATAAATATATATACAAATTATTTATGTTAGAGTGAGGAGGAAAGATGAAATGATGGACAGCAACAGATTGGGCGGCTTTGCCGGAAGGGTCCTTCTGGTAGACCTGGGCCGGGAGACCGTTGAAAAAAAGGAGCTTACCAGGGAGCTGGCGGAAAACTTTCTCGGTGGGTACGGGATCGGAGCGAAAGTCCTCTACGAGATGATGCCGCCAGGAGCTGATCCGCTAGGTCCGCAGAGTGTACTGGGTTTTGTGACAGGGCTTGCCAACGGTACCAAGGCATACCTCGGAGCACGTTATACCCTGGTCCATAAATCGCCCATTACCGGTGGCTGGAACGATGCCAACTCCGGCGGATACTTCGGCCCGGAGCTTAAAAAAGCCGGGTACGACGCTGTCTTTATCACGGGCATATCCCCGAAGCCGGTTTACCTCTGGATAAATG
>JAAYGO010000278.1 GCA_012727685.1 Bacillota bacterium | reverse complement strand
CGACCGGCCCGTGGCAGTGCCGGATAGGGCAGCAACCGCGGCAGAGCGAGAGAGGAGCGAGAGGGGAAAGCGCTGGCACCGCTTTCCAATTATCAGTAAACTGTTCGCCGGAAGCGAGCATAGAAATTGAGGTGATTTAAATTGGAACAGGAACAGGAACTGGACCTTCTGGCCCTCTGGCAGGTCTTTGTGAAGCGGTGGAAACTGATTGTCTTGATTCCGCTGCTGGCGCTGCTTATCAGTGCATTCATCAGTCTCTTCATCCTGACGCCGCAGTACGAGGCTTCCACCACGCTAATGGTGATTAAGCCGCCGGAAACGGGGCAGATCGTCTACCAGGATATCCAGGTCAGCCGTCAACTGGTGGCCACCTACCGCGAGATCGCGCGCAGCCGCCGCGTCTTGGAAGGGGTCGTGGACAACCTGTCCCTGCCCTATGGCACCGGCAAGCTGCGGGAAAAGGTGGACGTGGTGGCGGTACGCGATACGGAGATCATCACCATCAATGTGACCGACCCGGATCCGGCGCTGGCCGCAGCCATCGCCAACGAGGTGGCCGATGCCTTTATGAAAGAGGTGGTGGCGATCATGAAAGTGGAGAACGTGAGCCTGATCGACCAGGCGGCGCAGCCGGGCGCCCCGGTGAGCCCCCGGGTACCCTTAAACCTGGCGGTAGCCCTGGTGATCGGCGCCATGGCCGGGGTGGGGGCGGCCTTCCTGCTCGAGTACCTGGACAGGTCCGTTAAAGACCCCGACGAAGTGCAAAAGCTGCTCGAGATCCCGGTTCTGGGCATTATTCCGTACATGGAGGATAAGTAAAATGAAGAATACCAAGCGCCCCCGCCTGATTACCTTTACCGACCCCCATTCGCCGATTGCCGAGGCCTTTCGCACCTTGAGGACCAACATCCAGTTTGCGGGTGTAGACAAGCCGATCAAAACGATGCTCATTACCAGCGCCACTCCGAACTGCGGCAAGACGACTATCACCGCAAACCTGGGGGTGGCCATGGCCCAGACCGGCTCCTCGGTGCTGGTGGTCGATGCCGATCTGCGCAAGCCCACGCTCCACCGCTACTTCAGCATGGACAATGAGCCCGGCTTAACCAACATCCTTTTCGATGTCACCATGGATCTGAACATGTCCGTCAACAAAAGCCGCATTAACAACCTGTTTGTCCTGGCCAGCGGGCCGATACCGCCGAACCCGGCGGAACTGCTCTCCACCGAGAAGATGAAAAAGGTCATCGAGGTTCTGGCCGACAGCTTTGACTACGTGCTCTTTGACTCGCCCCCCGTCAATGCGGTTACCGACCCGGCGATCCTTTCCTGCCAGGTGGACGCCACCCTGCTGGTGCTCGACTACGGCTTTGTCACCCGCGACGAGGCGGCCTTTGCCCTGGAGCAGCTAAAAAAAGTGCGCGCCAACGTGATCGGCGCCGTGCTTAACGGCATGCCCAACAGCCAGGGCTATTATCATTATTACCATTACCACTACTACGGCGAGGAATATGCCGGTAAAAAGGAAAACCGCCGCGCGCGGCGAAACATTTTCTCGTTCAACTTAAAAGGCAATTGATTAAGGAGGACACCCCGTGGGCCATCCTGATCGCAGGGCGCAGCGAGCAAAAAAGAAGAAAGAGCGAGAAGAAATGCTCAAAAGGCGCAACTTCTATAACGTCCTTGACCTGACTCCCTACAACGTGGTCGGCAAGCTCAAATACCCGGAAGAATTTTGCTGCCGGTATAAGTAACACGGCCAAACCGCCCCTGTCCCAAGCACAGCCACAGCGCATTATTTGGCATAAGTCGTAAAATCCTGTCTTGACAAGCCGTTCCATGTCCGGTAAGATTGTTCATGTCATGAACTTGCGCGCGGGAGCAGAGAAAAAATGGAATACGAATATGAAGTCCTGATACACCTGCATGATCAAGCCCAAACCACCCAGCGCAAAATCGCCTCCCGCACCGGCCTATCCCTGGGAGCAGTCAACCTGCTCTTAAAAAGGATGGTGCGCAAAGGCCTGATAAAAATAGAAAAAATCACCCCCCGCACCGTGCGCTATATTTTAACCCCCCAGGGGATGAAGGAAAAAGCCAGGCTCACATACCAGTACCTGCGCCGCTCCTACCGCCAGATCATCGAGATTACCGGGGCGGTGGAAGCACTGGTTAGCGCCAGGCAGGGACAGCTCGAGGAACCGGTCATCCTTTACGGCCCCGCCGACGAGGTGGAGCAGATCTTAAAAACCTGCCTGCGCGACTTGGGTCTTAACTTCCGGCTCTGCCGCCCGGAACAGGGGCCGCCGCCACTGGAAGAAAACCAACTGGTGCTCACCTGGCGCTTTGAAGAAGAAGAAAAACTGCCCAACCGGGCGGTCAATATACTGAAACTGATCTAAAGCAACACTGTTTAAGACGAAAGAGTATTCGCTTGCTGACGTGCGTCACAGCTTTCCGGCAAGAAAAGGGATAGGTATGTCTTTTTTACAGCCTACATGACTGCGGGATGCAATGAAAAAGCACCAGTTGCAGTGAGGTTAGAAGCGCATGACATTTGCGTGATGCGAAAGAAGAAAGCATCGTTTAGGGTAATATTAACAGCTAAAACATATATGGTATAATAGCATTGGGAACCTGTTACAAATAGGTACTTATTAGAATTAACTAAATGCTATTTTGGTTAAGGTGGTGAGTAGAGGGTGGCAAAGTTAAAAGATATTGAGGTAGAAGCTTTGAAGTTGTCTGCCTACGATCGAGCCCTTCTTGCAGAGCGCCTTATAAATAGTTTGGAGAGCGAAGATGATACCGATGTAGAGAAGTTGTGGGTTGAAGAGGCAGAACGTAGATATAAGGAATATAAAGAAGGCAAGGTAAAGGTAAGGCCTGCTGCCGAGGTTATTGGTGAGGCATTCTCAAAATTACAATGATGCATATTGTTTTCCTTCCAGCTGCTGAACAAGAAATGATTGAAGCAGCATTGTATTATCAATCGCAGGCGACAAAATTAGGCGATATTTTTATATGTGAAGTCGAAAAAGCAATAAAATCAATAATCGAATCACCAAATATGTGGCCAATTCTTGAAGGGAAACTTAGAAGAAGATTATTGAAAAGGTTCCCCTTTGGTGTATTATATAAAATTGAGACTGAAGCAATCATCATTATTGCCATAGCTCATCTAAAAAGAAAGCCAGGTTATTGGAAAGATAGATAAGATACAGACTTTCGAATATCTTGATGGTTATTTAGGTGCAACTCAAAAAGGGAGTATGCACTTTTTATTAGTAAAAATAAATAAAACATGCAAGGGCAATAACCGCTTGCTGACGTGCGTCAAAGCTTTCCGGCAAGAAAAGGGGTAAGTGTGTGCCAAAACACTTACCCCTTAATAATAAAATTTGGTTTCTAAATAAAACGTAGAGCGTGATATTGCTATCCTGCGGGTGATGATACAAACGGGTGTGCGTGTGGGGGAGCTAACTCGTTTACGGGTTCAAGATCTAGATTTCAATGAGCGACTCTGCTAATTCAAGGAAAAGGCCACCGGGAGAGATTGGTTCCGTTAACGGAAAACACCGTAAATGCGCTGAAATCATACCTGGTTGTGCGTTGTCCGGTTTCAAGCGAAATAGATGCGCTGTTCCTCAATGATCGGAGAATGCCTCTAAGGCACGGGCCACTGTACATTCTTTTTCGCCGTCTTTGTCGTGAGGCGGGTGTCAAGAAGCCCCGGTTGTCGGTTTGTCATCTGCGCCATACCTGCCTTACGTTACTATTGCAGGAAGGGGCCGATTTAATGGCCTTAAAGAAACTGGCGGGACATCAATCAGTGCGCACAACCCAGGTCTATTTACGTGTTAGTCAAACTCAACTATGCGAGGCAATGAAGAAGCATCCGTTGGGGTGAGTTAACAAATGGTAAGCGGCGTCATAAGAATATAAATAATATATTACATATATGGGAAAAAATGGAAGCTGGTTTAACGAAGTGGTTTCCAAAACCGGAACAGATAGACCTTAGACTTTACAAATACGCAATAGATAGCTCCCAAACATTCCCTCTCCCCCTTGGGGGAGAGGGCCAGGGTGAGGGGGTATTTTTTTTAATCAAGGTTGTGATTCAACAATGATCAACACCCTACAACTAATTGACCGAACCAAAGCCCTCTTCACCGAAGATCTTGCTACATATAACCAACAACTAAAGGAAATGGTCCAATCATCATCCTTCCTGGTGATCGGCGGCGCCGGCACCATCGGCCAGGCTGTCACCAAAGAGATCTTCAAACGCCGGCCTCAAAAGCTGCACGTTGTTGACATCAGCGAAAACAACATGGTCGAGCTGGTCCGCGACCTGCGCAGCTCTCTGGGCTACATCGAAGGCGATTTCAGGACCTTTGCCATCGATTGCGGATCCGTCGAATTTGAAGCCCTGCTGCGCCATGAAGGGCCGTACGACTATGTCTTAAACCTTTCCGCCCTCAAACACGTGCGCAGCGAGAAAGACCCCTACACCCTGATGCGCATGATCGATGTAAATATCTTAAACACCGAGAAAAGCCTGCTCAAATTTATCGCTTCGGGGGTTAAAAAATATTTCTGCGTCTCCACCGATAAGGCCGCCAACCCGGTCAACATGATGGGCGCTTCCAAGCGGATCATGGAAATGTTTCTCATGCGCCGCAGCCTGGAAATTCCTGTTTCCACAGCGCGCTTTGCCAACGTGGCCTTTTCGGACGGCAGCCTGCTGCACGGCTTCAACCAGCGGATCCAGAAAGGGCAGCCCCTTTCAGCGCCCCGGGATGTCAAGCGTTACTTTGTCACCCCGCAGGAGTCGGGCGAGCTCTGCTTGATTTCCTGCTTGCTCGGCGAAAACCGGGATATCTTTTTCCCGAAACTTAGCGAAAAGCTGCACCTGATCACCTTTGCCGAGATCGCCGTGCAATACCTGGCGCAGCTTGGTTACGAAGCCGTCGCCTGTGAAACGGAAGAAGAGGCCCGTCGCAGCGTCAAAGAGCTTAGGGCTAAACAAAAGTGGCCCTGCTACTTTTTTGACAGCGATACCACGGGTGAAAAAGACTTTGAAGAGTTTTACACCGACCAGGAACTATTGGACCTGGACCGCTTTCATAGCATCGGCATTATCAAAAACGAGCCGGTTTTTGACCCTGACAAGCTCGATCATTTTATCCAAACAATCACCGGTATGAAAGAGCGCGGCACCTGGACCCGCGAAGAGCTGGTACGGCTTTTCCATGAGATGATTCCTAATTTCGCCCACAAAGAGACCGGCAAGTTTCTCGATGGAAGGATGTAACGATGATTAAAAGAGCCATGGATATAATTCTTTCCAGCATAGCTATTATACTTCTGTCGCCATTACTATTACCCCTGGTTATTATCTTAAAGCTAACCGGTGAGGGAGAAATCTTTTATATTCAGCCCCGGGTCGGCAAAGACGGTCAATTATTTGGCCTGATTAAATTTGCGACGATGCTCAAAGACAGCCCCAATCTTCCCGGAGGAACCATTACCGCGGCCAATGATCCTCGTGTTTTACCGCTAGGCCGTTTTTTACGCAAAACAAAGCTAAACGAGCTTCCCCAGCTATTAAATATTTTAAAGGGGGAGATGAGTATTGTCGGCCCCCGGCCGCTTACGCCTGACTGCTTTGCTGCCTACCCAACAGAAATGCAAAAAGAGATTAAAACCATGCGCCCGGGGTTAACCGGGATCGGTTCCATTGTTTTTCGCGATGAAGAAGCGATCACCGCCGGCTCAAACAAAACGGTTTATGAAACGTATTGCGAAGATGTCATGCCTTATAAGGGCAGCCTGGAAGTGTGGTATAAGCACCACCAGAGCATTTGGATTGACCTGTTATTGATTTTGACCACCGCCTGGGTAATCTTTTTCCCCAACACAAGATTTTACGAAAAGTTTTTCAAGAAACTTCCCGAGCGGCCGGCTAGCCTCAGGGTAAACCTGGGGGTAGATCAGGCGGAACTTGGACAGAGCTCTTCTCTGCAATCATAAATTACGAGAGGAAGAAGTTCAGTATGAATACAAAGGAAAAAATCCTGCTCTCGTCACCGCATTTAAGTGACGAAGGCTATGAAATGCAGTTCGTAGATGAAGCATTCGCAACAGGGTGGATCGTTCCGCTGGGCAAGAATGTTGACGAGTTTGAAAAAGAGCTTGCGGCCAAGGTAGGGGCGAAGCATGCCGTGGCCCTATCCTCCGGGACGGCGGCCATCCATATGGCCTTGAAGGCGGCCGGGGTTGGCGCCGGTGATATCGTTTTTTGCCAGAGCCTTACTTTTTCGGCTACCGCCAACCCGATTATCTACGAGAATGCCATACCGGTATTTATCGACAGCGACCTTGAAACCTGGAACATGAGCCCGCTGGCCCTGGAAAAGGCCTTTAAAAAGTATTCACCTAAAGCGGTGATCGTGGTCCATCTTTACGGTTTATCGGCCGACATGGATCGGATAGTGGAGCTATGCCGGAAACACAATGCTGTGTTGATTGAAGATGCCGCGGAGAGCCTCGGTGCTAAGTATAAGGACAGGCATACCGGTACGATTGGCGATTACGGTGTCTTCTCCTTTAACGGGAACAAAATCATCACCACTTCGGGCGGCGGAATGCTCGTTTCTGATCACGAAGAACGCATTAATAAGGTTAAATTCTGGGCCACCCAGGCCAGGGATCCGGCCCGCCATTACCAGCACAGCGAACTCGGCTATAATTACCGGATGAGTAATGTCTTGGCCGGTATCGGCCGGGGACAGCTGAAGGTTCTCGATCAAAGGGTAAAGAAGAAGAAGGAGATCTTCGAATTTTACCGGCAAGAGCTCGGCGGCCTTGACGGGGTTACAATGATGCCGGTCCACGATTGGCAGGAGCCCAACTACTGGCTGAGCTGTTTCACGACCAACGGACCGGTGAAGCCACTAGAGATCATCGAAGCTTTAGAAAAAGAGAACATCGAAGCCCGCCCGATCTGGAAACCGATGCACCTCCAGCCCCTTTATGCCAAATATGATTTCATTGGTGAGCGGGTAGCAGACAGAATTTTTGAAACCGGACTTTGCCTGCCCAGTGATACCAAAATGACAGTTGAAGATATGCGGCGGGTTGTAAATATTATAAAAAGTTTATGGAGACAGGGATGAAAGCAGAGTCAAGTATTCATCAGCAACACTCAACAGCATTACATATTGACCATGGCGGAATCTATAAAAAGTATTTCAAGAGACCGTTCGACCTTGTGTTGTCTTTGGTAGCCATTGTTTTGTTATCGCCCCTGATAGCTCTATTAGCCTTAATGGTAAGGTTAAAGCTCGGCAGCCCGGTAATATTTCAACAGAAACGCCCCGGTTTGAACGAACGGATATTTACGCTCTATAAATTTAGAACGATGACCAATGAAAAAGATGAAAACGGAGAACTATTACCTGATTCTGTACGTTTAACTAAGTTTGGCAAGTTTTTAAGGTCTACCAGCCTCGATGAATTGCCGGAACTGTTTAATATCCTTAAAGGCGAGATGAGCTTTGTCGGCCCTCGCCCGCAGTTGATCAAAGACATGGTTTTTATGTCCCCGGAACAAAGGTTGCGGCATAAAGTGATGCCCGGCCTGACGGGATGGGCCCAGGT
>JAAYGO010000251.1 GCA_012727685.1 Bacillota bacterium | reverse complement strand
GGTTCCTTTCTTTGGTGTCATTTAGTTTTGGCAGACACCTATCTATACCCGGTTTTTAATCATAGTAGCTGTTTAATCGCAACCATTTGGACAAAAAAGTCAAAATTCTTTCCGAGGTGAGCTGTTAGGAGAATCACTTGTTTTTTCGAAAGTATTAGTGATATACCAGCCATAGGTACGGCGAATACCATCTTCCAGGCCGGTTCGAGCTTTCCATCCTAAAGCATTAAGCTTGGTTACATCCAACAGCTTTTGTGGCGTGCCGTCGGGCTTAGTGTGATCCCATCTTATTTCACCCTCATAACCGGTCACCTTGCCAACCAAGGCAGCTAGCTCGGCTATGGTTAAATCTTCACCGGTGCCGATATTAATAATGTCGCTGTTGTTATAAGTCTTCATTAAAAACAGGCAGGCGTCAGCCAGATCATCGACAAACAAAAATTCCCGCCTGGGCGTACCAGTGCCCCAGAGTTCTACATAACTCCGTTTATTGACTTTAGCTTCGTGAAATTTCCGGATTAAGGCGGGCAGAACATGGGATGTTTCCAGATCAAAGTTGTCGCCGGGACCGTATAGATTGGTAGGCATTACAGCAATAAAATTTGTGTTGTACTGGCGGTTATATGACTGGCACATCTTAATCCCAGCGATTTTGGCAATAGCATAGGGCTCATTGGTTGGCGCCAGCTCCCCGGTCAACAAATATTCTTCCCGCATCGGCTGCGGTGCAAACTTGGGATAAATACAGGAGCTGCCTAAAAACAAAAGTTTTTTTACACCGTTTAAATAAGATTGGTTGATAATATTGCACTGTATCATTAAGTTGTCATAAATGAAGTCTGCCGGGTAAGTGTTATTGGCCAGGATACCCCCTACCTTAGCCGCCGCCAAAAAAACATATTCCGGCTTTTCCTGTGTAAAAAAAGAGGCTACCGCTTCCTGGTTACGCAAATCCAGCTCCCGGCTTGTTCTGGTAATTATATTTTGATAACCTTCCGCTTTCAGTTTGCGATATATCGCCGAGCCGACTAGCCCCCTATGACCAGCTATATAGACTTTGCTGTGTGCATCCATTAACACTAAATCCCTCCCTGAGGCACATCTGTTCGTGCTCGGCTTCCTTCAAATCGGCTTTAACCATCATTCTAACCAACTCTTCCAGGGTTACTTCAGGCTTCCAGCCCAGTTTTTCTCTTGCTTTAGAGGCATCGCCAACCAGGATATCTACCTCTGTCCGCCGGAAATATTTTGGATCAACCTCCACCAGAACATTTCCCGTGGCCTTATCTATACCTTTTTCTTTAACGCCATGGCCTGTCCACTCCAGATCAATCCCCACTTCTCGAAAAGCCATGATGCAAAAATCTCGAACCGCTGTCGTTCTTCCAGTAGCAATGACATAGTCATCCGGTTCGCCCTGCTGAAGCATCAGCCACATCGCTTTAACGTAGTCGCCAGCAAAACCCCAGTCTCTTTTGGCATCTAGATTACCTAAATACAGCTTTTTTTGTAATCCTAATTTAATCCTAGCCGCAGCTCTAGTTATCTTTCTTGTTACAAATGTCTCGCCTCGGATCGGCGATTCATGGTTAAATAATATACCATTACTAGCATGAATGCCGTAAGCTTCACGATAATTGATCGTGATCCAATAGCTATACAACTTTGCCGCAGCATAAGGGCTACGGGGATAAAAAGGAGTGGTTTCTTTCTGCGGAATCTCCTGAGCCTTGCCAAAAAGCTCGCTGGTAGAAGCCTGATAAAAGCGCACTTTCTTTTCCAGCCCCAATATTCTGATTGCTTCCAGGAGTCGAAGCGTCCCTAACGCGTCGGCATTGGCAGTATATTCAGGTGTTTCAAAAGAAACTTGAACATGACTTTGAGCAGCCAGATTGTAGATCTCATCCGGTTGAATTTCCTGAATAATGCGGATCAGGTTAGTAGAGTCAGTAAGATCACCATAGTGCATGAAGAAATTGGTTTCCCCTTCGTGGGGATCAATGTACAAATGGTCTACCCTCTGTGTGTTAAACAAAGAAGAACGCCTTTTAAT
>JAAYGO010000151.1 GCA_012727685.1 Bacillota bacterium | reverse complement strand
TTTTCCGATTTCCACACGGCACAGCACGCCAAACTCCTATTTTTAAGTCTCTGCTTGGGGTAAAATATTTTTCCCATTCCTTAAAAAACCTTATATATCAGGCGTTGTCAAAGAGCGCAAATGGCTCCCAAATATATTTTATATACTCTACAAAATCAGCATGCAGTCGCCAAAACTATAGAAGCGGTAACGCATGGCCACGGCTTCCCGGTAGGCAGCCAGGACCGGCTCGTGCCCGGCGAAAGCGCTGACCAGCATCAACAGGGTTGAGCGGGGCAGGTGAAAATTGGTCAGCAGGGCGTCAACGGCCTTGAAGCGGTAGCCGGGATAGATAAAAAGGCCGGTCCACCCCGCCTGATCGACGGGGGGCAGGGGCCCTGCCGCCCCGGTGCGTCCCTCCGCAGCGGCGGCCGTCTCCAGCACCCGGCAGGCGGTGGTGCCCACCGCCACGACCCGGTGCCCCTGCTGCCGGGTCTCATTGATCAGCCGGGCCGTGGCTGCAGAGATATGGTAATATTCGCGGTGCATCCTGTGCTCCCGGATATCTTCCACTTTCACCGGCTGAAAGGTGCCCGGCCCGATATGCAAGGTGATAAAAGTATGGCGAATTTGCTTCTCCGCCAGGGCGTCAAAGACGGCGGGTGTAAAATGAAAACCCGCGGTCGGCGCGGCCACTGAGCCGTCTTCCGCGGCGTAGATGGTCTGGTATAGAGAGGGGTCTTCCAGGGGAGCCCTGATATAGGGGGGCAGCGGCACCCGGCCGACCTGCGCCAGGACCTCCTCCAGGGGCTTTTCGCTGCTCAGGCGGACCACCCTTTTCCCGCCGCCGGCGTAAGCTTCGATCAGTGTCTCCAGGCCGCCGTCAAAAACAACCCTGGCCCCGGGCTTGAGCCTTCGCCCCGGCCTGACCATGGCTTCCCAGCGACTATCGTCCAGGCGGTGCAGCAACAATATCTCCGCCGCGCCGCCTGCCTCCGCACCGGCGCGCCGGCCGAGGAGCCGGGCCGGGATCACCCGCGTATTGTTCAGCACCAGCAAATCGCCCGGATCCAGGTAATCGGCGAGCCGGTAAAAATAAGTATGCTCCCGCGTAGCGGTGCCGCGCCGCAGCACCAGCATCCGGGAGCGATCTCGATCTTTCAAGGGCGCCTGGGCAATCAGTTCCTGCGGCAGCTCATAATCAAAATCACTGACTTTTATCCTGTCCATCAATGCTTCCTTAAAGAATATGCTTTTTTATTTCATGCGCAGCAGGCGGCCGATAATGTTGAGCACCACCGTGAGCACGATGCTGATCAGCAAAGTAGTGACGATCGGAAAATAAAAAACAAAATTTTCTCGGCGCACGACGATATCCCCGGGCAATTTCCCCAGCCCCAGGCGGGAGAAGAGGATAAACGCCAGTCCCCCGGCGGCGATTAGGGCGCCGGTCACAAGTAAAATTTTGCCGATGGATTCCAGCGAGCCCATTTCAAAACCTCCCCCGGCGCGAGATTGTTCGAAGCCTGGTGTCCGAAAGCGCCTTTACCATAGCCGTAGCTGCGGATCATGCGGCGGCTGTATATTCAAGTAGCGGTACGCTTCCCGGGTTGCGATGCGCCCCCGGGGGGTCCGCTTTAAAAACCCCAGTTGCATCAGATACGGTTCGTACACATCTTCGAGCGTTTCCGATTCTTCGCTGATGGAGGCCGCGAGGGTATCCAGCCCCACCGGGCCGCCCTCAAATTTTTCCACGAGCGAGAGAAGCAGGCGCCGGTCGGTGGCATCCAAACCGAGCTCATCCACCTCGAGCATGCGCAGCGCCTCGCGGGCTACCGCCTCCGTAATTATATTGTCCGCTTTGATCTGCGCGTAATCACGCACCCGTTTTAAAAGCCGGTTGGCGACCCGGGGTGTGCCCCGGGAGGCGCGGGCGATGGCCGCGGCGCCCTCCGGCCGGATCTCCACGTTTAGAATGCGGGCGGAGCGCGTAATGATCGTTTCCAGCTCCGCGTGGCTGTAATAGCTAAGGCGATCGACCACGCCGAAACGGTCCCGCAGCGGCGAGGTCAGCGCCCCTGCCCGGACCGTGGCCCCGATCAGGGTAAACGGAGGCAGCTCGAGGCGCAGCGACCGGGCGCCCGGCCCCTTGCCGATGACGATGTCGAGAGCAAAATCTTCCATGGCCGGGTAAAGGATCTCTTCCACCGTCCGGTTAAGGCGGTGGATCTCGTCGATGAAGAGCACGTCGCCGCGGCCCAGGTTGGTTAAAATGGCGGCCAGGTCCCCGGGACGCTCGATGGCCGGGCCCGATGTAACCCGGATGTTGACCCCCAGTTCATAGGCAATGATATGGGCAAGGGTGGTCTTGCCCAGGCCGGGCGGTCCATAGAGGAGCACGTGATCCAGCGCCTCCCCGCGCTCGCGGGCCGCCTTAATATAAATGGCCAGTTTTTGCTTGATCTGCTCCTGCCCGGTATATTCACGCAAACTCCGGGGGCGCAGCCCCACTTCGAGCTGCAGATCATCGCTTTCCATTTGTTGTGCGGAAACGATCCTCTCCTGCAAAATCTCTCCCCCCGTCTATACTAAGCTAGCTTCTCGCTGCTCCGGGCAAAGGCACACTTTAACTGCCGGAAAGCTCCTTTAAAGCGAGGCGCAGCCATTCTTCCCGCGTCGCCTGCGGCTGCTCCCCCATGACCCGGTTGACGCTCGCGGCAGCTTCCAGGCGCGAAAAGCCCAGGGTGCAGAGGGCCTCCACGATCTCGTCGCGCGGCGAGATCTGTTCCGCGGGCAGCGCCGCCCCTATGCCGATAGCGGCTACCTGGGGAAGTTTTTCCTTCAACTCGAACACCAGCCGCTGCGCCGTCTTGCGCCCCACCCCGGGCGCCTGGCAGAGAAGGGTGATGTTTTCTTCCAGCACGGCGCGGCATAACTGTTCGGCGGAAAACACCCCGAACAGGGCCAGGGCGAGCCTCGGCCCGAATCCGGACACACCGAGCACCAGGTTAAAGAGATTGCGATCATCGGGCGATAAAAACCCGTAGAGGGAGATCTCATCCTCGCGGACGAGAAGCCGCGTATAAATGGTCACCTCTGCTCCGAGCTGCCGCCGCAGCGACTCCGGTGGCGGAGGCATGGTCACGCGTAAGGCCACTCCCCCCATTTCCACGATGGCGTAATCGGCTCCCAGCGCAGCCAGCCTCCCCCGCAGGTAATCGATCATTTGCGCGCCCCCTCTACAGCCTCCTGGAAACGGCGGTGCTGCAGGTGGCAGAGGGCAATGGCCAGGGCGTCGGCCTCGTCATCCACGGCGGGCATCTTCTCCAGGTGCAGCAGGAGCTGCACCATCTTCTGCACCTGGGCCTTTTCGGATTTGCCGTAGCCGGCAACCGCCTGCTTTACCTGCAGCGGCGTATACTCAAATAGCTCCAGCCCGCTTTTCGCGGCCGCCAGGATCACGGTGCCGCGCGCCTCACCGACCTGCAGCGCGGTCCGGGTGTTTTTATGAAAAAAGATCTTTTCCAGGGCCATGGCTTCCGGCCGGTATGCGGCGGCCAGCGCCAGGACCTGTTCGTAGATCTGCGCCAACCGCAAGCTGGTTGGAGACTCCTTGCCAGTGAGAATGCAACCCGAAGCGAGGCGGGTGAATTGGCCGCCCTCTTCTTCCACAAAAGCGTAGCCGGTAATCGCCACCCCCGGGTCAACCCCCATGATGATCAACTGAAAACCCACCTTCGGAACGCCCGCATGGCCCTGCGACATGAGAACAGCGTAAAAATGGCGCAGCAAACCCCACTAGCCGCGATCACAGAGACAGGCCGGGCACCAAATTGGCTTGCTCCATATCCTTTAGATTTATTCTTTAGCTGGAGCGGTAAATCCTTCCCGCTATGGCTGCGGGCAATATAAAAACCGGAACGCGTGTTCCGGTTTTTAAAAAAAGGGGTCCGGCGGGCACAATAGCATTAACTGGTGTAGCCTTCCAGCAAAGCGATTTTTTCAGCCTCTGAAGCGAACGGGACCCCTGCGGCAAGCTCTTCCCGGTGAATTTCCTTCACCTCGTAGGGGGTTAATTCAATTAATTTTCCGTGCGGCGGAGCACCCTTGTATACAGCAATCCGATCGCCACATATACCTAAATATTGCAGTTTGACACATTGCGGGCAAAAATCGGCCAGGTGGGTCAGGACAAAGAAGGGTCGGCTGCCGCTTTGTTTCATGTCGACCAGGTACCAGCCCCCGGGAACTTTCAAATCGTCCATCAGGTTTTCCAGGGAAATATTGCTTTGATGTAAAGCGGAAGCGATTTCAACAAGGCTGCCGGGCGGTTCCGGCAGCTCCGGCGGGATCTCTTTCGGCTGGTAGAAGGCGCCGTGATCGCAGTGGCGGTATAAGTACTGGATCATGTACGGCTCCAAAAGGAGCGATTCTTCGTTAGCCGGTTTGGCCGGTTCATTTTCCGCTTCCGGCTTGCCGCTGCGCAGCCGTTCCCAGATCCGGCCTAGGCTGAGCTGATCGTCTTGCGTGTAAGAAATGAGCATCACCAGCGGTCCCAGCCCGATCACCAGCAATAAGAGAATATAGGCAATCCAGAACAGCCAGCCCCATTTCTTCTTTTTCGGTTCGCGTTGATCCATGAAAATTTATCCCTCCCGGGGTTAAATCCTTTGCTTTGAAAGCATATCTTGCCCCGGGAAGGGATAAAATATACATCTCGACAGGAGCGCAGGACGCGCGACTGTCGAGGGCAGCCCAGGCGAAAGGCCGCCGGTGAGCCGTAGCACTTCTAACGAGTGAACCGGAGCGACAGCCTCAGTGACAAGAAATCAGTCCAGATATTCTTCCGGGATGTCAAAGTTGGCGTACACATTCTGCACGTCGTCGTGGTCTTCCAGGGCTTCCATTAATTTTATGATCCGGCCCGCTTCGTCCCGGTCGGTGATGCTCACGGTTGTTTGCGGCAGCATGGTCACCTCGGCGCCGGCGATCTTGATCTTCTGTTCTTCGAGATAGCTCTTGACCGCTTCAAATTGTTCCGTCCCGGTGATGATGCCATACGAATCGCCTTCATTTTTCACATCTTCAGCGCCTGCTTCCAGGGCGATCATGAAAAGTTCGTCTTCGTCCATGGCCAAATCCTCTTTGTTGACGGTGATATAGCCCTTGCGGTTAAACATCCAGGCCACGCAGCCCGACTCACCCAGGTTTCCGCCGTGACGCGAAAAAATGTGCCTGATGTCGGCCACCGTGCGGTTGCGGTTGTTAGTAAAGACTTCCAGCATTACCGCTACCCCTCCCGCACCGTAGCCTTCGTAAACAGTCTGCTCGTAAGTTTCTCCCTCGAGTCCTCCCGTTCCTTTGGCGATCGCCCGCTGAATATTGTCATTGGGCATGTTATTTTCCCTGGCTTTTTGCACAGCCAGCCGCAGGCGGAAGTTTGAGTTCAGGTCACCCCCGCCTTCCCTCGCGGCAACGATGATTTCACGGGCCAGCCTGGTAAATATTTTCCCCTTTTTTTCATCGGCACGCGCTTTCCGGTGTTTTATATTTGCCCATTTCGAATGACCGGCCATCGTAGGACCTCCTTTTGATCTCATGATTTAAGCTCTGGAACTATCGGAATTCAGTATAGCCCCCGTGTCCCCGCCAGCGGGGTATAATCAGCAGATGAAAAAGGTGCCGCTCATCATCCCCTCTCCACCCTTTGGGGGGAGAGGGTCAGGGTGAGGGGGGCATGAGTCCAGACTACCGCATTTTCAGAATTACTCTGGAGAACCGTCCCTTTGACAAAGTTGTCAATGGAACCGTCCCCTGACAATTTTCAAGATATTCCATCTTGAGAACAATTAAGGCACACCGCGGTGTGCCTCGATTGTACGCGCAAAATCAAAAGCCCCTTTCCGGTCAGGCCCAATCATGAGCAGACGCCGGACGGTTTTACCGGCCCTGATTTCTAGAGCTGCAAAATCGCCGTATCGCTGATTTGCCAATTCACCGCACCCCCTAGTAATCGCCCGCCAAACCTTTAAATTTAATTGAAGAGGTGGTGATGCTTATCCAGCAGCAACAGCAGCGGGTAACCGAGGCCGTAACAGGCGGCAACCTGGCCGGCGCCTACCCAGAGCATGGTCAGGTAAAGCGAATAGCCCAAGACCAGGTGCAGCACGTAGCCGACAACCAGGGCGTTAATCAAGACCGGCGGCAAGGGAACCAGCACCCTGTTCTTGATCCGCGAGGTCAGGTAGGCTGCAAGCAGGGTCGCCAGACTGCCGCAGACAATATCGAGGATGCCGTTTCCGCCGTAAAGGTTGGCCAGCATGCAGCCGGCAAAGAGACCCGGTATGGCTGCCGGTGTAAAATAAGGTAAAATCGTCAACGCCTCGGCCACCCGGACCTGGATCATGCCGTAACTGATGGGAGCCAGGACGATCGCCAGCAAGGCATAAACCGCGGCAATCATGGCCGCCTTGGTCCAGAAGCCCAACTTTCCGCTGCCGGACATGAAAAATCCCCCTTGTTTTTTTTAAAGCAGGGTAACCGCGACCTGCTGGAAACAATCCACATACAATTATAAAACATTTAACCCGATAAATCACGCGCCCGGACTAATAAATGCGATGAAACTCTGTGCAGCCCGGCTGAGGATGCGATGGCGGTGATAAACCAGGTAAAAGCTGCGGGTTAAGTCGAGATCGGCCAGGCGAAAAGTGTCCACCAATTTCATGTGCCGGTAATCGACAACCGAGCATTCCGAAAGAAAGGCAACGCCCAGGCCATAACGCACGCCCTGCTTGATCGCTTCCAGGCTGTTCATGTAAATGACGCTTTTAAAATCGGCCAGGCTTAACCCTTTACGCTGAAGCGCCTTTTCCAGCAGCGAGCGGGTGGCGGAGCCCGGTTCCCTGACCAGGAGAGGCTGTGCCAGGCAGCGAGCAATAGGTATGGCGCCTCCCTCCAACTGCGGAATTAAGCCGGGGCGGACTGCGAGGACCAGTTCGTCTTCGGCCAGCGGATGATACTGCAGCCGCTCATCATCGAGGGCACTGCCCACGAAACCGACGTCAAAGCTGTAATCGAAAATGCCGTCCAGCACGGCGCCGCTGTCCATCACCGTGAGACTGTAGTCCACAGCAGGAAATGACTCCTTAAAAATGGCCAGCCGCTGCGGCAGCAGGTAGATCCCGGGGACGGTGCTGGCGCCGATCCGGACCAGGCCGCCGGTGGCCGCCGCTCCGTCCTGCAGGGCCTCCCGGGTTTCTTCCTCCAGGTTAAGCATGCGCTGGGCATAATCCAGGAGAATTCTGCCATCTTCCGTTAGCTCCAGTTCCCGCGAGCGAGACCGGTCGAATAAGTCCACGCCCAGCTCCCGTTCAAGTTTTTTGATGCGCGTGCTGACGTTGGGCTGGCTCATGTAGAGCTGCTCTGCGGCCCTGGAGAAGCTTTTCAGGGCAGCCACATGCAGGAATATTTTCAACTGTTGTAAATCCATCGCCCTTTACCTTGAAAGTATTCAGTTGCCACTATTATACCGCTGGCGCCCATCGCCGTCCATGCAACCTAATTATACCGGCTGCTTTCGCTTTTAGTTTGCCGCCTTTTAGCTTAACGTTAAGAACAGGTAAAAGGCATACATGGCCAGAAGAAACAGCCCCTGCCCTCTGACGAAACGCCTTTTGCTAAGGTAGGTAAAGGCCACAGTAGCGGCCACAATGAGAAAAACAAAGGGAAAGTGGAGCCGCAGCGTTACCGGATCAATGTTAATCGGTAGAATGGTGGCTGATAAGCCAATCACCCAAATGACGTTCAGAATATTAGCTCCCAGGATGTTGCCGATGGAAATGCCGTGGACCTGTTTGCGAATGGCAGTGATTGCCGTCATCAGCTCCGGTAAAGATGTGCCAAAGGCGGTGAGGGTCAGCCCGATGACAATATCGGGGACCCCGGCGAGCCTGGCGATAATCTCCCCGTTGGCAACCAGCAAATCGGAGCCCCAGATGATCAGGACCAGGCCAATGGCAAAGAAGGCTAGATTCTTTGCAATCGTCGCTCCGCTTTTTTCTTGACGGGAGGAACCGCGAGGCGCGTAGTATTCCCGGGTGTCCAGGCTCTCGCGCACATTGTTGTATAAATACCAGGCCAGAACTGCCAATAATAAACAACCGGCGAATCTTGGTATTTCCTTAAAAATGAAGGCGATCGCCGTGATTAGTATAAGCAGGATCATTAAGAAAATGCCGTTTTTTTGCAGTTTCGCGCGGTCCTTTAATAGCGGCTCGGCAAAAATAATGATTATCGCCAATACCAACCCCGTATTGCAGGCAATCGAGCCCAGGGCATTGCCCAGGGCGATTGAGGTATTGCCTTTTAAGGCTGCGCCGGCAGAGACGGTGGTTTCCGGCAGGGTTGTGCAGATGCTGACCAGGGTGGCACCGATAATTAGATCTGGAATCTTCAAAGCCCGGGCGAGCCAGACGACAGCATCGACAAACCAGTCGCTTCCCTTGATAATCATGAACAGGCCAAGGGCAAACATGATGAAAGGATGTAAATCAGGCATGACTTATCCCCTTATAAATGTTTAGAGCAGCAACAAATAAAAAACTTTTACTACCATAGCCAGGCTATGCGTAAAAGTCCAGTTCTTTTATATTATAAGCCATTCCGGTGAATATTAGAAGTAATATCCCCACAAGGTGTTATTCCCACAACGTGTTATCCCCACAAGAGGTGTAACTGTTTTCATTTCCTGATGATGCCCCTCCCCCTAACCCTCTCCCCTTATTATTTATATTTATACGGCAACCGCCTCGTATTGCAAATCCATATTTCCTTTATGCAGCCCTTTGTGGCTACAATTTAAATATAAAATATATTATTGCATCAATTTTCATGGAGGTCATGATCATGCGAGACAAACTTCTAATCATTGCCGCCGGTATCATCACGGGCCTGCTGGCGGTGATCCTGGTCTGGCAGGGCAATCCCGCCAACATGGGCTTCTGCATCGCCTGCTTTCTCCGCGATGTTGCCGGAGGGTTGGGCCTGCACCGGGCCGCCGTAGTGCAATACTTAAGGCCGGAAATTATGGGCCTTGTTCTCGGGGCCTTTATCGTTGCCTTGCTCTCCCGGGAGTTCAAGCCCAGCGGCGGCTCAAGCCCGGCGCTGCGCTTTATCCTGGGCATGCTGATGATGGCGGGCGCGCTAATTTTTTTAGGCTGCCCCCTGCGCCTGATCCTAAGGCTCGCGGGAGGCGATTGGAATGCCCTGGTAGCCCTGCCGGGATACGTCTTCGGCATCTATATCGGCACCATCTTTCTGAAAAAAGGTTTTTCCCTGGGCCGCAGCCAACCGCAGCCGGCTTTAAACGGCCTGGCCGCGCCGTTCTTTTCCCTGTTTTTACTGGTATTATTGTTTGCCGCACCGGCCTTTATCTTCTTTAGCGAGGAAGGGCCCGGCTCCATGCATGCCCCGGCCGCCATCGCCCTGATTGCCGGCCTGCTGGTAGGCATTTTAGCCCAGCGCAGCAGGCTTTGCACCATGGGCGCAATCCGGGATCTGATTCTGTTTAAGGACTACCAGCTATTTTTAGGATTCGCCGCTATTTTCGTGGTTGTCCTGCTGGGGAACCTCTTGACCGGCCGCTTCAACCCGGGCTTCGTTGACCAGCCGGTGGCGCACACAGACGGTATCTGGAATTTTCTAGGCATGACCGTGGTCGGCCTGGCCGCAACCCTGGCCGGCGGCTGCCCGCTGCGCCAGCTCATTTTAAGCGGCGAAGGAAACGGTGACGCCCTGATCACCGTCCTCGGTGCCGTGACAGGCGCTGCATTTATGCACAACTTTGGCCTGGCCGCAAGTGGCTCCGGCGTGACCCCCGGCGGGCAGTGGACCGTCATTATCGCCCTGGTCCTGCTGCTGATTATCGGCAGCGCCAATATAAGGGCAGCGGTACGAGCTAAGGTTTCACAGGATGCGAATGTAAGGGCCGGCTAAACACCGCGCCGGGCCAATGCCGCCCAAAAGCAACAGTTTTTGCCCAAAATTGATTATGCTATAATGGGAAGGAGGTTTTCCAGCATGCCGGAAACAATCGATTGCCGCGGCCTGGCTTGTCCCGAGCCGGTGCTCTTGACCCGGCAGGCGCTGCAAGAGCATAGTAGCGGCACTCTCACCATCCTGGTCAGCACCGCGGTAGCCCGGGACAATGTCACCCGCGCCGCCAGGAGCATGGGCTGGAGCGTAGAGTCCGCGGAAACCGCCGATGGCTTTAGCTTAACCGTGAAAAAATAACGATAAGTTTTACGGTTGATTTTTAGCTTAGTTTGGACAGGGAGATGTAGATAATGGCGACGATGGCGGTTTACTGCTACCTGACCTTTCCAACCACCTACGATGCAATTCGAGCGGAAAAGCTGCTGCAGCAGAAGAGCTATCCTTTTAAAATGGTGCCGGTGCCGCGCAGCATCAGCTCCAGTTGCGGCACCGCCCTGCGCTGCGCCTGCAGCGACAGCCGCGCCATCAAAGACTATCTCGTCTCCCTGGACGTGGCAATTGAAGGACTGCATGAAGTGGAAGAAAAAGAGCTGAGACTGCCGAATCTTTTCCGGCCAAGGGGAAGGAACGATCATGGAAACTAATCACAATCTCTATTTTGACAACGCCGCCACCTCCTGGCCGAAACCGGAGCAGGTTTACAGCGCCGCAGAGCGCTACCTGCGCCAGGCCTGCGGCAACCCCGGCCGTTCGGGACATACCCGCACTTTGGAGGCGGACCGGCTGGTCTACCGGGTCCGCGAAGCGCTGGCCCGCTTTTTCAACGTCTCGGACCCGAGCCGGATCGTCTTTACTCTCAATGCCACCGATGCCTTGAATATGGCCATCAAGGGTGCCCTGGAAGCAGGGGATCATGTTCTCTTCACCGCCATGGAGCACAACTCGGTGCTGCGCCCCCTGGGCGGGCTGCGCCGGGCGGGGCTGATCAGCACCACCATGATCCCCTGTTCCGCCGAAGGATACCCGGACCTCGATTTTCTAGAAAAATCCTTTCAACCGCGCACCCGGCTGCTGATCATCAACCACGTCTCCAACGTGACCGGGACCATCCTGCCCCTGGCCGAGATGGCCGCCCTGGCCCGCAGCCGCGGCGTCCTGGTTCTGGTTGACGCGGCCCAGTCGGCCGGCACCGTACCCCTCGACCTCTCCGCCGTTCCCGTGGACATGATCGCCTTTGCCGGGCACAAGGGGCTGTTCGGTCCGCCGGGAACGGGGGGGCTCTATGTGCAGCCGGGGCTCGATCTAAAGCCGTGGCGCGAAGGGGGAACGGGCAGCCACTCCGAAATGGATCTCCATCCCGAAACCATGCCGGAGCGCCTGGAGGCGGGGACGCTGAACAGCCCCGGACTGGCCGGATTGTACGAAGGAATTAAATTCATCGAAGAGACGGGTCTGGATACCATTCGGGAGCACGAGCTGGCCCTGCGCGCCAGGCTGCGGAGCAAGCTGGAGGAGATCGACGGGATCACCATCTACGGCCCTGCCGCAGCAGAGCGGTGCAGCTCTGTGCTCTCGTTTACCCTGGCTGGCGTCGACTGCGGCCAGATCGGGTACATCCTGGAAAGCAGCTTCGGCATTCTCTGCCGCACCGGGCTGCACTGCGCCCCGCTGGCGCATCAGGCCATCGGCACATTCCCCCAGGGCACGGTGCGCCTAAGCCCGGGTTACTTTAACAGCATTGCCGATGTGGACTACCTGGCCGGTGCCATCGCCGAAATTGCGGCGCTGGCCAAAAATTAAGGAGGGTTACGCGCTCATGCAAATCGATTGCCGGGGGCTGAACTGCCCCGAACCGGTGCTCCGCACCAAGCAGGCCCTGGACGAAGGGCGTCCTGAAACCCTCGTGATCATCGTGGACAATGAAACGGCGCGCGAAAATGTACTTCGCTTTATCCGCAGCCGGAACCTGGCCGCGAGCTGGAAACAGGAAGGCGATTTCTACCAGATCACCGTCAGCGGTGCCGGAGAGGCGGGCACGGCTGGAGCAGGCGAGCCCCGCCCCGCAACAGGCGAGACGAAGGCCGGGGCTGATTGCCTGGTGATCCTGATCTCTTCGGAAACACTGGGGCAGGGCAGCAGCGAGCTGGGCAGCCTCTTGATGCGGAATTTCATCTACACCTTGACCAGGCAGGATGAGCCGCCGGAAGCGGTAATCTTCATGAACTCCGGGGTAAAGCTATGTATCGAGGGTTCGCCGGTGCTCGAAGAGCTGTCCCTGCTGCAGGAAAAAGGCAGCCGCATCCTCGCCTGCGGGACCTGCCTTGATTACTACGGGGTCAAAGAGAAGCTGGCCGCGGGGCAAGTATCCAACATGTACGACATCGTCGAGCTGCTGGGAGCCGCCTCCCGGACCATAACCTTATAGCCGTGACCTTTGGCCGGGCCAGGTAATGCAGGCCGGGAAAACCCACTTAATAGAAAACCCGCCTAATAATTGAACAAATCCAGCGGGTTGATCTCCCCGGAAACAAACAAATAAAAGTTAATCAGCATATTGATGGCAGTCAGGCCCAGGCCCAAGCCGTTCAAAAAAATGCCGGCTTTGGCCAGGTCCGGGCGGGAAGAAGTATAACTGATAATCCCGAACACCAGGCCGATAATCCCCAGGGGGATGCCGATCAGGGGGATGACCCATCCCAACAGCATCAATATGCCGATCTTGCAGGCGTTTAAAGCCATTTCCTTGTTGTCGGCTGCAGCCCCGCCGGGCTGTTTATTGAAAGTATCCATCGGTCACCTCAAGCATGCTATTGCTCACTTACGTTATTAATATTATCATATCCGGACGGCTCCCTTCAATCAGACCCGCCTCTTGCGGATGCACGCCCGCTCCAAGTTGCCGCGCAGCCACCACCGCCGCCGTTTCTTTTCAGTTTTTCTAATCAAAGTGAATGTTCCTGCCGGTGCTCGCCGGAAAAAGAGAGCGCCTCCGGCAGGAAGGTCGCATCTTGAAAAAGAAACTAAAAAACGATACCATGCTAACTAAACCCGGTATAAAACAGACCATGGAAAGGACTACTCTCTGTGCTGCTTAAATACGATTGGTCTAGCCCCGTCAGCCGCAAAAAAGCCTTCGTCCTTTTAATTGCGGCGGCTATATTATGGAGCAGCGGCGGCCTGTTAATTAAGCTGGTGGACTGGTCACCCTTGGCCATCGCCGGAGCGCGCAGCGCCCTGGCGGCACTGACCATCTTCCTGCTCACCGGCAAGCAGCTCCGCTTTAACTGGACGGCAATCCAGATTGGCGGGGCGCTGGCCTACGCCGGGACAGTTGCTTTTTTTGTGCTTGCTACCAAGTTAACCACGGCGGCCAATGCCATTTTGCTGCAGTATACCGCTCCCCTTTACGTGGCCATCCTCGGTTTCTGGTTCCTGCGCGAACGCACCAACCCCTTTGACTGGCTGATCGTGTTCTTGACCCTCTGCGGGATCTTCCTCTTCTTTTTGGATGACCTTTCTCCCGGCAACCTTTTGGGAAACGGCTTTGCCGCCTTAAGCGGCCTTTGCTTCGGCCTCTTTATTCTCTGCATGCGCAAACAAGAAGACAGCTCCCCCATGGCCACCGTCCTGCTCGGCAACCTGGTCACCGCCGCCGCCGGCCTGCCCTTCATGTTCCATACCGCTCCGCCTGACCTGGCCGGTTGGGGCGCCCTGCTCCTCCTGGGCATCTTCCAGCTCGGCCTATCCTACATCTGCTATGCCATCGCCGTGCGCTCGGTTACCGCCCTCGAAGCAGTTTTAATCCCGGTCATCGAACCGCTCTTAAACCCCCTCTGGGTCCTGCTCTTTGTCGGCGAAACCCCCGGCCCCTGGGCCCTGGCCGGCGGCTTGATCGTCGTCATCTCCATCACCGCCCACAGCGCCGTCAAAACCCTCAAAGGTGCCGGGCCTTGACATTGTGACATTAATTCCCTTTTATTTACAAATCATCTATATTATGCTTTTTAATGTCACAATGTCAAGGCCCGGCACCAATGTCAACGCCCGGCAGCCAGGAAATTATAGATCACAGCATGGATCTGATCATAATTGTGCTCATCAAATTCATCGCAGACATGATATTCATCAAAGTTTGGAGCAGTCTGGGAGAGTTTTTTTATTATCTTTCTTGACTGCTCCAGGCTGTATTCCGGGTGAAACTGCACCCCCCACACCGGCAAATCTTTGTATTGAAAGCCGTGCACTGCACATCTTGGGGTGGAGGCGATGACGCGGAAATGAGCGGGCAGGTTAAAGACTTCATCGTAATGAAAAACAAAGCTGACCGGGTCGGCAAGATCTTTAAAGAGCGGATTGTCAAGCGTCTTGATTTTAGCCAGCCCGATCTCCGGCGTGGGTGACTTTCTCAGGCTGCCATGACCGGCGAGAACCCTGGCCAGGAATTGATGCCCGTAGCAGATCCCTAAAACAGGCTTCTTATGCTCAACAAATTGCATGATCACGCGGGCAAGCAGCTCATCCCAGGGTTTTTTGTCCAAGGCTGAGGCCTCGGAACCAGAAAGGAGCAGGTGGCTATAGGACGGCAAATCAGCAATGGCGGCCACTTCCGCCATCCGCACCACCCTGTATGGCAGACTAGCTTTATCCATGAGCCTGGCCATTTCCTTTTCGAAAACCCGGGCGCTCTTTGGCTCCAGCAAGCAATTCAAAATCAACAGCATCGCTATCTCTCCTGGCACGGAGTTGGCTGCACGGAGCACCTTGCAGCCGGCTCCACACCGCTGGCCGGTTCGCACTTCTAGGGGCAGCTAACCGCTGCCGGGGTGAGCTTCACTTTTTCCATATCATAACCTAATAAACGGTATTCGGGCAAATGTGTTCATAATCGCTCCAAGTATAGAACTAGACGTTGAAATTGCCTAGCAGGTCAAAAGCAGCCAGGGTCATGCCCAAGGCCTGAACCAAATCCCGAAACGCAACATAGTATAAAGCAAAGGCAGCTTTTTTTCTATCAAAAAGGCTGCATGGCTACATGATCTCGAGAGCATTTTATGGTCAACCCTATGGTCAATCCGAGCGTTCAAACAGGGCGCCCTCGATCAACTATTGCATGGGAGCATAAAGCGAGGAGGCGTGATTATTATGCATCAACCCCTGGTCGGTGTTTTCGTGACCAATTCAGTCATCCAAAAGCTGCATCGCAACGAACCTCCTGCTGACAAATTCGGCTTGTGGGAGGCAAACCGGGAAGCAAAAACCACCCTCTTTTTTTTTCCATTAAAAACGTTGATTTAAAAAAGCAAACCATATCCGGAACCTATTACAACGAAACCACCGGGCAATGGGAGGTAAAAGAATTCCCTTTTCCCGATGTAATTTATAACCGGAGAGCTGAAGGCCGCACCCCCAAAATTAAAAAATTTAGGGATACAGCCGCCAGCATGGGAATAAAGAGCATCAACCCCGTCAATGACTTCAATAAATGGGAGCTCTATTGTCAGCTGAAATCCGTCCCGGCAATGGAGGGCTGCCTGCCCCATACCGTGCTTTATGCCAGGGAATCGGATATAAAGGAGATGCTGGCGCAATATAATACCATCTACCTGAAGCCCGCAGTGGGGCGCTATAGCCGGAAGGTTGTCCGGGTCAGGCTGCTGCCTGATCAAAGAATCGAATACAGTTATTTTGATGACCGCACCAGGCTTGAAATTGCCGAAAACTGGAAACAGTTTGCCGCCTTTTACCAATCCTTTTTTAAAGACCGGACCTTTATTGTGCAGGAAGCAATTGATGTCATCCGCCACAACGGCCAAAACATCGATTTTCGAGCTGAACTGCAGCGCAATGGTCAAGGCAACCTGGAGATTGTGGCCATATCGGCCCGGATGGCGGCGCCGGACTCTCCGGTGACCACTACTCGGGCAGGCACGGAGGTTTATAAATTTACAGATTTCTTTAAAAACATGCGCAACTGTTCCGATCGAGAGCTGAATAAGCTCTCCAGACGGGTCAGTGATTTTTTAAGCAAAGTCTATTTGAACGTGGAGATAATATTCGGCTTGTTCGGCGATATGGGGATCGATTTTGCTTTGGATCAGAAATTAGATCTCTGGCTCATCGAGTGCAATGCCAAGTCAGCCAAGGTCGCCCTGTTTATGTCCTACGAACAGCCGGCGATTCATCGCTCTTTCCTTAACCCTCTGGAGTATGCCAAATTTATTGACTGCGGTTCCGCAAATCGTGCCATGCAAGAGAGTACCATCTCATTCAATTGCAATGCATCATATACTAAGGTGAGATTTCTTCCTGCGGCAACTGCAAAGTGTCGCTGAATGGCTGAAAAACTTTAAAATCTTAAAAACTTATTGAGGGAAGCTTTTAAAATGGAACGATTGGCTATAATTACCATCTCAATTGGTGATCGGCCCTGGTCCAACTATACGATACCGTCTATGGAACACTATGCCGGCGTATGCGGGGCCGATTTTTTTGTGGAACGATTTCCGCCTTTGCGCGAGGAATTGCCTTTACCGGAGCTGGCGCCAAGTCCCGGACGGCGCAACAAAATCGCTTATGCCGCAAAAAGCTTTTTCCCCTGGAAATATATAGAATTATATGGCTATGACCGGGTGCTGGTCCTGGATGATACCTGTTGTATCAGGCGCAACGCGGAAAGCATTTTTGACCTCGTGCCGCGCGGCTATTGCGGGGATCAAGAAAACTTCGCCCCGCCATGCCCAAGTATCTTTTCGGTTTATCGATTCCCTGGTCAAAGCTGGAATGCTCAAGGAGGTGGCATACAATGAAGATTACTATATGAACAGCGGCGTGATCTTGTATGATCGAATCTGCGTGGAAGCCATTCGCCCCGAAAAGATTGTTTACGCCGCCCAACTCCTTTATAGCCGTTATCCCCATCAAACCCTGGCTTATTACTTGTTTATGCTGGGCAATGTGCCTCTTTTTTTCTATCCCGACCAGTTTAATTGCTTGCCAGCGAAAAGGCTTCCCCTGGAACAGAGGGCAAATATAGAAGATGTGCGGCCTTATCTTGAGGATGATGTCAGAATATACCATGTAACCGGGAAATATAAACACCGCAATCTCATCGTCCGTCAGATCTGCGATTACTTTTTACACGAAGTTTAGCGGAAGCATCGCTATCGGCCTTATAATTCCCAGAGCGATTCGCTCATTGCTTTGAGATCTTTTGCGGCAATCTTTTGTTCAAATGCATCGCTGATTTGCGATTCTCCAAATTTGGTGAGCACGAGATCAACATGGATGCGCGGTGCAAATTCCTGCTGCGCCAATAAATGATCAATATCCGCCACAGGGGCAATGCGGCGAGAGCTAAGCTTGTAGACCTTAAACTGGCCGGCCAGTTGATTAAAAAATTCCTTGGGTTCGACTCCGCCACGTTTCAGATATTTACTGTCAAACTCAAGAAGATAGATGATGTTGTCCAGCTCGCGATTAACCCGGGCTGCCCCTTCCATTACCTGTGGCTCAAAACCCTCCACATCTACTTTGACCAGGAGCAATCGGCAGCCGCCGATCCGGTCCACCTCATCATCGATACTGGTCGTCGGCACTTCTACCCTGAAAACGTTGTTTCGTTTTTTCCCCAGCAAAACACTTGATTTGCCCGACCACTCAGTATCAATATAAAAAGAAAGCTTTTCTCCCGCACGGCCGGCTACGGCACACCTGGCAACGGCAATATCTTTAATATCATCGTTATAGAGCCTTGACTTATGAAGATATTTCATCAAGCCGGCATTGGCCTCATAGCCCCGCACTTTCACTTTCGCGTAGAGAGGAAGGGCGAATAAACACTCTCCGTAGTTGCTGCCTATATCCAGAAAAACATCAACCGGGAGGCAATGGATGCAACAGTAGATAAAAAATTGCACGCTGGAATAGTATCTGATTCCTTTGCGCAGGAGAATAGTGCGGACGCGGCGATCTTTCGGATTGACGGAGATCCTGCGCAAACCGCCACAGATATAGGCAAACTCCGGATTATCAACATTGAAGGCTTGCCTTATGGCCTCATCGATCCTTTTTTGTTCTTCCCATTTATCGTCTTTTTCCCAGGTCAAACGGATCATCTCGCTTATTAATTCATAACAGCCATAACTAGGGTGAAGATAATACTTCCCGGTAATGGGCCAGGACTTCTCCGGCCACCCTTTCGAAGGAAAAGCTCTCTTCCACGATCTCTCTCCCCCGCTTCGCCATCGCTTTCGCGCGGTGCGGCTGGGCAAGCAGCTCTCTGATGACGGCGGCCAGGGCAGCCGGGTTCCGGTAATCGCCGATCACAATGCCATTGACTTGATCCTGAATCACCTCCGGAATGCCGCCCCGCTTCATCGTGATAATCGGCGTGCCCGCGGCCATGACCTCGTAGTGGACCCGCCCCAGCGGCACCTGCCATTGAGAAGGACAGATAAAAAGATCCGCGGCCAGGTAGTAGCCGTAGAGCTGATCAAGAGGCACAAACCCGGCAAAGATAATCCTGTCATTTACCGGCCTGCTCAGCCGGTAAAGGTAGCGCAGGTAGCCGCTCTCCGCACGGTTGTAATCACCCGCGATGATCAGGAGCAGATCGGTCATTTCCGGCGCCAGTAAAAGAAAGGCTTCGAGCAACAGGTGAACCCCTTTCTTGCGCAGGATCCGGCCGGCAAAGAGGAGCACCCTTTTCCCTTCCCAGCCGTGCCGGCGGCGCACTTGATCCCTGATTTCCGCTCCCTCGGGTGACCATACCGGCAGCCAGCGGTTTACATCAACGCCCGAATACCAAACTCTTACCTTCGGGGCCGCCTCTTTAAACCGCCGGGTCAAGGTCGCGGCGATATAACCGCTGGTGGCCAGGATCCGCTCGATCGCGGCCACCACAGCCAGGCCTTCATCCCGCGTCATTAATCCCCTGCGCATCATTTTATTATGCAGGCTGAGTATGATGCGGCTTCCAGGCGATGCCTCCTTAAATGGCAAAACATACCTGGGCCGGTTGAAAACATGGATCAGATCGAACTCTCCCGGCTTCTGCTCCAGAGAGGCGGTTACACCGGCCCAGTAGGAATCTTTTTTAAAGCGGATATACTGAATGTTGTTTAGCGTCTCCCGTTCCGGAAGGGAAGGGTCCGCGATGCTATAGACTGTTAGCTTTACCTGCTGCGCCAGAATCTCTTTAATCCCATCGATGAGAATCTGGATTGAACCGCCCCGTATGGCCGGGACCGGGCCTTTGTCTGAGCTTACAAGGGCGATACGCGGCTGGATCATCTCTTCCCTTTCCCCAAGAATTTTTTTAGCCTTGAAGCATGCTCGGCATAACCAAAGTTTTTATTGACATAATCGATGGCTTTCTGAACCTGTGACGCGTAGTAGCGATCGTCGTTCATCAACTGATCAATTTTCATCTTCACTTCAAACGGCTCCGCATAAATGGCGGCTTCGCCAAATAAATCGCGAAAAGCAGAGGGCAGGATTACCGGCACTCCGGCTGCCATGGCTTCAATAATCACGCGGCCGAAAGACTCAACCCAATCGGGGTGCGTAAAATAGACAAACACATCCAGCATGGCGAGAAATTCCTGCGGCGGCATTTCTCCAAATTCATAAACATGCCAGTTTTTCGGCAGCCGCCCCAGGATTTTTTGGGGCGCCTCCGCTCCGCCCAGCACGTAGACTTCGTAGCCGGGGGACTCGGGATAAATGGCCAGGAGCGTGGCGGGATCGGCGGGCCATTTCACATACTGTCCTCTGGAATGCCTGCCGATTCTTATTGCCGGGCCGCGGGGCGGGCGCTTTTTCCTTTGCCACTCTTTGACATTGATGATATTGGGCCAATCTTCTGCCGCGATGGTCAAGTGCTCTAAATCGGCGCCATGATGTTCATATAGCGCCTTTCTGACCTGAGGGCCGATCGGATACCAGAGGGCGTCCTTGCCAAAATAGTGGCGCAGGTTTTCTACACACGCTGGAAGGTGATACAGTGTCTTTCCGTTTGGCGAATAATCCCGTTTTGGCGGCTGGTTAACAACCACGACGATATGCGAAGCGTTCACGTCAGGGACATAACGCTGTCGCTCCTTCAGGACGGCAGGGTGCCTGATGATGAGCAGATCGCAGTTAACCTTTTCGCCAAAAACCAGCATCTGCACCCGGTCGCCATCCAGCAGCTCCCTTATTTTGCCGTTGATGGCCGTGTTGACCCCGAAATCATAGCGGGGCATCTGAATCAATCCGGTGCGAAGGCCCATCTTTTTTTGGCTTTTATTTCCTCGGCATTGGATGAGCTGGTGCCGCCCGGAAGGCGGAAATCGGAAGCGATGATCACATCGAACTTGCGCCGCCCCCCGCGCTTTGTTTCCCGGACCAGCCACAGCGGCTCTGGAACAGGAAAGAGGCGCCGCCTTTGGGGGAAAGGATAATACAAGGAATCAACCTTCTGATGATAGTAACTGTAGCTTTCATAGTATTCCCGGCGCGCTCCCATGAAAAAACCGTGGTAACCAAAGGTATGATCGCCGGTAAGGGAGCGGTCGCTTTGCCGCAGAAAACAAAGGGGGCCGGTCGGAAGCTCAACCACGGCCTGCCTGCCGAAGATCTTAATTAGACGCCTTTTAAATTCGCCGTCGGCGCCGAAACGGACTGAATCCCAGTACCCGGCAGCCTCGATGACCGGTGCGCGGCGAAACATCAAGGAGGAGAGATTGTCATTGATATAGAAACCCGGGTTGCCGCGGCGATAAAACTGAAGATCAGCGGTGACTCGCACCATCTGCGATGTATTGGCCATAACATCAGGGTTGCGGATTAAATGCTGCACCTGCGTTTCGATCTTCAAGGGATGGGACCAGTCATCGGCATCGTGTGTGGTGACAAAATCGCCGGAGGCATCCTTTAGCGCCAGGTTTCGCGCCACATAGGTCCCCCTGTTTGCCCTGCTACGAATCAATCTCACCCTGGCATCTTTTCTGGCGAAATTCCCCACGATCGCTCTCGTGTCATCGCTGCTGCCATCATCTACAACCAGAAGCTCCATGTTGGGCCATGTCTGGCCAAGGACCGATTGCAGGGCCGTGTGGATGGTGGAAGCGGCATTATAAACAGGCATAATGACCGATACGCGGGGAGGATTACCGGTTATTTCGGGAGATAAAGGCGAGGCCCCAGGCAAAAGGCAGTCAAAGGGAGGCCGTTCTCGAGAATCACCAGAATCATTAATTATAATTCCGGGCAGGCCATATAACTGCAAAGCTTTGTTGATCCATGCGATTCGAGCTGCGATTGATGATTCAAGGTTTGCCATGGCCAGGAAAAGATTGGCATCAGGGTTTTTCCCCAAAATCTGAACGATGGCGGCATAAATGGCTTTGGTGTCATTAAGAATGCTGTAGCATTCGGCAGCGATGACGGTAGACTGCAAATGGATCGGCATCGCTTTGCCTGGCACGGCCATGGCCAGATACTTTAGTGCCCGCCGCGCATCTGCTTCATTATACAGGTTGGCGTGCCACAAGGCCAGTTCCCAGGCGGCCAGCTTTTTGCGGTAAGAGTTAGAGTTATCGGCGGCCAGCGCTTCCAACTCCTTTAGCGGCCGGTCGGTAAAACCAAGTCTATAAAGTTTATATTTAAGTTTTTCAACCTGCCGCAACTCTCTCTTTTTGCCGCTCATGCTATCACCAGAGTGTTTCATCCTGGTAAACTCCGAGTATATTCAAAGTATATGCCTGAGCCGCTGCAAGCGTGACCCTATGAGTCAAGTGAGTCAAGGGGACGGTGACTTTGACTCATCATAATGTCGTTTTTCTGCTTCGCCACTGTATGATAACATGAGTTGGGTAGGGGGAGTGAATGCGGCATGCCGCTTTTTTAGGCAGCAAATACAGTCAGTGTTGTTCGCCCTGTCTGGCAGAGTCGTCCGCCCAAGTGAAGCCCCAGATGCGGTTCTCGTCAGTTTCTCTACTGCTTGCGGCCGGCTTCTCCCGCTTTCTGGTTGGCCTGCTCCACGATCTCTTCGGGGTAGTTGAGATAGGCCAGCAGCTTGATCGCATTGCGGGTGGAAGAGATTCCTTCTTTCAGCTTATAGTCAAAGCTGAGGCCGTCTCTACCGACCTGGTCAGTAAAATGGCAGCAGCGGTAGAGCCCTTGCAGGCGCTCCGCCAGGTCCAGGTCATGGGTAGCGATGATCACCAGGGCGTTTTTCCGGGCCAGGTAATTCAGGATCGCTTCGGAAGCGGCCAAACGCTCCGTGTAATTAGTTCCTGAAAGGAGCTCATCGATGATGCAGAAAGCGGGCGTTTCTCCTACCTGCTCCGCCGCGCGAATCAACTTGAGCAGCCTCTCCGCTTCCTGGTAATAAAAGCTTTTACCGGCGGCAAGATTGTCTTCCCGGCTGATGGAAGTGACTACCCTGAAGAACCCGGCCCGGTAGGAGGAAGCGGTGCAGGTATAAATGGTTTGCGCGAATATGGCGTTAACCCCGAGGGTGCGCAGGAATGTGGATTTACCCGACATGTTGGAGCCGGTAATGAGCACGCCTTGTTTATCGATGGTGATGCTATTGGCCACGGGATCTTCCAGCAGGGGATGGCGGATATCGGTGGCGGCGATGTAAGCGGCCCCATTGCCGGAAAGATCCGGTTCGGTGTAGCCGGGGAGGCTTTCCCTGTATGAAGCCACCGCCTGGAGCGCATCCAGTTCCGCAATGATATCATATATTTCCCGCAGGGTCGCAATTCGTTTCTTGATTTCCCCCAGGGAGGCGTAAAAAGCCCGCACTTCCAAAAGGAAAAAATAGTTAAAATAATCATATAGGAAATCCAGATCGGAGTAAAAGTTTCTTTGGTGCAGCAGCCCTGTTTTCTTTAATA
>JAAYGO010000145.1 GCA_012727685.1 Bacillota bacterium | reverse complement strand
GGAAAATTATCAAAATTGATGAAGAAAGATGTAACGGCTGCGGACTTTGCATCCCCTCCTGCGCCGAGGGGGCGTTGCAAATTATTGACGGCAAGGCGCGCCTGGTCGATGACCGCTTTTGTGACGGACTGGGCAACTGCCTCGGCGAATGCCCGCAGGGAGCGATCAGCCTGATCGAGCGCGAGGCGGAGGCATTCGATGAAAAGGCGGTGGAAGAGCACCTGCGCCGGAAAGACAGCGCTGCTGCCGCAGCGGCCTGTGCCGGAAGCTGTCCGGGCAGTGTTGAAAGAAGTGTAAATAAAACAGAGGAGCCGGTGAAGGCGGAAGTTGAAGATTTTGATCAGGCGGATGCCCTGGAACCAGAGCTCAGCCATTGGCCGATACAACTGCATCTTGTATCACCACAGGCCCGTTTCCTGCAAGGCCGGGATCTTTTGCTCTGCGCCGATTGTGTGCCCTTTGCGTTTGCCGATTTTCACCGGCAGATGCTCAAAGGTAAATCGCTGATCATCTGCTGCCCGAAGCTGGACGATGTGCAGGCCTATTTGAGCAAATTAACCGCCATTTTCGAAAAAAACGAGATCAAGAGTATTACCCTGGCCCACATGGAAGTGCCCTGCTGTTATGGGCTGGTTCGCCTGGCCCGCGCTGCATTAGAGAGGTCAGGCAAGGAGATCCCGGTGCAGGAGGTTACAGTAACGGTTGGGGGAGAGATTGAAGCGTAAATTTAACAGCGCTAGCAGTCTAAGTTTTTGCCCGCATCACACGCGGGCTTTTTTATTTGAACGTTAGTTTGTACAATGATTTTGCCCGGTGCTTGCGATTAGATCTTTTATCGTCACCCGTTCCAGCACTGCGAGCATTTTCCCCTGGGCTTCGGACAGAATGCCCCGGAGGGAACAGTTGTCGCGACAGGGCTTGTCTTCAGCCAGGCAGCGGCTGATGCCCAGCGGTCCATCAAAGAGTTCGATCACCTGGCGCAGCGATATGCCTGCCGGGCCCTGGATCAGGGTTACTCCCCCGCCGGGGCCGCGGCTGCAGGCTACCCAGCCTGCCTCCCGCAAGCTGGCGATTAACTGTAGAATTAGATTCCCGGGTATCTTTTGCCGGCAGGCGATGGAACGGGTGGTAGTTTTTTCACCGTCATTTAGTCGCGCCAGATCGGCCAAGGCGGCAATGGCATACTCCGCTTTTTTACTAATCATCGGCAAGGAGCTCCTTTAATTATTTATAACCAAGACAGTAATATTATAGCAGAATTGAATATGATGTCAAGCTGCCGGGGCTGCAAACGATATTTGTCAAATCCGCGCAGAAGGTTTTAAATTTCGTAAAATTGTATTAAAATAGGAGTAAACCATCTGGGGGAGTTTGATCAATTGCTTCAGCAGAATAAATATTTTTACAGGGTAACAGTACTATTAATCGTCCTGATTCTGCTTGCCATGACGGTAACACCGCTCAGCGCTGCGCCGGAGAAGCGGCCGGTAATCGTGACCAAGGTTACCGGAACCATTACCCCCGGCCAATTAAACTACTTAAGCAGGCAAATTGAAAGCGCCGTCCGGAACGAGGCCCAGTTGTTGGTAATCGTTGTGAATACACCCGGCGGCCTTGTCAATGCTACCTTGAAAATCAACGAAGCGATCCTGAATGCGCCCGTGCCGGTGGCCGTCCTGGTTGCCCCTTCGGGAGGGATTGCCGCTTCTGCAGGGGCGTTTATCGTCTTGTCCGCCGATATTGCCGCCATGGCCCCGGGAACTACCATTGGTGCAGCCCATCCGGTGGCGGTTTCCCCGGGAGGGGCCACGCCTGCAGATGAAAAAACCGTAAACTTTCTGGCAAACCACCTGCGCAGTCTCGCTACCGAGAAGGGGCGTCCCGGGGATGTTGCAGCGCGGTTTGTGACTGAAAACCTGGTTTTAACCGCCGCGGAAGCCCTGGAGGGCGGGGTCATTGATTACCTGGCGGCTGACCTGAACGCTTTATTGACAGAACTGGATGGTGTTGAAATTGAAAAAAAAGGTAACACCTATACCCTCTTCACGGCGGGGGCGCCGCAAAGGGAAGAGAATCATAATCTTCGCGAACAACTGCAAAATTGGCTGAGCAATCCGGAAGTTTCGCTCATCTTATTATTGCTGGGTCTTATGGGCATTTATTTTGGATTAAACGCGCCCGGTACATTTGTCCCCGAAATAGGCGGCCTGATTCTCCTGTTGTTGGGCGTCTACGGCTTTGGTTTGTTTGATATCAATACCGGTGGTATACTAATTCTACTTTTGGGGATAGGTTTAATAATCGCGGAGATCTTTACTGCCGGTTTTGGGATCCTCGGCATTGGGGGCGCGCTCTGCATGGTGATCGGAGCAATCTTGCTGCCCCTGGAACCGCTGATGGCCGCAGATTGGTACAATTCATTTCGCAGCATTGTTTTTGGCACAGTGATCGCCGTCACAGGGATCACCCTCCTGGTCGTGCAGCGGATTGTGGCCAGCAGAAGGCGTCACAAAGAAGGAGGCGCCTTTTTCAGGCCGCCGGAAAGAGGGGTGGTAGTGGAGCAGCTCGATCCGGAGGGGTTGATCAAGGCGCGGGGCGAGCTGTGGAAGGCTGTCAGCGACAGTGGCGCGGTTATCGCTGCGGGTACTAAGGTTGAAGTGGTCCGTGCAGAGAATCTCACGCTGTGGGTCCGGCCGGCGGCTGAACAAAAGAATGTCTAAGGAGGTCAAAAGATATGTACCTGGATTTGGGAGGGCTATTGTTGCCCATTGTTGTTGTGGTGGCTTTCTTTTTGTTTTCGTCAATTAAAGTGGTGCGCGAATATGAGCGGCTGGTCGTTTTCCGCCTGGGGCGGCTCATTGGGGAAAAAGGCCCGGGGCTGGTATTCATCATCCCGTTCATCGACCGCTTTATCCGGGTATCCCTGCGCATTATCACCCTCGATGTGCCGACACAGGAGGTAATAACCAGGGATAACGTTACCACTTCTGTCAATGCTGTGGTTTACTACCGGGTGGTGGAGCCCCACCGGGCTGTTGTAAACGTGGATGATTACCGGTTCGCCACGGCGCAGCTTGCTCAAACCACCTTGCGCAGCGTGGCCGGACAGGCGGAGCTGGATGAGCTGCTGGCGGAACGCGACAAGCTGAACCAGTTGATTCAGAAGATCCTGGACGAAGCCACTGACCCGTGGGGAATCAAGGTTACTGCCGTGGAGATCAAGGATGTGGGCATACCGGAAGGGCTGCAGCGGGCCATATCTCGCCAGGCCACGGCGGAACGGGAGCGCCGGGCGATTATTGTTCAGGCAGAAGGCGAAAAAGAGGCCGCCAAAAAGCTGGCGGAAGCGGCGGCAGTTTTGAACAGCCAGGAAGGCGGCTTTTTCGTGCGCCTGCTGCGCGTCTTGCCTGAAATAGCCAACCAGCAGGGTTCGATCATCGCATTTCCCTTGCCCGTTGAGCTGCGGCATCTATTGCCGGCATTAAAAGAACGCGAGCCGCAGGAGAGTGCGAATAGTAACGAATAATATTATAATAAATCATGGCAGCGAGCTGTTGCTGAGATCACAGTTTTAAAAAGCGCATCACTGTTCGCTGCATTTTTAATAGCTGCATTTGTCGAAGGAGGCAATTACGATCCGCTACCAAACAGCTTTTATTATTAATCCAAAGGCTGGCGGAGGGCGTTCCCTCAGGGTGTGGCAGCAACTGGAGCCCCTGCTCCGGATGGGACGAGGAAAGTACCGGGTTCATTATACACGCTATTCTGGGGATGGAACCAACATTGCCGCCAAACTGCGGGCCGATGGGGCTGAGTTGATTGTGGGAGTCGGGGGGGACGGCACCCTTCAGGAAATAGTAAACGGGATCGATTTGAAAAAAAATATATTTGGCATTATTCCGGCAGGTACGGGCAACGGATTTCGCCGTTCGCTAAAAATACCCGGAAACGCCGTTAAAGCCCTGGAAGGCATTTCGAAGTGGGAGCCGCGCCAAATAGATTTAGGAATGATAAACGGTTATTACTTTTTAAATGTGGTCGGGTTCGGCCTGGATGCGGCGGTGGCCAAACAAGCCTGTGTGGACAGCCGTATCCTGCGCGGTTACCCGGCCTATGTTGGCGCGTTCCTCACTAAATTGGCCCGATTTAACAGTTTTTCGCTCACCGTGCAGTGCGACGATGCCATTATGCACGAAGAGAACACGCTGCTGGCAGTGATATCCAACGGCTGCTACTACGGCGGACAGCTCTGTGTCGCGCCGCAAGCCCGTCTTGACGACGGCCGTTTAAACCTCAGCATAATCCGGGAAACAAAGTATTTGCAAACTATAGCTTTGGTCGTGCGAGCCTTTTTCCGGAAGCATTTGAGCCACGGCGCGGTAAACACTGCTCCAGCCACGGAATTGGAAATCAAGGCGGCAGAAAATATCCCGGTCCATATCGACGGTGAAATAAAAGGGTCCCTGCCTGCAAAAATCAAAGTCTGCCCGGGTGTCCTCACTATACTGGCCCCACCGCCGGTCGAAGCGGCTGTGCAAACAGGGGTAGAGACGCAGCCGGCTGCCCTTATAAACCGTACTGAAGGAGGTAGGCCTTTTCCCGCTTGGCGTAGCGATCATTTCCGGTGAAGGCCGGCTTGAAGCCGGGCCTTTTGTCTTGCAGTTTGTGATCGCATTCCTGCAAGCCAGAAAAAATAAATAATTTAGATCCCCTTGATATCTCCGCCGAAAGGCGCTATAATAACATCGTGATTTAACCAATCGATACGCGAGCGTGGCGGAATGGCAGACGCGCTAGGTTCAGGACCTAGTGGGCTTTACGCCCGTGGAGGTTCAAGTCCTCTCGCTCGCACCAAACCGGGTGGTCATACAGATCTGATCGTTGTATGGCCACCCGTTTTTTAATTGTTCCTCCATAGCTCCCTTTTCCCACACAACGCGGGCGATGATGGGACCATACGTCAGAAGAAAAGTATGCAGCTTGCATACCTTTTATCTGATTTTTTTTGCTAACGCCTGTATCGAAAGCATTCTGACCGAATGCCGCAGCTACTGAATGATTTATAGTATACGCATTGGCCATAATAGCACCGCACTTCCGGTGTTTTTTGGGCCATGCGTGCGTCCAGAGAAGTTTTATTAGAAGGCTATATTTTCCCGGTGCTCCATAGACAGCGCCGAATGTTTCCACGGTCACCTGCTTGATGCGCTGATCTTCAAGGGGTTTGTCAGCCCGGTTTCGCCTGACAGCCGCAATGCGGTCCACCTCATTCATCCCTTCGATCACCTGCCAAAAGCGGCATACTGTCCATCAAGGTGGGGGGCGGCCGCTACCGTGATAAAGAATTGCGAACCCGCCGAATCCGGCGCCTGGGACCGGGCCATGGAGATAACCCCCCGCTCATGGGTCAGCCTGTTATCTATACCGTTGGCCTTAAACTCTCCTTTGATTGTATAACCGGGCCCTCCCATGCCTGTGCCCTGCGGGCAGCCCCCCTGGATCATGAACCCGGGAATAACCCGGTGAAAGATCAACCCGTTATAAAACCCCTGTCCGGCGAGAGCGATAAAGTTGTTTACAGTGTTGGGAGCATTTTCAGGATCCAGCTCCACCTTAATTACACCACCGCTTTCCATTTCTATGATGGCTACCGGTTTAGCAGTACGCATCTCTAAATTCTTCTTTTAGATTACTGGACCGCCAGGCCAGGGCGATTGGTTTTATCGCTAGCGCGACCGTAATCATTATTCTACCATCCTCCGAAATTATTGCAATAAAAAATAGTTATTAAAAGGATTTTGTTGGAATGTGTAGAAATTTGTAATACAAGTGGTTTGTGACTATGTCCAGTCGCAATGATGCTAAAGAGAAGCTTCCGGTATAAAACTATCGCAACAATCGTACATAAATTTGCACAGAACTCGGATTTAGCTTATCTTTTGGTCAAAGGAGGCTATTCTTTTGCAGGTTTATGTAGCGAGACAACCGATTTTTGATCAAAACCAGAAGGTTTTTGCTTATGAATTGCTCTACCGTTCCGGAAAAGAGAACTGCTTCCCCGGCCTTGAAGGCAACCAGGCCACCGCAGCGGTGATCGTGAATAGCTTTATTACGATTGGCTTGGATTCCATTACCCGGGGGAAAAGGGCTTTTATCAATTTTACAAAACAGTTGCTCAACGATGAAACCGCCCTGATGTTCCCTCCCAGCGCCATGGCGGTTGAGATCATCGGCGATGTGGAACCCGATGAACAAACGCTTAAAGTTTGTGCCAAGCTGAAAAAAAATGGCTACCTGATTGCCCTCGATGATTTCCATTTACAATCGCTCGCGATGCCGCTGCTCGAGATGGCAGATATCGTAAAGATCGATTTCCAGAAGTCAGGGGCTTTTGAACGGGATAAAATGATCGAGTATCTAAAGCAGTATCCGGTCAAGCTGCTGGCTAAAAAGGTGGAGACATCGCAGGAATTTGAAGAAGCCAAACAAAAAGGTTTTTCCTATTATCAGGGTTTTTATTTTTGTGAGCCCCTGGTGATTGAAGGGCAGGAAATCAGCGGTTTTAAATCGCATAATCTGCAGCTAATTCAGGAAATTTGTAAAAAAGAAATCGATTTTGACCAGTTGGAAGCACTGATTAAAGAGGACCTTTCCTTATCCTACAAGTTGCTGCGTTTTATCAATTCCGCCGCCTTTCCGGTCAGGATCCCCATCCGTTCAATCAGGCAGGCAATAGCACTTTTAGGTGAAAAGGAGATCGTCAAATGGGTCTCTTTGGTTACCTTAAGAAGCATTGGACAAGACAAGCCTGACGAGCTGACCGTTACCGCGGTTTCCCGGGGACGTTTTTGCGAATCGCTCGCCCAGCTAACCGATCTTCGAGAGCGGAGTGCCGATTTTTTCTTGATGGGACTCTTATCTTTGCTTGATGTTTTTTTAAACCAGCCTATGGAAAAGGTCATCAAGGAGCTGCCCCTGGATGACGAAATTAAAGGCGCCTTGTTGGGAGAAGAGAGTATATTTAAAGATATCTATGAACTGGTTACCCTTTATGAAAAGGGCCAGTGGCATGAAGCCAGCGTGATTGCCAAGAAACTGGGGATCTCGGAAGAAGAACTATTCTCAAGCTATATTAAATCGCTGGATCTTTCCGATGTTGTTTGGGTAGACTAAATTTTTCCGCGCCTGAGCATCTTCCCCTTGTTTAACCGCGCTTAATCGCCCGCTTTTTACGGAAGGGTATTATGATCATGCATTCCCATTTTATCTCGACATGGTATAATTAAGGGCAGGTAATGATAATCATTATCAGTTACCATCAGAAAAACATACAATATTGCCTTTATAGCAAGTACTGATCATTGCTGTTCTTGGGAGGCGGGGGTATTGCGCGGCATCGTTTTATGGCTAGGGGTTATCCTGATCCTGGTGGGGGCAGTGGGCTGCACCGGTGAAGGCGGGTTCTCCGCCGAGCCTGACAACCGCACTCTCAACGTGGTGGCCACCATTTTCCCCCTGTCCGATCTCATCGGGGAGCTGGGAGGCGATCGGGCCGCTGTCTCATATCTCCTTCCCGCCGGCGCCAGCCCGCACACTTTTGAGCCCACAGTAGAACAAACCCGGCTGCTCACCAGGGCGGATCTTTTTGTCTATGTTGGCGCCGGTTTGGACAACTGGGCGCTACAAATGGCAGAAGCGGCGGGCACGGCGCTGACTATCCTGGAACTGGCGGAACAGGTCGAACTGCTTCCTGCGGAACGCGATCCTTTAGGCGGGGAGACGCCCGGCGCAGAGGGGCGGGAACACGATGACGAGGCCGTTGATCCCCATATCTGGCTTGATCCGCTGCTGGTGCGCGATCAGATCTGCCCCCGGATCTATGAAGCGCTGGTCGAGCTGGCGCCCGAAGATGCGGCTTACTTTACGGAGAAGCTGGATGCTTACCAGGAGGCGCTGACCGCTCTGGATGAAAAGGTCGCCGGAACCGTGGCCGGCTTCAGGAAAACCAGCTTTATCTCTTTTCATTCTGCCTGGGGCTATTTCGCCCGCCGTTACGGCCTGCATGAGGCGGGTGTGATTGCCGGCTTTCACGGACAGGAACCCTCTGCAAGCCAGGTGGCGGCACTGGCGGCCCTGATTAAAGAGGAACAGATCGGCGCCATTTTTGCCGAACCCCAGTTTTCTACAGCCCTCGCCGAGCGGCTTGCTGCGGAATGCGGGAGCGAGGTGCTGATTTTAGACCCGCTGGGCGGCGAGGCTCTACCCGGCCGGGACTCGTATTTCGATTTAATGCTTTACAATCTTGACATAATGGAGCGAGCGCTGCAATAAGGTTTCATTTGGAAGAAGGCATGAACTATGGAAGCAGTGATAAGCGTTGACAACCTCGCGGTCATCCTTGACGGCAAAGCGGTATTGAAAAAGATCAGTTTTACCGTCAACACCGGTGAAATCGCCGGGATTATCGGCCCCAACGGTGCCGGTAAAACAACCTTGTTCCGGGCCCTATTGGGCCTGGTCCCGCTTCATGCCGGCACCATCAAGATCCTGGGGGTGCCACCGCATCGAATAAAGGAGGTGCGGCGGCGGATCGGTTACATGCCGCAGAACCAGTCCTTTGAAAGGCGTTTCCCCTTATCCGTTGCCGATGTGGTCGCCATGGGGCTTCTATCGCCGGAATCGCTGCTGCGGCCAACCGGTGACTGCAGGGAACGGGTTGCCGCCGCACTAAAATCGGTGGGGATGGAAAAATATGGCGTCCGGCCATTCCAGGAACTCTCGGGCGGCGAGCAGCAGCGGATACTGCTGGCCCGCTCGCTGGTGCGCAATCCCACTTTGCTTTTGCTCGATGAACCGACCTCCGGGCTGGATTTTCCGGCGCAGCAGCAGTTTTACGAAATGCTGCTCCGGCTTCGCCGGGAGCGAGACCTGACCGTATTGCTGATCTCCCACGATCTGCTTTCGGTAGCCTCCGTCGCTGACACCCTGATCTGCATCAATCGCACCATGCATGTACACGGCCATCCCGGGGAAGTAATGCAGAGTCCCGGGTTGAAAGAAGCTTACCGCTGCCAGTTTGACCTTCTCAGGCAAACCGGAAGAGCAGAGGAGAGTGAAAGATGAGCGAACTGTTATCGTTCGGTTTTATGCGGCAAGCCCTTGCCGCCGCAATCCTGGTAGGGCTGCTCTGCTCCGCCGTTTCGTTTTTTGTGGTGTTAAAGCGCCTCTCTTTTCTCGGCGCCGGCATCTCGCATACGGCCCTGGGCGGCATGGCCATCGGTCTGGTTTTCGGTGTAAACCCCATTTTGACCGGCTGCCTCTTTGCTGTTGGGGCAGCCATGGCCGCCGGTTCGATCAGCAGAATCGGGAAACTCAGCGAAGACACGGTGATCGGGATTTTTTACGCCTCCGGCATGGCTTTGGGTATCGCTTTGATCAGCACTTTCAAGGGCTATTACCCGGAGCTCTTTTCCCTCCTTTTCGGCAACATCCTGGCTGTATCGACGCAGGAGCTGCTGATCATCGCGGGAGCGCTGGTCCTGATCCTGCTCTTTTTTACCCTCTTTTTTAAAGAGCTCCTCGCCATCTGTTTTGATGAGGAAATGGCCATGGCCGGAGGGCTGCCGGTGAGAGCCCTCTACCTGGGACTCCTGGCGGCGATGGGGTTGGCGGTGATGGTTTCGGTCCAGCTCGTGGGTGCGGTCCTGGTGGCCGCTTTGATCGTGATCCCCGGGGCTACCGGTTACCGGCTCTGCGCCAATTACCGCGGCATGCTGGCCGTATCCCTGGTCACGGGCCTTTTGGGCAGCGTAGGCGGCCTGGTGCTGTCCTATTTTTACCCGGTGCCTCCCGGAGCCGCCATTGTGCTGATTCTGACCGTGCTTTTTGCCGCGTCGCTGCTCCTGCGGCGGCGCCTGGGCGTTTCTAAACAGGACAAATGAATTGACGATCATCATTTAGGAGAATGAGGATGAGATCCAGGTTCATGCAAATTGCCGGGGAAGCGCTGCGGGAAAGGGGCTATAAGCTAACTGAACCGCGTTTGGCCATCCTGGATTACCTCGCCAGGCATGACGGCCACCCCGCAATCCAGGAGATTTACAAAGGAATTCGAAAAAAGCACCCGGGCATCGGGATGGCCACCGTTTACCGCACACTGGATCTGTTTACGTCGCTCGGCCTGGTCAGGGTCTTGACCCTCGAAAGCAGCAGGCTGCACTATGAAATCAATTGGCCCCATGCTCACCACCACCACCTGATCTGTACCGTCTGCGGCCGGGTGATTGAATTTAGCAACTGCAATTTTCAGCAGCTAGCCGCCGAGATCGAAAAGGCAGCCCAATTCACCATTGAAGAGCATACCATTAAGGCCTACGGTAAATGCTCGCAGTGCGATCGTAGCCGGTAGTTTGCCGCGCTCAGGCGCCGTTTAGCTCTCTGCGGCGGGGAGGAAGAAACTGAAGGTGGAGCCTTTACCAAGGGTACTCGTGACCGCTACCCGGCCTGCGTGCAGCTCCACAATCTGCTTCACTATGGCCAGGCCCAGGCCGGAGCCCCGATCCTCGCGGGTGCGGGATTTATCCACTTTGTAAAAACGATCCCAGATATAGGGCAGATCCGCCTCGGGGATACCGGGTCCGTTGTCGCTGACCGTAAAGTGGAGTTCCTTCCCGCTCCGGGATACGCCAATGACGATCTTGTTGCCCGGGGGGCTGTAGCGGATGGCGTTATCGAGCAGGTTGATTAGCACCTGGTTGAAGCGCCTTTCATCGACAATTACCGCAGGAAGGCCTCCTTCTGCCTGCACTTCCAGGGTGATTTTTTTCGCGGCAGCCGCCAGATGCGCATGTTGAACGGCAGCTCGCAGCAGCGCTTCCGGGTCGTGTTTTACCTTGTGCAGGGTGATCTGGGGCGATTCCAGGTCGGCCAGATCGAGCAGATCCTGTACCAGGCGGCTTAGATGGACCGTATCTTCATGCATGATCTTCAGGTATTTGCCATAGTCTTCGGGCTTAATTTTACCGCTTTGCATCATTTCCAGGAAACCGCGCAGGGAGGTGAGGGGGGCCCTGAATTCGTGCGAAATGTTGGAGATAAAATCGCGCTGCAATTTAACGGTGCGGCGCTGTTCTTCAATGGTCCCGGCAACCCGTTTCACGGCAAAATTCAGGGTCTCGGCCAACTGCCCCAGCTCATCAGCGGCCCGGTAGGTAGTTCGTTGCTCAAATCGGCCTTCAGAAAGGTCCAGGGCGACCCGGCCCATTTCTTCAACCGGTTTTGCAATCTGGCGGGAAAGGGAATAGGCAATTAAGAGAGCCAGCACCGCGGCACCAAGGGCGGCGTAAAAACCCAGGTGCGTCACCCCGGCGATGGTCCCGGCCAGCGGCCCCAGGGGGAAGCTGACGACCAGGGCGCCGATGACATGGGCGGCGCTTTTCGCAGGGTCTATTTCATCGTGCTCTTCGGGATCGTAGCCCGGTTCATAAACCGGAGTAGCATAAAAGAGGCTGTTATAATCCGGTCCGGTAATCTGTTTGGTAATAATGTTGCCGTCAAGAACATGGTGGATTTCATTCGGCTCCAGGCGCAACCCCAGTTTGTCGGGGTTTTCTCCCGCATTGACCATAATTTTACCGCTTTGATCGGTCACCCAGAGGCAGGCGTCATAGGAAAATGCCAGGGTTTCGGTGAGGCGCTTCAGCACTGGTAGGTCCTTTTCCAATAAAGGCTCCTGCAGCACGGCAGCCGCCTTTTCTCCTCTGGTGGCCAGTTGCCATCCTTCAATGCTGAAGAAATAGCGCTGCAAGAGGGTTAAAAAGATGATGCTGACTACACCGAGCCCTGCGAGTGTCACGACGAGGTAGCTGAGCATCAGCCGGGTAAAAAAGCGCTTCAAAGGAAAGAGAGGCAGCCGGTTATTCCGTTTCATTAAATTTATAGCCCACACCCCATACCGTTTCAATATATTGACTTTTCGCGCCGGCCTCTTTGAGCTTATGGCGCAAGTTCTTCACATGCTCGTCTACGGAACGGCTGCCGCCGAGGTAATCAAATCCCCAGATCTGCCGCAGCAGCTCTTCACGGGTAAAAACTCGCCCTGGATGCGCGGCCAGCAGGTGGAGCAGGTCAAATTCTTTGGGGGTAAGATTTATTTTTTGACCGTTAAACTCAGCGGAGTGCTGTTCGGGGGAGATTTTCAACCCGGTAAAGGAGAGCTCTGATATCCGGGAAGGCTTTTTCCCGGTGCGGCGCAAGATTGCTTCGACCCTGGCGGCCAGTTCCCGGGGGCTGAACGGTTTGACCACATAATCGTCTGCCCCCATTTTCAGCCCCAGGACGCGGTCAACCTCATCGCCTTTGGCCGTTAAAATCAAGATCGGCGTGCTCTCGTCCCTGGCGATCAGCTCCCGGCAAATGGAAAAACCGTCCAATCCCGGCAGCATCAGATCCAGGATGATCAGATCGAATCCGCCCTGCAGCGCTCTCTCCAGGCCCTGCACGCCGTTATGCTCGGTTACGACCCGGTAGCCTTCCTGTTCCAGGCATAGCCGCAGCAGTTCCTGGATATGGCTGTCGTCTTCGATGACCAGAATAGACGGACGATACAAGCAAATCTCCTCTGCGGAAGTTCCTAAACTTCATTTTAGCAGATTTGCCTCTTTTTGTCCGCTGTTTTATACTTTTTTAATTTCCAGGCGGCGCGGTTTGAGCTGCAGGCGTGGATTATAGCGGAATGCTGCCGGCAATTGGCGGTGATCGAGGTTGCAGGTATGCTTGGTCGGGACCCATAACTGTTTTCTAAAGGTAAAAATAGCGTAGAGAATAAGGCCGATCCAGCTCAGGTAAAAGAAAGGATAAAAGCAGAAGTAGCGGTATGGTTTAAGCGGCAAGCGGTCTAAAGCCAGCACGGCAAACGGCATGAGATAGGGGACCGAGGCGAAAAAGAGAGCCAGAGGGGGGCAGAGTTTGCTTACCTGGAAGTAAAGCGAAGTGTCCCGGAAGAGAGCAGGCTGCAGCGGGGCCAGCGAGGTCATGAGCACACCCAGGGCCAGAAGCGGCAGTTGCATCAGGCGCACTCCTCCCTCGAGCCTGGCCAGGTCGGCATGGACCAGCCCTTTCCAGAGCAGGCGCGGGATAAACCTTATGGCCACATTCAACTGGCCGCGCGCCCAACGCAGCCTCTGCCTGCAGGCGGCGCTAAAAGTCAGCGGTTTTTCATCGAAAACCCTGGTTTCACGGGCAAAGCTCGCCCTGTAGCCGTGCAGCAGCGCCGTGACGGCATACTCCAGATCTTCGGTAAGCGTTTCCGTTGACCAGCCGGTTTTCTTGAGGACTTCCGCGGCGATGCAGACCCCTGAACCGGCCGTCAGGGAGCTTAAGCCCAGGTTATGGCGCGCTTGCAGGATAAAGCGGTTGTTCAGCCAGAAGTTGATACTGAAAACGGCCGTGACCCAGCTATCATTGGGATTCTTGGCGTCAATAAAACACTGGATCAGTTTCTCTCCTTCCAGGAGATGGTTGTTCATAACCCGTAAATAGTTTAAAGCGACAAGATTGTCGGCATCGACGATCGTCACGGCATCGTAGCGGGGCTCACCGCAGCCGGTAAATTTTAAGTGAGCGAGCAGCTCTCGCAGTGAGCGCCCCTTGCCTCTTTGCCCCCCGGAGCGCTCCCAGACGATGGCGCCGTAGCGGCGCGCCACCAGGGCGGTCCCGTCGGTGCAGTGATCGGCAATGACGTATACATCGTACAGTCCCTTGGGATAATCCAGTTCCGCGAGGTTGGACAACAGCTTGCTCAAGACGAGCTCTTCGTTGTGCGCCGGGACAATGATGGCAAAGCGTGAGGCAGGCTTATGTTCACGGCAGGGGAGTTTATTAAAAAGCCCCGCCGTGGCGATACATAAAAAATAAAGGCCATACAAGAACACAAGCCATTGTAATATTTTGATCAAGCTCATGAACTTGCAGCTCCTTATCCTTTCTGAGTTAATTTTACCGGAGAAGATTAACGTAATAATCAAGAATATGTAAAGGTTTTGTCAGAATTACTATCAATTGGTTGCTATGGTTTCGATTTCGCTCTAAGTAGCTAGATCTTGATCTTGGCAGGATTTTTATCCCGTGGCTGCCCCGGGCCGCCACGGCCGGAGTTTTTTAGCTTTACTTTGCAAGATTAAGCAGGATTTGTTTTTAACAGGAAGAATATGTTTAGGTCAAAAAGTACCAGGGACCGTTTTCATAGCTGCCGGTAAAGCGGGAAAAATAAGGCAAGAAAATGAGACTTCTTTCAAGGGGGGTTATAAAAATGGCGGTAGATATGAAAGGAAAGAGCCTGGTTTCCATCCATGATTTAACCCGTGAAGAGGTTAATCAAATTCTGGATACGGCTCATATCCTTAAAATGAAGCAAAAACTCGGTGAAATCTATCATCCCCTGCGCGGAAAAACACTGGGCATGATTTTTCAGAAGCCTTCTACGCGCACCCGCATCTCCTTTGAGGTGGCCATGTGGCAACTGGGAGGCTACGCCCTCTTTTTAAATGCCGGCGATCTCCAACTGAAACGCGGTGAAACCATTGCCGATACAGCCAGGGTGCTCGGGCGCTACCTGGACGGGATCATGATCCGCACCTTTGCTCACCAGGATGTGCTCGATCTGGTTAAGTATGGCACTGTTCCGGTGATCAACGGCCTCACAGACCTGCTGCATCCCTGCCAGGCCCTCTCGGACCTGTTTACGATTAAAGAGAAGAAGGGTTGCCTGGCAGGAATAAAGCTGGTTTATATCGGTGACGGTAATAATGTGGCCCACTCGCTGATGTTTGGCGGGGCCAAGGTAGGAATGCATGTGACGGTTTGCTCTCCTGCGGGATTTGAACCCAATCCTGAAATCTTCCGTTTAGCCCAAGCGGACGCCGCGCAAACCGGCGCCCGGATTGAAATACACGATGACCCGCTCGCAGCAGTAAAAGATGTTGACATTATCTATACCGATGTCTGGGCCAGCATGGGGCAGGAAGAAGAACATACCCGCCGGATTGAAGCTTTCACCCGCCATCAGGTCAACGAGAGCCTCCTGGCTCAGGCCCGAAGCGATGTCCTGGTGATGCACTGCCTGCCGGCACACCGGGGGGAGGAGATCACCGACGCCGTCATGGATGGGCCGCACTCCATTGTCTTCGACCAGGCTGAAAATCGGCTGCATGTACAAAAAGCAATCCTGTCTCTGGTGATGTAATAAAAAAGAACCAGCAAACTTTATTTTAGGATGGTGATGTGTTGTGGAACCGGAAAAAGTGTTGATCATGGGTGCAGCGGGACGGGATTTTCATAATTTCAACGTTTATTTTCGAGATAACCGGGAATACAGGGTGGTTGCTTTCACCGCTACCCAGATTCCCGACATCGAGGGAAGGGTTTATCCGGCGGAGCTATGCGGCAGCCTCTATCCGGAAGGGATTCCGATTTATCCGGAAAGCGAACTGGCCGACCTGATCAAGAAATACGCCATTGATCAGGTGGTGTTTGCCTACAGCGACACCAGCCACCAGTATGTGATGTCCCGCGCCTCCACGGTGCTGGCTGCTGGCGCCGACTTCCGGCTGATGGGTTCGAAAACCACCATGCTCCAGTCGAAAAAGCCGGTGGTGGCGGTCACCGCGGTGCGCACCGGTGTCGGTAAAAGCCAGACTACCCGGCGGGTGTGCCAGTTGCTGAAAGAAAGAGGGAAGCGGGTGGTGGCGATCCGCCATCCCATGCCTTACGGCGACCTGACCAAGCAGGTCTGCCAGCGCTTTGCCGATTATCAAGATCTCGATGCGCATAACTGTACAATCGAAGAGAGAGAAGAATATGAACCGCATATCAACCACGGCGTGATCGTTTATGCCGGCGTTGATTACGGCAAAATACTGGCGGAAGCGGAAAAAGAAGCAGACGTGATCGTGTGGGACGGCGGCAACAACGATATTCCTTTCTACAAGCCCGACATCCATATCACCCTGGTCGACCCCCATCGCCCGGGCCAGGAGCTCTCTTACCATCCCGGAGAAACAAACCTGCGCCTGGCCAACGTCGTGGTCATCAACAAGGTTGAAACGGCGGATGCCAGGGGAATCGATACGGTGCGGGAAAATGTCAGGCTCGCTAATCCGGAAGCCATCGTGGTCGAGGCCGCTTCACCAATTTTCGTGGATGATGGCGAGCTGATCAGGGGTAAACATGTGCTGGTCATCGAAGACGGTCCCACCCTGACCCACGGCGAAATGCTTTACGGCGCGGGTGTAATCGCAGCCCGGAAATACGGCGCCGCCGAAATGATCGATGCCCGCCCCTTTGCCGTTGGCACGATCAAAGCCACCTTTGAAAAATATCCCCATATCGGCTCGCTGCTGCCGGCCATGGGCTACGGCGCCAAGCAGATGCAAGACCTGGAACGGACGATTAACAGCTCCGATGCCGACCTGGTGGTGATCGCTACCCCCATTGATCTGCGGCGGCTAATCACCATCAATAAACCCTCGGTGCGGGTCCGCTACGAGCTGCAGGAGATCGGCGAGCCGACCCTGGCCGGAGTGCTGGAAAAAATATGAGTTTTGTTGACGGCAAAGCACAATGAAGAGATTCAGGGGTTGTCTACAAAGGGCAGCCCCTTGATGTCATCCTGAGGGCGAAGAGGTGATTATGGTATAATTAAACAAAAAGGAGAGTGATCGGCAGTGCGCGAAATGACTGAAAAAACTTTGATGGAGGCGTTTGCCGGTGAAAGCCAGGCCAACACCAAGTATCAGATTTATGCAGAAATCGCGCGCAACGAAGGTCTAGAGAATATCGCCAGGCTATTTGAAGCCATCGCTTACGCCGAAAGGGTGCATGCCCGCAATCATCTCAAGGCCATGGGGAAAAAGATGGCCACAACCGATAACTTGCAGGACGCCCTGGACGGAGAAAATTTTGAAATTGATGAGATGTATGAGGCCTACCTGGCTGTGGCGAAGCTGCAGGGAGAGGATGCGGCGGCAAAAAGCCACAGTTATGCCTTGGAAGCGGAAAAAATTCATGCAGAAAAGTACAGGATAGCGCTGCAGGCTGCTGTAGAAGGCAAAGACATCGATATGAATCAAATTTATATCTGTCCTGCCTGCGGCTATACTGTAGAAGATGAAGCCCCCGAGCGCTGCCCAATCTGCGGCGTGCCCGGGTCGAGGTTCCGCCAGTTTTAAGCTAATAAGCCCTCTGCCGTGAGCTGGACTGCCAGCCGGGCGATCTGCTCGAATACGATCCCGGCGAACCGCAGTAAAGTCATACGGGGACGCCAGGCTGTATTCTTTATGAGAAATACTATAGTATCTAATAATATCTAACTGAAAAAGGAGGTCGTAGCGTGGAAGAAATTGATCAAAGGGATGGGCGTACGTGGGGAATATTCTGCCACCTGGGGGCGCTGTCCATATATCTCGGGGTTCCCCTGGGCAATATCCTGGTGCCGTTGATCATCTGGCTGCTTAAAAAAGACGACCTGCCCCTGGTGGACGAGCACGGCAAACAGTCCTTGAATTTTCAAATTTCGCTGATGTTATTTGCCGTTATTACCGCCATCGTCTATGTGGTCGTGCTAATGGGCCTTTACCTGGTCACAGCCGCATATTTCCCCCGGGTTGCCCTGGTCTTCATCCCGCTGCTGTTCGCCGCGTTCTTGATTGTCCACCTGGTATTTACGATCACCGCCGCGATCAAGGCCGGCAACGGCGAAGTCTACCGCTATCCCCTGGCCATACGCTTCATCAAGTAAGCAACGCTATGAACTGTCCCCGCCCTCCTTTTCCAGGGTGACGGCGATGATTTCCGCCGTGGAGACGGCGCGGATTCCGGAGGCGGTGTGTAAGAAAATTTTGCCGGAAACGGGGTCGGTGCGGCAGGCGATGCCGGTAACGGTGCGGTAGCCGTCGCCGGAAAGGAGGGTGACGCGCAGCGCTAGGCCGCAGTGTTGCGATTGCTCCAGGGCGTATTGAAACTGCTCTGCTTCCTGTTCATCTAGCAGCGGGCGGCGGAGCTCTTCCTGGCGCCGCTTTTGATCGCGGGCGTGCTGCAACTGCGCGCGGTGCTCCGGCAGGATCAGGCTGCTGCAGGCGAACTGGTGGTAGAGCTTCTTGCTCATGCCTCGTGCCCCCCGATGCGGGTGGCGCGGGGGAAGAGCTGGGCGCCGGGGGTCAGGGAGGCGGCCCGGAAGAGGCCGGTCTTGCCGTAGCGCTGACGCACCACATCCATGGCCCGGTTGAGAGCGTTTTTTTTCTCCTGCCGGCTGAAGAATGAAAGCTGCTGCTCCCTGCAGTCCACCAGCCCGGTTAAAGCCACCCCCAGCGTGCGTACCGGCTTGCCGTCCCAGTGCCGGCGGAAAAGGCGGCAGACAAAGGGATAAACGTCCGTGGCGAAGGCGGTGGCTTCGGGCAGTTTTTTTTGGCGCGAGAAGCCGGAAGGATGGTCGAAATCGGCGCCGCGGCAGTAGACGTTTACGATTGTACCTCTCCGCCCCAGGGCGCGCGCCCGGTAGCAAACCTCCTCGGTCATCTCCAGCAGCACCACCTCGATCTCCTTGAGGGCCGCGTAGTCCCGCGGCAGGGTCAGCGATTGGCCGACCCCCTTTTGCACCGCCGCGCTGCCGACGGCGGGCGGCACCGTGGAATAATCGATGCCGTGCGCGTTCAACCAGAGCAGCTCGCCGTTTACCCCCCAGCGCCGGACCAGTGTTTCCCGCGGCAGCCCCGCCAGGTGGCCGATGGTGCGCACACCCATGCGGTGAAAATTACGTTCCATGCGGTGCCCCACCCCGAAGAGATCACCGATTGGTAGATCCTTAGTGTAAACGCTGTAGTTGTCATGGTTCAGCTCGAAGTAACCGGCTTTGCTGTGCTTGGCAAAACGATCACAGGCCATTTTGGCCTGGAGCGGGTTTTCGCCGTGCCCGATGCGGCAGCGGACGCCGGTTTCCTCCCAGACCCGCTTGATCATGGCGGCGGCAATCTCGCGGGGCGGGCCGAAAATCTTTTCGCAGCCGGTCAGATCCAAAAATTGTTCGTCAATGGAGTAGGGGGCCACGCGATCGGTGAACTGCTCGAAGATGCGCGTAATCCGGAGCGAATAGTCGATATAGGTTTGCATGTGGGGGCGCACGAACACGGTCCAGGGGCAAAGCCGCCTGCATTCCCAGGCCGGCTGCCCGGACTTGATTCCGTAAGCCTTGGCTTCCGGGCTGGCTGCGAGCACAATGCCGTGGCGCAGCGCCGGGTCGCCGCAGACCACTAGCGGTTTGCCGCGCAGGGAGGGGTTGCGGGCGATCTCCACGCTGGCATAGAACGATTGCATATCCGCCAGGAAAATCGTGCGCCTGCTTTGGGTCAACGCGGTCGCTCCTTTGGCTAGGTGTTAGAACATCTGTTCTGAAATCATTATACACGATCGCCACCCAAAATAGAACAGGTGTTTGGGAGATTGATTGGGAAAAAAAATGTATTTTTTTGTTGCCCGTGGCGAAGATTTGTGGTAACTTATTGCAGGGGTAAAGGGGATAAAATAGGACTTAGCAAGACACCTGTACTCCAATGGCGAGCCCTTGCCGCAGCGGTGGCAAGAACGGTCCGGAATGTAATAAAGAAGGAGTGTTTTTCATGGCGGAGAGCAACCACATTTATCATTGCATCAATGTCCAGCAGTTCAGCCGCGCTTTCCTGGAAGAACTAAGCGATCTGGCCGATAAGATCCGGGCAATCGCCAAAACCAAGGCGGGCATGGAGTATCTTGGTTCGACCCTGAATCATAAACGGGCCATGCTCTATTTTGTCCAGCCGTCGACACGAACCTTCCTCTCTTTTTACAGCGCCTGCCAGGTACTGGGCATTAAATGCGCCGAGGTGCGCGATCCGAAAACCTCTTCGGAGGTAAAGGGAGAATCGGAGGAAGACACGGTCCGGACATTTTCTTCTTATTTCGACCTGATCATCATGCGGCACCCCCGCGCTAATTTTGCCGAAAAGATTGCCAACTTGCTTGACGAAACCGCGCGGCCGGTGCCGGTGATTAATGCCGGTTCAGGAAAGGATCAGCACCCCACTCAGGCGCTTCTGGATATCTACACCTTGCGCCGCAGCTTTGCGCATCGGGATGGAATCGACCATAAGAGCATTGCCTTTGTGGGAGATCTCAAGCGGGGCCGCACCGTGCGCTCCCTGGCCGGTTTATTGACCAGGTTTGAGGGGGTCAAACAGTATTTCGTAGCACCGCCGGAATTCCAGATTGGCCAGGATATCCTCGATTACCTTGATGAACAGGGTGCTGAATATGAAATCGTCGAGGACTTTGAATCCGTGATTCCCAAGGTGGACGCCATCTACATGACTCGCCTGCAGGATGAGTGGGATGCCGTAGACAATACTAACGCCGTGATCGATATCGATAAATATTCCTTCCAAGAGCGGCATCTCTCCTTGCTTAAGGCAGACGGGGTAATTTTGCATCCGCTGCCCCGCCGGAAGGAGATTGCCGTGGAAGTGGACAAGGATCCCCGGGCCGGATACTGGCGCCAGGTCCGCAACGGGATGTGGATCCGGGTGGCCCTGATTGCGAAAATTTTCCGCCGCGCGGAAAATATTTTGCAGTACTACCTTACCAACAATCTCTAAGTGGGGCCGAGAAGGCGCGCAGAGGCATCAGCCTGAAAGACGGCCGGGCACCGGCCTAAATCTTTAGGTGTCTGTCCGGAATAGTTTTAGAATCTGGATGGCGATCTCCATATTCAGGGCGCTTTCCGGATTGGAGAGGTTGACCCCGGTCAGTTCTTCAATCTTTCTGATCCGGTAGAGAATGGTATTATAGTGGGTAAGCATTCTCTTGGAAGTCATTTTTAAATTGCGATTAACCTCATAATAGGTTTTTAGCGTGTTGATCAGTTCGCCATTCTTGGCCCGGTCGTATTTGAAAACAGGTTGGAGCAGATCTTCAACAAACTGTTCCAATTCCTGCCTATTTTTTTCGCTCAAGATCTTGTAGAATCCCAGTTCATCAAAGTGAACCGGGCTGATACTATCTGAGAGGCGGCAGATTTTCAGCGCCTCGCAGGCCTCCTGGTAACTACGGTTGATTTTTTTGATGGGGTAAGGCCGGCCGATACCTACATTTAAGGCCGGTTTCGTGTCAATAGCAGCATTGATGTGGTCGACCAGGGCGGAAGCAAGATTTTTCAGATTGTCCAGGGAGTTTTTTCCGCCGGCTTCAGTAATAATCACAGTTTTATTGCCTTTGATTCCGGCTACCAGGTGATAGCGCCTTTGCTGGTTTTCGAGAAAGCCGTTGATCGCTTCAAGCATGATTTCGGTGTTAGCCGGACTTTTTAGAGGGGAGCTATTATTGTCGTTGATGATCATTACTGCCGCCGGTTTCGACAGGTCAAGATTCAAGGCGCGGCCTTGCTCGATCATCTCTGTTTCGCTTTCATAATCACCGCAAAGGAGAATGTCGATAAATGCCGTGCGGTAGTTTTGTTCGGCTTCCGCCAGCATTTTTCGCTTCAGTTCCTGGTAGGACTGTTCCAGATTTTGCAGCACTTTATTTTGTTGTTCTAAGATCAGGAAAAGGAGAGACGCGGTAATTTCAGCAAAGGAAAGGTTTGCGGGCATCGCCAGCAGCGGGATGTTATAGCGGTCGGCACTGCGAACCAGCGCTTCCGGGATGGGGGAGTCCGCTTGTCCCGGTTTTACGACCAGGCCGGCGCCGCCGCTTTCCGCCATGCGGGGCATCAGCGTGTCGATTAGCCCGGGAGTTTGCGATAAAAGCTCTCCAGGGGCCAATAGGAGGGTGCCACTGGTGAAACTATCCAGCGCCGCCGGGGAATTTAGCAAAGCGACTGTTTTGATCACTCGCTCCAGGCCGTTTCGGCCGCCCAAGAGACGAAGCCGGCGGGCGTGGCTCGAGGAAAGCGCTTCCCTAATCGTGATTCCGTATGGCATATGCACCGCTACTCCTCCTTAAGAGATCCTGATTAAAGATTAGCAAATCTGAACAGCATTTGTCAATTTTTTTGTGCGCTTATCACAATTAAATGGAAAATGGCTGCATAATGGAAGACGCTTCCTCAGAGGAGTGGTCATTACTTAAAGTTAAGGATATTTTAGATAAAATAAACCCAGCCAAGAAGACAGGAGGTAGATTTGATCTCAGATGCGTATAACCGTAGCTCTCGGTGGCAATGCCCTGCTCAAGGCGGGACAAGAGGGGACTGTGGGGGAACAACTGGTCAATCTTCGCCTTGCCTGCAGGCAACTGGTGGAGCTGGCGCGCGAGCATGACCTGGTGATCACCCACGGCAACGGGCCCCAGGTTGGGAAAATCCTGCTGCAAAACGAAATGGCAGCCGATCAAACCCCGGCGATGCCGCTGGATGTGTGCGGTGCCATGTCGCAGGGCCAAATTGGCTACCTGCTCCAGCAGGAGCTGCATCGGGCTATGGTCGCGGCAGGCTCGCCTCACGAGGTCGTCACCCTGATCACGCGGGTGCTAGTGGATCCAGATGATCCGTCCTTTCAGAATCCAACCAAGCCGATCGGTTCTTTCTACAGTGCCGAAGTGGCGGCGCATTATATGAAAGAGAAAAATGAAACCTGGATTGAAGATTCGGGCCGGGGATGGCGAAAGGTGGTTCCTTCGCCGCAGCCCCAAAGGCTGCTGGAGGAAAAGGTGATCAAGCAACTGGTGCAAAGTTCATGCCTGGTGATCGCTTCCGGCGGCGGAGGCATTCCCGTGGTGGAAGAACCGGGCGGCGGCTACCAGGGCATTGAGGCGGTGATCGATAAAGACCTGGCCGCTGCCTTGCTTGCCGATGCAGTGGAATCACAGTTGTTGCTAATCCTGACCGATGTGCCCGGTGCTTATCTGCACTATGGGACTCCCAACCAGCAGTTGCTGGCCGAAGTAACAATTGAAGAGATTGCCTCCTATGCTGCTGCCGGTCATTTTGCCGCCGGCAGTATGGGACCGAAAGTTGAAGCGGCAATCCGGTTTGTGTCCCGGGGAAAAGGGCGCTGCGCCATCATCACGGCGCTGGATAGTGCCACCAGGGCGTTGCAGGGCAAAGCGGGGACCCGGGTTGTGGCTGTATTATAAGCTAGTTTATCTTTCCGGGCCTATAGATGCTTCCCTTTTCGGCCTCTTTTATCGCACGAGGCATAATTGCTTGAGTAACCGCCGCTCTCAATAATAATCGCGCACGGCTTATGGCTCCCGGTCCAATTCATAGACCACATAACGGCGGGTAAACATGCGCGCTTCGGCAGTCAGCTTTTGCCCGTTTTTCTCATAGCAAAGACACGAGCCAAGGCGTTCGGATAAAATCCAATCGAAGCCGGCGAGGTACTCGGTCAGTTGATCTTCCGGTCCGTATTTCTGGAGCAAGCGGTACCCTTGTCCGTTCATCCGGATGATATCCTGGTCTGAAAACTCAAGTTTCATGATGACGCTCAGCAGCGGCAGCGGGTTGCCTTCCTGGAAAATAATGTTTGCAAAAATGGCAAAGAAAGCGAAGCTCAATACAACGGCGGCAAAAACCAGCAAAATTAAAGCGCGCCCGGTTTTGCTCATATGATGAGCCGTCATTGCACACACCTGCTTTATAGTATTTTTTCTTATCGGAACCTTTTTCTGCAGAATTTTGCAAAAACCCTTTCTACAATTTAAAATATCGGAGGATTCCGGTGTG
>JAAYGO010000078.1 GCA_012727685.1 Bacillota bacterium | reverse complement strand
TCGCCGTCAGCGCTTACGAGAGCGCTTTCCGACGCCCAGACCACTTTGATGCTCTTTTCCGTGTAAGCGCTGTTGCCCAGGAATAGAAAATCGCTTCCAATGGCGCGGCCTTGCTTGATACTTTCGACGGAAGCAACGGCGGGGTCGTAAGATAGCTCAAATTGTCCACCCGAAATACCGGCTACCCCGGCGAGCTTATCCAGGCCCCGGATCGTGACGCTGACGCCAACGGTCTCGCCAGCCCCGCCGGAGGCGCTGCTCACGGACAGCGTAGCTTCGGCGGCAGCAGCGACAAAACCGCTACCCGGCATCAAAACAAGGCCCAGAGCAAGCAGGAGCGCGCAGGCGAACGGTAAAACCTGTTTTCCTCTATAGATTTTCATCAAAATCTCCATGGCCATCTACCAGTTGACAATTACGTATTCTGCGCTGACCCAGCGTGGATCAGTTGCGCCGGAATAGGATATCTGGTACCAGTCAGAATCAATCCCCGTAATGGTAAAAGTATGGCCAAACTTAAGGTTGTCCTTAATATCATAATTCGTCCCCGGACCACTGCGGACGCGCAGCTTTGTATCCTCTTCCCCTTCTTTGTACCAGTCGGCAAAATAGACGGCAGCGCGCGGGCAAGTAACCAGTTCGACGTAGTCTCCGCTAAGCCAACCGCTTCTTTCACCGGCATTCACCTTCAGCCAGTTGACGCTGGAAATCAGTTTCGATCCCAGTATCTCCACGGAGGTTCCTGCGGGCAGGGTGGCAATCTCCGCGTAACTTGTCCCCGGTCCGGTGCGCAATTTAACCGAAGCATCGGTAACGCCTTTAGCCAGCTCCTTCTCCACGAGGGTGTATTCGCTGAAATTGAGGATGCTCTGCATGATCCGCGCGATCTTGATCGCCCACATGGGGTCTGTGGCGTATTTTTCGTTCATCCCTACGAGATGGGGGCCATGGAAGTAAGAGCCCCCGGCGCTGAGGTAGGCACGGCGGATAAAGCCGCTTACCTGCATGATGCAATCTTCTAGTGAACGGAAAGTGGCCGCGCTGGAATAAGCACTGCCGTCGTAAGCCATGTAGCCAAAGATATTATTTTTATCCCGGGCGATTTGCGAGGTGCCCCAGGCGCTTTCCAGGGCGGCATGGGCCATTAAGTAAACGGCGTTTTCTCCCCAGGTCTCCTGGGCATCCATGAATTCGTCGGCAATATCGACATCGGCAAACGGGGTGCCCGGATAGATGCTCCCTGACCTTTGGGCGAGGAAGCTCTCCGTGACCATGGCCGGTGCCGGGCGATCCAGCGGCAGCCGGGCATACGGGATCTGTTCCAGGAAGTTAAAGTAAACATCCGTGGGTATGAGATTGCCGCCCCGGGATAAAAGGAAACGATATTCGCTGTTTATTTTATAGTCTCCCGGCTCCAGGCCTTCCGGCGCATCGGTCAGGCGGGTTAAGTTGGACCAGTAATCGAGACCATACAAAATGTCTGTGGTCGAGGTATATGTAGCGGCGATCCAGCCCGGGTTGCCGTTGTAGTTGATCCGGTACCAGCGGTTATACTCGCTGTGATCGGTCTCCCTTTCCTCATGGACGATAAAACGCTGTCCCCGTGAAACAGATCCGATAATACTGCAGTCGACGCCCGGGCCGCTGCGCACGTTCAGAACTGATACTTCCACTTCCGCCGTTGTGCAGACCCGGTATGTGGCACCAAGTAGTTTACCCGTCGGAGCCACGTCAGGTAAGTCCGGGGGACCCGGTTCGACAGGCGGCTCTTCACCGGGCGGAGTGACCACATGCTCTACGGGAAGGCTGGGCACAAGGCCCACAATATGACGCAAGATGATGACGGCGTCGCCCACATCGACCACCGCATCGAGGTTGACATCGGCTGCGGCAAGCTGCGCTTCGCTTAGCTGCACCAGCTCCACGATGGAGCGCAAGACGAGAACGGCATCCCCCACATCGACCGCGCCGTCTCCGTTGACATCGCCGTAGTTGACGGAAGGATCGATTTCCGGAGCGTCGCTTACCGTAACATGGCACGTGGCGGTGAATCCACCGTCCACGGTGGTTGCCGTGATCTCAGCCTCTCCCTTGCCAACCGGGGTAACCAGGCCATCTCCGGAAACGGTGGCTACGGCGGGATTGCTGGAAGACCATGTTAGCTCTTTCATGGAAGCATCTTCCGGGGTGATCGTGGCCGTCAGCATGATCGGCTCGCCGTCCAGATCCAGCATCAGGGTCTCCCAGTCCAGGGAGACCCCTTCGACCGGCACAAAGAGCCGGATGGAAGCGGAAGACGTGCTGACATTTTCGTCTTCATCTTTAACCTGCACGTAAACGGTCTTCAAGCCATCCCCCGGGGAAAGCGACCATGCCCACTCTTCCTGGAAGGCTGTCCAGTCGGACCATTCAATTTCATCGTTGGAAAAACGAACCATCAACTGCTCCCGAACCGTTACATCATCGGCAGCATCGAGTTGCAAAGTAACCTCGTGCAAAGCTGTATCCGGATCACCATAATTGATGGTAAAAAGGGATATTACAGGAGAGCCGGCCGGACTATCCTCGGCCAGCGCGATCATATCCAGGCCGAAGCAGAGTAGCAAGAATACGAGAAGCAGAAGCCATGCGGGGAAACTGCAACGATTCTCTATTTTGCGGAAAATCATTTTTTTCTTCTCCCTGAAAAATCCATTTTTTATCTCTTTTTCTATGTATGTAGAGTTATTCAACGTTTTTGTCAAAAATCCTCTAGTTATGTCGATTTACATAAAATTTTTTTCTGAAGCAAAATCTGCCTGGGCAACTTAATCTGCTCTTAAAATGGGTAGAGGGATTCAGCCCCCCTCACCCTGCCCTCGGCAACATTTACATTCCCTGATGGTGCCCCCGCCCGGCGGGGCATGGCCGTCTACTCTGTTAATAGGAGAGCTTTAAACCGGAAGCTCTACCGGGAGAGCCTGCAGGCCGTGCTATGGCCGCGGAAGGACGTAATGAAGAAGAAAGCTTGAAATTAAAAGTGGCAAGAAGGCAGAAGCAGTATAAAGAGATTCTTCGCTCAGAATGACAGGGTACGTAAAGGTTCAGGCTGAAGAGGGCTTAAGTTCGGCTACCGCATTTTCACAAGGGAACAAAGGGCTATTAACCAGTCACTCCTGGGGTGCGGGAGCCACTTCTTCCAGGGCTGCCCGCACGATCAGGCGATGGGTGGAGGGTCCGGTTTTCGGTTCGCAGGTTTGCAGGGTCAGGGCGGGATAATCGGTGCTATCGATTACGCTCCAGTCATACGGGTCTACGATCCGGATCCATTCTACCAGGTAGGTAAAACGGTAGCCGGCCGTATCGAGATAGATCACATCATCCGGCTCAAGGAGATCCAGGTCGGTGAAAAAACCCCAGCGGCTGCCGCGATGCCCGGCGATGGCCACATTGCCGGGCTCCGTGCCGGGGAGATCGCTCATCTGAAAGTGGACCGGGGCCTTGTCCAAGAGGGTTTCATCAAAGACATCAGCGCCTTCGCCGCCGATCACCATCAGGTCAACGCCGATCTTGGGGATCTGCAGCCGGGTTGGCTGCCATTCGGTCAGGATCACCCGGCGAAAGGGCTCCGCCGCCTCCGGAATTTCGAAAAATGATTCCCGGTATGCCTCTTTTAGCTGGTGCTGGTTATAGAGCACAGTCCCTTTCAGGTAACCGTAATAACCGAGCAGTACTAAACCGCCGGTAATTAAAATTGCCCCGATGATGTTCAAAACACTGGCGCGGCGCGAAGAGCCGCCGTGAGAAAAAGTACCCGATTTAGCCACTTCAGGATTGCCCCTTCATGAATGATCTCTAACTAAATATGATACCCAAATTGCTGCGCAACTTAACCGCCCGTTTTACCGATTTCTCCCGCAGCTTCACCCGTAGCTTCACGCAGCACCGTTTCAAATTGCTGCCAGTGGCTCTCCAGATCCCGCACCAGCAGCACCTTTTTCTGGACGTTTACCACATCTTTAATGGCTTCGGCGGTACTGCGATCGAAGGCGAAAATGCGAAAAGCGTGGTTGCACGCTTTGGCCTCAACGCGCCGCGCCAGGGCAATCAGGGTTTGATTGCGCAGGGTGCCGCGCTGTTCCGCCGCCTCCGGCCAGAGCTCTTCCAAATTCAGGACAAGGGGAGCGCCATGAAACCGGCTTAACGAAACCGCGGGCAAAGTAGTCGCCAGCGGAGGCGAGACAGCGCAGATCAGGTCGGGACGGGGTAAGCGGCGTCCCTGGTGCGAAGCCAGCCGGGCATAAGCCATCTGCAGCCTTGCTTTTTTAAAAGGTTTCATCCGGTAATCGTAGGTCAGATTTAAAGCTACCACAGCCATACCGCTGGTTTGCAGCAACCCGATCTTTCGATTACCTAAAGGCAACTTGAGACCGGCGTTGCCGGTGATCACGGTAACCTGGTGTCCCTGGGAAACGAGGCGGCAGCCAAGTTCAAAAAAGCGGTTGTTCCGAACGCTGTGATTAGTCGAAAAAAACTGGTGCAGCATCAATATCTTCATGCAAAGACTCCTTCCAAGAGAGACCGCCTCTTAAAGAACACCGCAATCATTGCCACTTAGTATTCCATAAATATTTCCTATTTCCTGCCTGCCTTGTTACGGCAGCGCAGTTTTCTGGCAAGCCATTGTCCCGCCATCTTAAGGGCGATTTTTTAGGCGCTCCAGGATGGCATAGCCCGCCTTGTTAATATCGCCGGCACCCATGACCAGGATCGTATCGCCGGGACGGGCAAAGGCGAGAGCCCGTTCTACAAGTTCCGCCATGCTGTCGGAAGCATAGACCGGTTCTCCCTTTACTGCGCTGATGCGGGCAGCCAGCGCTTCCGCCGTGATGCCAGCGATCGGCTTTTCTCCGGCGGCATAGATGCGGTGCAGCAGCACCAGGTCGGCAGAATTAAAGGCATGGGCGAAATCTTCAAATAAATAAGCGGTTCGGGTATAGCGGTGCGGTTGAAAAATGCAGCAGATCCGCCCGACGCCAGTCCGGGCTGCTTTCAGGGTAACCTTTATTTCGGTGGGATGGTGGCCATAATCATCGATTACTGTGATTCCGCCGGCTTCGCCCAAAATCTCGAAGCGGCGTCCGGCACCGTAAAAGTCGTGCAAGGCCTTGGCACATTCCTGCAAATCAAGTCCCAGTTGAGCGGCCGCGGCCAGCGCACCCACCGCGTTGCTGACATTATGCCGCCCCGGCACCTGCAGCGCAACCTTCCCGGTAACCGGGACGCCCTTGTGATAGAGGACAAAACTGGATTTTATGCCGCTCAAAACAATGTGGCGGCCTTCAAACTCCGCTTCCCCGTTTAGGCCGTATGTAACTACAGGCCTTTCCAGACGGCGGGCCAGCTCTCTCAGGCAGGGATCGTCGCTACAGAGCACCGCGCACCCATTCGCAGGCAAATGCTCTAAAAAAGTAATGTAAGCCTGTTTCATTTTCTCAAAGTTGCCTTCGTAATGCTCGAGGTGATCCGGCTCGATATTGGTGACGACCGCCAGCCGGGGGTAATAGCGCAGAAAGGAATGATCGCTCTCGCAGGCTTCGGCTACCAGGTAGCGGCCTTGCCCGAAACGGGCATTGCCGCCAAATGCGGGCACCGTCCCCCCGATAATGGCGGTAGGGTCAAGGCCTCCCCTCTCGAGCAACAGGGCGATCATCGTCGAGGTTGTGGTCTTGCCGTGCGTGCCCGCTACGGCAATGCCGTAGCGTTCATTGAGTAAATTGGCCAGCAGCTCGGAACGGTGCCAGACGGGAACTCCGCTGGCGCGCGCTGCGCTCAGCTCGGGGTTGTCATCCGGAATGGCGGTGGAATAGATTACCAGATCACAGCCCTCAACATTTTCCCGGCTGTGGCCGGAGGTAACAACCAGGGCCCCCTCTTCAGCAAGGCGCCTGGTCATCGCCGATTCTTTAAGGTCCGAACCGCTGACCTGATAACCCATTTTTAACAGCACATAGGCCAGCGCGCTCATGCCGTATCCGCCGATGCCAATGAAATGAATTCGTTTTACAGCCGGCAGTGCCAAAAAAAATCCTCCTTGAGCTTTAATCATAACCAAAGCATATGTCCTTGCGGTCCAAAAGGCGGTTCCGGTCTTGCTTTACTATTATTATGCGCCTACGGCGCCATTCCTGACTGCAATCCGTGGTCATTATATCAAAACGGGAAAAGCGATACAATCAACGGACTTTAAAGATTTTTTGTCAACAAATTATGTAGACAAAATTGGCAGTTCTAAAACAGAAAAAACGCGCATATATTAGTAGTTTGGCCAAATTCCCAATAACAGTAATCCACACTATGCACAGGCTTATCCACAAAAAAATATGCTTTATGGTGTGCATTATGCCCAGTTATGCACATTATCCACATTTAGTATACATAAAATAATAGCTTGTTCTGCACAAAGAACCAGTAAATTGTAGGCGCAGAATTTTTACTTTAATTTATACCATAATCCGGAGGCATTGTAAAAGCTACCTAAATATTGGTAAAATAAGGATAGGCAGAAGTGGAAACCTACCAAATCGTCCGCTAATACGAAAGTAACTGCAGCGGTCAACCCCGAAACCGGCAGCTTGAAACAGTTTATAGGACACCTGCTAATCGGGCGAGAAAGATAACAGGTGATAAAATGATAATCAAGCTGACTCAAAAACAACATAACTTACTGAAAAAAATAACCGCCGGCACGGCTTTTGAGCAGGCTGAATTATCGTTTCCAATTGGCGTCGATTTCGATGCCGATGATGACTTGCTGGATAGGCTGCGGGAGTTGTGTACCCAAGTAGAGATTGACAGCGTCCAGGAGGGGGGCGGTATTATACGCGATGACGACGAAGATGGCAAAATTGCGATGGAATTGGTAGATCTTCTCTTTACAGGCTAAGCAATAACCTTTAAGATTTAGAGAACCTGCCCCATGTACATTAGGTCTTAGCGGCGCCACTGCCGGCGGTTAACCCCGGTACGGCATTTAAATCAAGGGAGGCAAACCGGCCGGCCTGGTAAAGGGGGTAGGCGGCGGCGGCGATCATGGCGGCATTGTCCGTGCATAGCTCCCGGGGTGGAAAGCGGAGCGGCGTGCCGGGCAGTTCTTGCGCCAGGCGCTCGCCCATGTTCCGGCGCAGCAGGCTGTTCGCGGCCACGCCACCGGCCAACAGCACGGTAGCGGCGCCATGATCGCGGGCGGCGCAAATCGTTTTTTCCACCAGCACCTCGATTACAGCCGCCTGGAAAGAAGCGGTCAGGTCGGGAAGGTTAACCGGTTCTCCTTTTTGCTGGCGGTGGTGCAGGTAATTAATCACCGCCGACTTCAGGCCGCTGAAACTGAAATCGTAGCGGCTCGCCTCGTCGAGGTAGGCGCGGGGAAAGGCAATCGCCTCCGGGTTGCCGGACTTTGCCAGCCGGTCGATCAACGGTCCGCCGGGATAGCCGAGTTTAAGGGCGCGCGCCACCTTGTCGAAAACTTCACCGGCGGCGTCGTCCCGGGTCTGTCCCAGGAGTTCCGGTTCGGCGGGGCGCCGGTAAAGCAAGAGTTCGGTATGCCCGCCGGAGGCAATCAGAACCACGAGCGGGTAGGCTACCGGTGTGCCGGTGAGCATGTTCGCATAGAAGTGGGCTTCGATGTGGTTTACCGCCACCAGGGGCAGCCGCGCTGCATAGGCCAGCGCCTTGGCCGTGGCCACTCCCACCAGCAGGGCGCCCACCAGGCCGGGACCATAAGATACCGCCAGCGCCTGCAGTTCATGTAAATTGACCCGGGCGCTCCGCAGGGCGTCGTCAATGAGCTGGTTGATCAGCTCCAGGTGGCGGCGGGAGGCGATTTCAGGAACCACTCCCCCATAGCGGGCGTGAATATCTACCTGCGAAGCGACGAGATTGCTTAAAATCCGGCTGCCGTTTACCACAACTGCAACCGCCGTTTCATCGCAGGAGCTTTCGATACCCATGATTAAGATCCGTTTTTCATCAGATTTCATCGGTTATAGCACCTTTGCCAGATATATTTTCCTTGCACATGACCAGGCCGTCTTCGTCTTGATAATAGCGCTTGCGCACACCGCAAACGGAAAAACCGTATTTACGATACAGCGCCCGCGCCGGCCTGTTGCTCGGCCTGACCTCCAGGAAGATGCGGCGCGCCCCTCTCCGCCTGGCCTGCGCGAGCAAGGTTTCCATCAACAAGCCGGCAATACCCATACGCCGGTAGTCCTTGTCCACGGCCAGGGTGGTCACGTGGGCATCATCGATGACTACCCAGATACCACCGTAGCCTACTACCCTGCCCTCCAGCCTGGCCACGTAATAGGAGGCAAGTTGGCTGTTGGCCAGTTCCGCCTCGAACGACTGCCTGGACCAGGGTCGTTCGAACGAAGCGGCTTCGATGGCCGCCACCGCATCAAGGTCGCTCTCGCGCATCGGCTCAATGGCAACCGGCGGGCGCCCGGTCTTTCCTCCTGCGCTCTCCAAAGCAATTCCTCCCGCACAACTGCTATTAGTGAACCGTTCTCATTATCCGGCTTGCGCTCGCAGACTCGTCCGCTCCATTGCAGCCTCGTATGCGATTCTTGTTAATTTGGTCGGGACTTTGCCTCCGGCTTCCTTCAGGTTCCACCTCGCGATGGACACCCTTGTCTTTGGCTAATTATTCCCACTGGACAAGCTCACAGCGGACTCTCCCCGCCAAGCTATCGCCGGGCGCACATAATCCCCCTCTCCCCCACCGGGGGAGAGGGGACTAGAACCGTACAGTATCTATTCCCTTGAGAAAATACATCCCTTAAAAAAACTACATCCCTTGAAGAAAACTACAATGCGAACTTACAATCACTGGTGCAACTTTGTCCCAGCGATACAAGAGACAATCAGCCATCTCTGCGGAGAGATGGGTTTCTACTTTGAACCTCTCTCCTCAAGGCGGCGCTCCGCTTCGGGACGCCGCAGATAAAGGGGCAGCAGTTCCCCGTAACCCGGTTCCGGCTGTTTTGCCAAGTGGATTCGGCCGCGCAAGGCTACGAGGGCGGCACGGTTAACCCGCAACGGTCCCGCTGACAGGCAGGCCTGATCGCCCAGGGCCGCGACCAGAGCGTCGGCGTAGCTGTTGATCCCTTCGCCGGTAAAAATAACCGGCTCATCATATTGCCGCAGCCGTTCCAGGAAAGGTGGCAGGTAGACGGCAGCGGCGGGTATCAACAGCTCCAGGCCGCCTGCCGAACCCGTTTCGCGCCGGTAAAGGGCAGTGTAAACCTGGTTGCGGCGGGCGTCGAGAAGCGGGCAAATGAGCGCTCCCGGAGCGGTAACCCCTTCGGCCAGGGCTTCCAGGGTGGGGACGCCCACTGCGGGAATGGCCAATCCTTGAGCGAGGGCGCGGGCCGTGGCCACGCCGATGCGGATTCCGGTAAAGGAACCGGGCCCCGCGGCCACGGCAATGGCCTGCAACTGCTCCCTTTCTACGCCGCTTTCCTGCAACAGCTTATCCACCAGGGGCATTAGCTTTTCCGAGTGGGTCTTCTTAACATTGAGGGTAAATTCGGCCAGTAAAACATCATCCCGCAGCAACGCGACGCTGCAGGCCAGGGTTGTGGTATCGATGCCGAGAATCAGCAGGTCTTAGCCGCCTCCCTGCACTCTTTCCATAATTTCTTTTCCTCAGTTGAGCGGAATCATATTCAAGGTGCCGTCAATGCGCCAGGTAATGTTTTCAATCAAATCTTCTACTACCGCGGCGGCGCGGTCGCCGTGCGGTTCAAACCAGAGACGCCGGCTGTTGGAGCCCTGTTCTCCATAATTTTCAATTCTGATATCGAGCCTTTCCGGTGGGAGTTCTCCCGGAAAGCGCCCGGCCCATTCCACGAACGCGATCCCCTCTCCCGGCAGGTATTCTTCCAAACCCAGCTCATCAAGCTCGGCGGGATCTTCGAGGCGGTAAAAATCAAAGTGGTAGATGGGCAGCCGGCCTTGATAAATTTTCATCAAGACAAAAGAGGGGCTGCTGACCCGGTCTGCGGCCCCCAGCCCCGCGGCAGCACCGCGCACCAGGACAGTTTTTCCGCTGCCCAGTTCACCGTAAAGGGCAACGACCAGGGGGCGCTGCAGATATTTACCGAGCAAGGTGCCGATGTATTCCGTTTCCGCTTCACTGCGTGTGGTAATAAATGCTTCTCCTTGCTGCATAGTCCCCCGCTTTTCCATATTTTCCTTAAAGGTATTATAAAATATTTCCATGGATTAAGCAAACAAAACAACGGGACCGTACTCATTCCTGTTCATGGGCAAATTCTTCGAGGCGGTTGCTGACCTCTTCCCACTTTTGGAGCAAGTCCGACAGCTTTTCCTTTTCGGCCGCCAACTGCTCCCCGAGAGCGGTGAGGTACTGGTAGTCATCGGCGCGCTCCGGATCCGCAAGGGAGCGTTCCAGGCGGGCGATCGCCTCTTCGGACTCGGTGATCAGCGCCTCCAGGCGCTCCTGCTCGCTCGCCAGCTTCCGCTCCCGGCGCTGCCGCTCTTTCTGTTCCAGCCAGACCTGGCGGCGCCGCTCTTTTTCGGCCTGCACCGGTTTTTTTTCTTCCCTTTCCAACAGCTTCTCCCTGGCCTGCAGGAATTCGCCAAATCCGCCAGCAAAAAAGCTGACCGTCCCGCCATAAAGCAGGATGACCCGGTCGACCAGGCCGTCCAAGAAATAGCGGTCGTGGGAAATAACAATAAAAGTACCGGGATAGCTCTGCAGCGATCTCTCCAGTTGCTCCACCGCCGGCAGGTCGAGATGGCTGGTCGGTTCGTCCATGAGCAGGCAGTTGCCCTCCGACAAGGCCAGGTGGGCCAAGGCGAAGCGGCTCTTTTCACCGCCGCTCAGCTCGCCCACTTTTTTGAATACTTCATCGCCCTGAAAGAGGTAGGCGGCCAGGTGGCTCCGCGCTTCCTTCAGGTCCAGATCGGAGGAGGCGATGATCTCCTCCACCAGGGTGCGCGCCGGATCGAGCTGCTCCTGTTCCTGGGAAAAATAGGCTACTTTCACCGCGGGACCGAGCTTGATTCTCCCGGCGCTGGGCTTGATCTCTCCGGCGATCATCTTCAGCAGCGTCGATTTCCCCGCCCCGTTGGGACCGACCAGGGCGACCCGCTCCCCGCGGCGGATCTCAAAATGCAAATCTTTAAACAGTGTCTTGCCGCCAAAAGATTTGGCGACCCCCTCGAAGGCGATGACCAGATCGCTACCCCGCCCGCTGTAATCGAAGCCCACTTTAAAGCTACGCTCTTCCAGCGGGCGCTGCACCGGTTCCAGCTTTTCCAGCCGCTTCTGCCTGCTGCGGGCCTGCCGCTTGGAGCGCTCGTCGGCCTTCGACTCCCGGATCAGCCTGGTCTCACGGGCCAGCAGCTCCTGCCGCTGCCGGTAGGCCCGGGCCAGCTCAATTTGCTCCTGTTGAAAGCGGGCCAGGTAAGCGGTATAATTGCCGCTGTAGCTTTTGAGGCGGCCATCCTGCAGGGCAAGGATGCGCCCCACCACCCGGTCCAGAAAATAGCGGTCGTGGGAGACCACCAGGATGGCACGGCGCCAATCATGTAAAAATTTTTCCAGCCAGAACAGCGCCTCCATGTCCAGGAAGTTGGTCGGCTCGTCCAGCAGGAGCAAGTCCGGCTCCTGCAGCAATAAAAATGCCAGGTGGACCCTCTTTTTTTCCCCGCCGCTGAATCTGGCGAGTTCACGCTCCAGGTCGGCGGGCGAAAAGCCAAGTCCCTGCGCCACGCCCAAGAGGCGGCTATCCAGCTCGTAGCCCCCCTCGTCGGCAAAGCGGTCCGAGAGAGTGCCGTAGCGCGCGAGCAGTTGCTCGAGGCGAGCCTTTTTCTCCGGATGACGCGAGGCGGCAGCAATCTCCCGCTCGAGGGCGGCCATCTCCTCCTTCATTTCTAAGAGAGGCCGCAAAGGCTCTTCCAGGCAGCGGCGCAGGGTGCCTCCGGCTTCCGGCTCTAGCCGCTGGGCCAGGTAGCCGGTGCTCGTCCCCCTGGCCAGGTGCACCGCCCCCGCGTCCGGCTCCAGCTCGCCGGCGATAATGCGCAGCAGGGTGGTCTTTCCCGAGCCGTTGGGCCCGATCAAGCCCACTTTCTCCCCCGCTTCAAGCTGGAACGAAAGGCCGGTAAAAACGGCCTGGGCGCCATAAGATTTGCTCACTCCATGCAGGCTAAGTAAAGGCATTTTTCCTCCCGCGTTTATTTACCGTGATGCCATCATGCTCCGGGCAGCCATATTTTCCAAAAAACAAGCCCCTGCCAAACCTCGGGGGCTTTGATGTCATGATCTATTATAAAGGCATGGATAAACTGAGTCAAAGAATTCCTTGTTGTCCATCCTGAGGGCAAAGCCCGAAGGAATTGGCAGTCCAGTTTAGAAATCCTTCGCTGCGCTCAGGATGAAATATACGAGGGGCGGATCTCCGCCCCCTTTATCCTCTCGAGTTGAAATTTTGAACCTGACTAAATCACTTTTAAGATAGCATCTTAAGTCACTGCTGGCAATGATCGCTTAGTTCACTAATAATTAAAGGCGGTAGGCCACTTTGAAGGCTTCGTGAATGGCTTCGCCGGCGTTGCGGACCCGGTCGCAGTCGCCGATGGCGTAAACCTCTTCCATCCGCTGTT
>JAAYGO010000139.1 GCA_012727685.1 Bacillota bacterium | reverse complement strand
TTCCTGCATGATCTCTTCGATCACGGCATCGATCCCTAACTCAAGTGATGGTTCGGAATCATGTGGGAAATCGGGAGCAAGCTGATCCGAGATGGCTCGCAGCGTTTCTGCCAGGCGCATTTTGTTTTCTCGCTGGTCGATTACAAAAGTAAGGACATCTTCCTCTCCCTTGATAAAAGACAGTAAATTGTCCACCGCAAGAAGAAAATTAACCTCAAGCCACTCCCTGGGAAAGGCGTCTAAAAATATTTCATCAAAACTCTCCAAAAACTCTTCCCGAACCTTTCCGGCGGTTCCTGGCGGCATTTCCGCCAAGAGCTCCTCCTTCAGTTCCGCCAGCACCGCATCATAGATCTGATCGATATACCCGATTTCCTCATTCAGCTTCTGATAGTAATCGCTGCTTAATATGGTCTGCTCCAAAGCCATGCCGGCCAGATAAAACCATCCGTTAAGTATCAATAAGGCAGCAATAAACAGTAAAGCTAAAATTTTACTACTGCTTTCATATCGTCACCTTCTATCTATTTATGTGGTGATTGATAGCCTACCGACGATTAAACTGTTGGATAAGAACCGGACGGCTTTTTCAGCTATTTGTAGCTGGTCATGTGTTCTGGGTGGTAATGTAACTGAAGTCAGCATACCATATTTTACATATGCTTGAAAGTCTATGAAACCATACCCCCCAACAGGTTTAGTGATTTCATCCAGCCGGGCTACAAGTATCGGCGGTATTTCGCTGAAGCCCATCCCAAAGGCCTTGAAGAAATATTATCTCCGCTCTGGGATCTTTCTTCTCTCACGCGGCAGTTTACCCTTCTGTGCTGGCAACCGATACCGTAATAAAATGGCAATAACCGGGACAACCGGCATTTTTTTGGCAGGAAATGTTGCAAAATAAAGCGAATTAAGGGAAAAGAGCTTTGGGGAGAGGTGTGCGGAAGCTGTGGGCAACAAGGTGTTCGATCCGGAGAAGCTGATCTTTGCCCTCGACATAGGAACGCGGACCATCGTCGGGCTGGTAGGCTATTCTGAAAATGGCAAAATCAGGATATTGCATGTCGAAACTGCGGAGCACCCGGCCAGAAATATGCTGGACGGGCAGATCCATAATATTGAAGGAGTGGCGGAAACCGCCCTGACGGTTAAAAAGAAGCTTGAAAAGAAGCTCCAGGTTAAGCTGCAACGGGTTTCAGTTGCTGCTGCCGGGAGGGCCCTGACCACCCTTTCAGTAGAAGTCAGGCGGGAACTGGACCCTCAGCAGCGGATCACGCCCGAAGCGGTACTCGAGCTGGAGATGGAAGGGGTTAAAAAGGCACAGGAGCAACTGTCCGCGGATACCGCCGGAAAAGGCGAAAAAGCACTTTACTGTATCGGTTACTCGATCGTGCACTACTACCTCGATGGCCATCAAATTTCCAGCCTGATTTCACAGCGGGGCCGCTCCATGGGAGCGGTTCTGCTCGTCACATTTTTGCCGCATACCGTTATTGACAGTCTCCTCACGGTCATTGAAAGAATCGGGCTATCGCTGCACAGCCTCACCCTGGAACCGATCGCGGCCATTAATGCACTGGTCCCTCCCGAATACCGCATGCTAAATTTAGCCCTGGTGGATATCGGGGCGGGCACCTCCGATATCGCCATCACCCGCCAGGGAACCATCACTGCTTACGCCATGGTCCCCTTGGCCGGGGACGAGATTACAGAAGCAATCGCCGATCACTTTCTACTCGCTTTTAATGAAGCGGAAAAGCTAAAACTACAGCTGGGCAGCGGCGAAGAAAAATTCGCTTTTAAAGATATTATCGGCAATACCGTCAACACCACCAGGGAAGAAATAGCGGCCTTGATCGAACCGGTTGTAGATCAGCTCGTCGGCAAGATTACGGAGCAAATACTGCACTTCAACCAGTCCCCCCCACGGGCGCTCTTCTGTATCGGCGGAGCCAGCCAGACCCCGCTACTGCGCGATAAATTTGCGAAAAAATTAAATTTGCCTCTGGAAAGAGTGGCGGTGCGCGACTATAAAGCGCTCAACCGCTTCGTCTACAGCGGAAAAAAATTAAAAGGTCCCGAGTGCGTGACCCCAATGGGCATTGCCCTTTCAGCATTGAACGAAAGATTTTTAGGCTTTGCCCACGTTACCGTAAACGGGAAAGTGGTACGCCTGCTGGAATCGGGCCCGGTAAAAGTGGGCCGGATGCTCATAATTGCCGGCTTCAATCCGGGTTCGCTCATCAGCCTGGGGTCAAGATCAAAACGGATCACCATCAACGGACGGGTAAAACTATTCCCCGGCAAACCGGGGCAGAACGCAAGCATATCGATTAACAAAAAACCGGCCACCCTGGAAGACCTGGTCTACCCGGACGACCAGATTGAAGTTATACCGGCGACCCCGGGCCAGCCGGCTACCGTAATGATTAAGGATATCTATGATCCGGAAGATTATTATGTTTACTGCCGCGGTGAAAAAAAATATCTCCGCCCGGCAATTACCCTGAACGGCGAACCGGCCGCAGACGATCAGGTGTTAAATGACGGCGACAGCGTGCAGATCAAAGGAGCGGGCACTCTAAAAGATCTGGTCCAAAATCTGGGGTTAAAACAGCTTCCTCCCACTATACTGATCAACGACAAACCGGCTGACCTTTCATGCACAGTGAATCCCGGAGACCGGATCGATTGGCTCGAAACCGCTGAGGAGATATAAACAGCAGGGGAAAGCGATGTGGCCAAGCTGCCAGGAAATATCTGCCTATCTGCGGCTGCTGTGGTAGGCGGCTGTATGAGCGGTTTGCACAAATATCAGGAAGCGGTCCGGGATGCAGCGGAAGCATTAATAGAAGAATTGAAAACAGGCCGGTTGCTACACAACAAAAGCGCCTTAAAAAGGCGCTCCGGTTGAAAATCTCCTTGTTTAAAAGAAATTATCTGCCCACGGCAGTATTTTAGAGCCCTCACCCATTCCCATTGAAGCCAACCATTTTCACCATGCCCTCTTCCACGACAACCGGCACCTGAGTCGCCCGGTAATGTTCCTTTACTTTTTGATAGGCTTCCAGGTCTTTGCTTACATTATACAAGGTGTAATCAACACCAGCGCGGTCCAATTGCTCCAGCTGCTGCCGGCAGTAAGGACATCCATCTTTAACATAGACTTCGATCATGTTAAATTCTCTCCTTTACATTGCATAATGTTGGATGATATATATTATACCATATTATCCATAATATACCATAAAGACATACGACATGCTTAATTCCAGGCCGGCCGACGGAGCAGCTCAAAAGGCCGCTCCGCCTTGACTTTACTGCTCGCCTTGTTTATAATGCAGCCAAGGTAAAATACATGTTTGGCGCGTATTTATACCGGGAAAACGCTCGCGGGAAGTTGCTTCCCGGGAGCATTTTTTATTAACGGAGGCGGTTTTGATTGCGCATAGCCCTGGCCCAGATTAATCCGGTAGTTGGCGCCCTGAAGAAAAATGCGGCGCTGATGGCCAATACTTATGGCGAGGCGCGCTCCGCCGGAGCCGGCCTGGTCATTTTCCCCGAACTGGCCGTTACCGGCTATCCCCCCATGGATTTGCTGCTCTACAGCGGTTTCCTGCAGCAGGTCGAACGGATGGTGACAGCAAAGCTGGCGCCGCTCACCGCAGGCGGCCCGGCCATGCTGCTGGGCGCTCCCTGGCGCTTTGGCGGCGCCCTCTATAATTGCGCCCTGCTCCTGGAAAACGGCGCCATCACATCCGTACACCGTAAGACGCTGCTGACTGGCTGCGCTGGATTTGACGAGCACCGATATTTTGCCCCCTCCCCGCGGCAGGAGTCTATGCAAATCGGCGGCCTCACTGCGGCAATTGCCATCGGCGAAGAGATCTGGGGCGAGCACGGGTTTTACCCCCGGCAGGACGGCGGCCCGGATCCGGTGGACGAGCTGGCCCGGCTGGATGCCGCGCTGCTGATCAAACTCTCCGCCTCGCCATACCTTTACGGCAAACACGCCTGGCACGAAAAAAACCTCGCACGCCTGGCCGCAAAATCCAAGACACCGATTATTTATCTAAACCAGGTCGGTGGCAATGACACCCTGATTTTTGACGGGACCAGCCTCGTTTACAACAACAGGGGTGAACTGATCTGCCGCGCCGCTTCCTTTGAAACAGATCTGCTCTATGTGGAAAGCGAAACCCTTTTCGCTCCGGCACGGCAACAGCTAGCGCCTCTGGCCGACAACATCGAGACCATTTACCGGGCCCTGCGTCTCGGGATTAAAGATTATATTGCCAAAACCGGTTTTAAAAGCGTGGTACTCGGCTTAAGCGGCGGACTGGACTCGGCCGTTGTGGCGGCGCTGGCGGTTGATGCCCTGGGCCCGGAAAACGTGCTCGGCCTCTTATTGCCCTCCCCGTATTCATCCAGCCACAGCGTGGAAGACGCCGGGGAACTGGCCGGGAACCTGGGTATCAGGAAACGGGTGATACCCATTGAAAAACCTTTTGAAGCCTTCCTGGACCTGTGCAATCCGGGCGGCAGCCCGCTCCTTGATCTGGCCGAGGAAAACCTGCAGGCCCGGATCAGGGGAACCCTGATCATGCTCGTTGCCAACCGGGAGGGGCGCCTAGTCCTGACCACCAGCAACAAATCGGAACTGTCCGTTGGCTACTGCACCCTTTACGGCGATATGGCAGGCGCTCTGGCGGTGCTGGCCGATATTCCGAAAACCATGGTTTATGACCTGGCCGAATACATAAACCGCCGGCAGGGAAAAGAGATCATTCCGCGCCGCACGATCACCAAGCCGCCGTCAGCGGAACTGCGGCCGGATCAGAAGGACGAAGACTCCCTGCCGCCATACCGGGAACTGGACCCGATTTTGGAGCTTTACCTCGAAAATAACATGGCACCGGAAGAAATCATCGCCCAAGGCTACAACGAAAACACGGTTTACAAGGTCGTCGCCCTCGTAGACCGCTCCGAGCATAAACGGCGCCAGGCAGCGCCGGGTTTGCAGGTAACCTCCCGCGCTTTCGGCGCGGAAAGGCGCATGCCGGTGGCCCGGGGATATGATTATTTAGAGGGCAAAGAGGAATGAACGCATGAGTGAGAGATGCGCCAGCTATGAACACGATCCCTATGATATCGTGGTTGTCGGAGCGGGACATGCCGGCTGCGAAGCGGCCCTGGCGGCAGCAAGGCTGGGATGCCGTACACTGCTCCTGTCCTTAAACCTGGACATGGTTGCCATGATGGCCTGCAACCCCTCTTTGGGCGGACCGGGCAAAGGACACCTGGTGCGCGAAATAGACGCCCTCGGCGGCGAAATGGCACGCGTCGCCGACCGGAACCTTTTGCAGGTGCGCATGCTTAACACCGGTAAAGGGCCGGCAGTCCAGGCCCTGCGCGCCCAAATTGACAAGCTCGGCTACCAGCGCACCATGCGCCTGGTCCTGGAACAGCAGCCAAACCTGTATCTCCGCGAAGATATGGCGGAAGAGATCAGGGTTGAAAATGGAGTGCTGCAGGGAATCCTGGGCCGCAGCGGCGCTTTTTATCCGGCCAGGGCTGTGATTATTTGCAGCGGGGTCTACCTTTCCTCGGAGATTTTTTTAGGGAACAGGCACTACCCCGCCGCCCCGGGCGGCCTGACCCCCTCCCGGACTCTGGCGGAAAACCTGCGCAGCCTGGGGATTGTTTTAGAACGTTTTAAAACCGGCACCCCGCCCCGGGTATACCGGCGCAGTATCGACTTTACCAACCTGACCCCTGTGCATGGAGACAGCGGGGCACCGGGCTTTTCCATGCTCTCTGCGGGTGCTCCGGAGAAGCAAATCCCCTGCTGGCTGACCTACACCAACACTGATACGCACCGGATCATCCGTGAAAACCTCGAGCTTGCACCCATCTACAGCGGGCTGATTAAGGGCCGGGGGCCGCGCTACTGCCCCTCTATCGAAGATAAAATCGTGCGCTTCGCCGACCGGGAACGGCACCCTATCTTTATCGAGCCGGAAGGCGCCGATACCGATGAGCTCTACCTGCAGGGAATCTCCACCGGCCTTCCCCCGGAGATCCAGGAGCGGTTCCTGAAAACAATCCCCGGGCTGGAAAAGGTGGAGATCATGCGCCCGGCCTATGCCATTGAATACGATTATGCCCCGCCCACGCAGCTAAAGCCGTCTCTGGAGAGCAAAAAGGTGCCCGGCCTCTTCTTTGCCGGCCAGATTAACGGCACTACAGGCTATGAGGAAGCGGCGGCCCAGGGCCTGATCGCAGGCATCAACGCCGCCCGTTATCTCCGGAAAGAAGAACCCTTTATCCTCAAGCGCAGTGAAGCCTATATCGGGGTCATGATCGATGATCTGGTGACGCGGGGTGTTAAGGAGCCGTACCGCATCTTTACCTCGCGGAGTGAATACAGGCTGCTGCTGCGCCATGACAACGCCGATTTGCGCCTGACGGAATACGGCTACCAGCTCGGCCTGGTGGACGAGGCTCGCTATAAGCTCTACCGCCGCAAAAAGGAGTATATTGAAGCGGAGCTGTCCCGCCTGGACAAGATACGGTTCAATCCCGGCGGGGCCATTGACAAGCAGCTCCCTATATGGGGTTCAGCCCCTCTGCAGCACCCGGTTACAGCTCTGGAGCTGATCCGCAGGCCGGAAATCAGCTACCGCGCCTTTTTGGAATGGGAAGGCCGCCCCCTGCCCGATTTGCCGCCTGGCACCTTAAGCGAACTGGAAAACCGGATCAAGTATGCCGGCTACATCACCAAGCAGGAGCAGGCCGTGGAACGGGCTGCACGGCTCTACGATAAAAAAATCCCGCCTGACTTTGACTACGCCAGGGCAACCCATCTATCGCGGGAAGCACGCCAGAAGCTGGCCGAAATGCGCCCGGCTACCGTTGGACAGGCGGCGCGGATGGAAGGAGTTACCCCCGCAGACATCTCGGTCCTGCTGCTCTACCTGGAACGACCCGGCGCCATGTACAAAAAAGAAATTGCAGCAAAAGGGAGCGCCGAAAATGACCATCAAGGTTAAATGCCCGGAGAAAGGGCCCGGCTGGTATTACCGGTTAAGCCGTTTCTTCCGGGAGCATTTCGGCGGTCCGGTATATAAAATCCCCCTTGACGCCGGTTTTTCCTGCCCCAACCGGGACGGGACCATCGGCCGGGGAGGCTGCAGCTATTGCTATAACCCTTCATTTTCACCGCACAGCGGCGCTCCCGGGCGCATTCCGCTGGAGGAACAACTGCGCCGCGGCAAGCGAAAGGGAAAAGGGGCGCGCTACCTGGCCTACTTTCAATCGTATACGAACACCTACGCCCCTCTGGAAGAGCTAAAAACGCTCTATGACCGGGCCCTCGCGGAACCGGATGTAATCGGCTTGAGCGTGGCCACCCGGCCTGACTGCGTCCCTGACGCGGTGCTCCACCTCCTCGAAAACTATGCCCGCAAGCATCATCTCTGGATCGAGTACGGCTTGCAGTCCGCCCACGACCTCACCCTGGAACGCATAAACCGCGGCCACCGCTTTCGCCATTTTGCGGACGCAGTGCAGAGAACGCGCGGGCGGGGCATCTATATTTGCGCCCACGTCATCCTGGGCCTGCCCGGGGAAAGCCGGGAAATGATGCTGCAAACCATGGAGGCCCTGAACATATGCGGCGTAGACGGGGTTAAATTCCACCACCTGCAGGTCATTGAGCACACTCCCCTGGCCGCGCAATATCGATGCGGTTCGCTGGCGGTTTTTAAAACCGCCGCCGACTATATTGCACTCCTCTGTGACTGCCTGGAACGGCTCTCCCCCGGCATCGTCATCCACCGCCTGGCGGCCCAGGTTTCCGCCCCCGGCCTGCTCATCGCTCCCATCTGGCCTGAAAGCGCCGGCCAGATCGCGGCGGCCGTGGAAAGAGAACTAAAACGGCGTGGCACCTGCCAGGGCCACGCCGTTAAGGATAAGCATGCTTGTTTTGATTAAAGAATTGCCGCGGCGATCTCCTACATTACCCGGTTTTTGCCGGCACTTTTGGCCTGGTAGAGCTTTCGATCGGCCCGGGCGAGGAACGAATCGATATCTTCACCCTTTTTATATTCCGCCACCCCAAAACTGCAACTAATCTGGCCCACTGAAGCAAAGCGGTGTGAGGCGACCAGGTCGCGAATCCTTTCGGCAAGTTCAGCGGCCTGCACTTGACCCGTATGCGGCAATAATATGGCAAACTCATCTCCTCCCCAGCGCGCAAACACATCCGACTGCCTGATTTCGTTCCTTACAATGCGGGCCAGGGTCGATAAAACCTGTTCGCCCGCCAGATGGCCGTAAACGTCATTGATCGTTTTTAGGCTGTCCACGTCGAACAGCACCAGGGAAAGGGGATGGTCATGCCGGCTGGCCAGTTCCATCCATTTGCGCATTTCCGTGTAAAATTTTGATTTGAGGTAGATTCCGGTCAGGGTATCGATCTCCGAGGCCAGTTTTAATTCCTGGTTATAGATAAATTGCATCCGCTTATAGCAATTGATCTGGTATGAAAAGACAGCATTGAGCAATAGAATCAGGATTATATAAACGGCTACTGCGGCCATTTCCTTCAGAGGGAGCGCGGTAAAGCGGTAGGCGGCGATGAGCATAAATCCGATGCCCAATAAAGCCGAGACGCACACCGTGTCTATCCAGCGGCCGGCAACAGCAAAAAAAACGATAATCAGGGCAATCACACCGTACGATTGGATATGGAATGAGGGTGTTTCATAGTAATAAAAAATAGTTAAAAAGGCTGCGGAGACGATGATTTTGTAATAAAAAAGCCAGCGCCCCACTGTCCTGGGATTGCGCTCTTTGCCGAGCATGAAAAAGAGAAGGACTACCAGCAGCAAAAAAGACCCCCGAATCGCTAAAATCAGGCAGAAGATGGTCTTGTTTTGCGTCAGGAAATAGTCGGGGATGATAAACAGGAAAAACAGGATCCCCAGGAACAGGAAAACCAGCCTGCTAGATTGATAATTCCCGCCAGTTTCGTAAGCAAGAAATGCCTCTTCCTGCTGCCTGTTTTTAAACTCACTAAAAAAGGGGGAAAACTTGCGTGATGATAGCTGCCGGGTTTCCAAGCTCATTGCACTCTCCTGGACAGAACTTGTATTGTTTACTCAATTATAATGCAAATTGAAGTTTTTTGCTAAAACAGTTTACATATTTCAAGATCATCCAGAGAATGTCTTCTGCATTGCCCGCAGTATTATTGATGCTTGCGCCACTTAAGTATAGAAAGCATTTCATACGCTTACGATGTTTGCGGAATTTGCGCACTGAAAAAGAACAGAAGTTTGCCACAATAGTAGGATATTGCCGGTTTAAACGCGAATAAATAACTATTCCCGTGGCCCGCTCCAGGTCTGAATTAACTGGCGCGGGTTGAAGGATACTATTCCTTTAGAAAGATGTGCGATTTCAATGTCAAGGCTGGAAAAACTGCTGGCCCAATGGAAAGAAAACCCCCGATTCATGGCTAATGTGACCCGGTGGGAAGTAATCCCGGCCAGGGAAGGGAGCTACTGCGACTTCCCGCCATGGCTTAACTCGCGCCTGAAAGAAGCCTTGATCGAGCATGGTATCCACCGGCTTTACAGCCACCAGGCCTCCGCCGTTGAGGCTGTCAATAGGGAAGAAAATGTGGTCGTCGTCACGCCGACCGCCTCCGGTAAAACGCTCTGCTATAACCTCCCCGTGCTTAACACGATCATGGCAGAGCCTGAAACCCGCGCCCTCTATCTTTTCCCCACCAAGGCCCTTTCCCAGGACCAGGTGGCGGAGCTGCGCGAACTGGGCGGAGGCGCATGTCCCAATTTAAACGCTTACACTTACGATGGAGATACCGAACCCGGGCTGCGCCAGTCGATCCGCCGTGCCGGGAATATCGTAGTTACCAATCCGGACATGCTGCACAGCGCGATTCTGCCCCACCACACCAAGTGGATCAAGCTTTTCCAGAATCTAAAGTTTGTTGTCATCGATGAAATGCACCAGTATCGCGGCGTCTTCGGCAGCCACGTGGCCAACGTGATCAGGAGGCTCAAGCGGATTTGCCGCTTTTACGGCGCGGCCCCGCAATTTATTCTCTGTTCAGCCACCATCGCCAACCCCGGGGAACTGGCCCGCCTGTTGATTGGAGAACCGGTGACCGCGATCATTGAAAACGGCGCCCCGCGGGCGGAGAAACATTTTATTTTTTACAACCCACCAGTGGTCAACCGGGAGCTGGGCTTGCGGCGCAGCTCCCTGCTGGAGGTCCGGCGCATGGCTGCAGAGCTGGTCGCTAGCAATATCCAAACCATCATCTTCACCCGCAGCCGCCTCGGGGTGGAGCTCTTACTCACCTATCTGCAAGGCGGGCTGAAAGTGAAGCCCGGTGAAGACAGCGGGATCCGCGGTTACCGGGGCGGCTACCTGCCGGGAGAAAGGCGGGCCATTGAAGCCGGACTGCGCCGGGGCACCATCAAGGCCGTGGTGAGCACCAATGCCCTTGAACTGGGCATTGATATCGGGCAGCTCGAGGCCTGCATCATGAACGGCTACCCGGGATCTATCGCCAGCACCTGGCAGCAGGCCGGGCGTGCCGGGCGCCGCAGCGGGGTCTCGCTGGCGGTGCTGGTGGCCAACAGCGAGCCGTTAAACCAGTATATGGTTTCAAACCCGGATTATTTCTTCGGCCGCACCCCGGAACGGGCCCTGGCCAACCCCGACAACCTGATCATTCTGACCAACCACGTGCGCTGCGCCGCTTTTGAGCTGCCTTTCGACGAGGATGAACTGTTTGGAGAGGCGCCGGTGCGTGAAATACTCGATTTTTTAGAAGAAGAGCAGGTCCTTTATAAAAGCGAGGGGCGCTACCACTGGATGGAGGACGCCTATCCGGCGGAGGAGATCTCTTTGCGCAGCGCCACCCGGGAAAACGTGGTCATCGTGGATATCACCGATCCCCAGCCGAAGGTGATCGGGGAAATAGATCGCTTCAGCGCCCCGATGCTGGTCCACGAGGAGGCAATCTACATGCACGGCGGCAGGCAGTACCAGGTCGAGCGGCTCGATTTTGCCGAAAAAAAAGCCTTCGTGCGCCGGGTAGATGTCAACTACTTCACCGATGCCAACCTGGCCGTGGATTTAAAGGTGCTGGACATCTTTAAAGAAGAAGGCGGCCCGGTCCGGCGGGCCTGGGGCGAGGTGCGCATTAACGCCCTCGTCTCCATGTTTAAGAAGATCCGCTTTCACTCTCATGAGAATATCGGAGCGGGGCCGGTTAACCTCCCCGAATCGGAGATGCATACGACCGCTTTCTGGATCTCATTCCCTGCCGCCTCCCTGGGCGGCATGACCCCGGCGGCAGTTGAAGAAGGGCTGGCTGGCCTGGCAAACCTGGTTCCCCAGGTGGCTTCCCTCTTCCTCATGGGAGACCCGCGCGATCTGCGGGCGGTCTGCCAGGTCAAGGCCCCATTTACAGGGCTGCCGACGCTGTTCTTATACGACAACTTTCCCGGCGGGGTGGGTTACAGCAGCGAAATCTATGGCATCTACCGGGATATTTTCCAGGCCGCCCGGCAGGTGGCGTTGAACTGCCGCTGCAGCGATGGCTGTCCCTCGTGCGTGGGGCCCTCCCACCAGGTCGGAGCACATGGCAAGACTCATGCCTTGCAGTTGCTGGAGGTTATTTTAAGTTGAGCGGAGAAATTCGTTCCCGGCTGCAAAGGCTGCGCTCAACAGGTGAATTGCATGGCAGTAGTAGCGCAAAGCCGCCACAGCCCGTTTTACGCCGTGCATTTCTCTTTCCCGGGGAAGAACGGATCGAGGAAACCGCCGCCGGAAGCTGCTACCTGCGCGAGCTGCGCTTTCCTTTGCACAAATACCACGGCAACACGCCGCTAGGGAAACTTCTCGACTGCCGCGGCAGCGCTCTGGCGCTGCCGGCAAAGGATCAAAGCCTCACCGCTCTCAACCCGAGCCGCTCCCTCTTCCTGGATATTGAAACAACCGGTTTATCGGGAGGAACCGGGACCTGGATATTTCTCATCGGGCTCGGCTGGGTGGCGCAGGACGAATTTATCCTGCGCCAATATTTCCTCCGTCACCCCAGAGAGGAAAAGGCCATGCTCGCCCATTTTACCGGGTTGATGGAAAAATATACTGACGTGGTAACCTTCAACGGGCGCGTTTTCGATCTGCCGCTGATCGCAACCCGCCAGATCCTCACGGGGCTAATCCCCACCAAACCTGAGCGCCACCTTGATCTGCTGCCCTGTTCGCGCCGCCTCTGGAAGGAGAGGCTTGGTTCCTGCAGCCTTCGCTTTCTCGAAGAAAACCTGCTGGGTTTCCAGCGCCACGATGACATCCCCGGATGGGAAATACCGTCCGTATACTTCAACTACCTGCGGCGGGGAGAAACGGCACGCCTGCGGAGCGTCTTCCACCACAATGTTCTCGACATTCTCTCCATGGCGGCGCTACTTACGCGGGTGGCAGAAACAGCCGCTGAAAAGGAACTGGAATACCCCGCCGATTATTACTCCCTAGGTAAACTTTACAGTGAAGCAGGGGAAACGGAGAGCGCAATCCGCTGCCTGGGCCGGATCATCTCTTGCGGAGACAGGAAACTGGAGCATACTGCCCTGTTGCAGCTATCGCTTATCTACAAGAGGCTGCAGCGCTGGACCGAAGCGGCGGCGCTGTGGCGGAAGCTGCTAGAGCGGCAGCCGCACGACCTCACTGCCTATATTGAACTGGCCAAGTATTACGAGCACAAGACCGGTGAATATGAAAAGGCCTTCGCCCTGACCAGCCAGGCCCTCCAGCGCACCCGCCGCCGCAATTTTGCCCCCGCCGCGGGCGAGCTCAGCCTCCCCGCCCTCCAGCACCGTCTCTCCAGGCTGCAGCGCAAGCTAAAAGTATCACAGGGCGAATAGCTGGTCCTGCTGCCATAACCCGCGCGCGATCATACTGGCAAGATAACTAATTATTTTTTACAGTGCATTGACCGGTGCCACTGGAGGCAAACTATAAACACTCCATGACAAAAAGAGGTGCTCCCCGTGCAGCGCTTTTCTACCCTGGCCACATTATTTGTATTTATGATTATTTTAAGTTGGGCTGCCGCCAGCATGCAGCAGGAGCTTGAGCAGCCGCGCCTGCATGAAAGCTCCAACTCTCTCATTAATCGGCTCTCTTTGCCGGAACTGCAAGCGCCGCCTGAACTGGGAGCTAGTTCCGGCCTTAACGGCGCCGAGCCTCTGGAGGGGGAAACACCGGAAATACTGTCATGGGATCACTATCGGGAAAAAGGTCAAGATAATTTAAAGGGAATAGATCTAAAGCTAGAAACAAATAATGCTGCGGGCTCAGCCCGGCCTGGCGGTCCGGAGGAAAAGGACAAAAATACGGCCTCTAAACCGGATTACATTCATTTTTTGCTGCTCGGCAGTGAGGGCAGCACAGGGGAGGTTAAACTTTTAATCGTCAATACCCTCGTCACCGGAAAAGAGGCCCGCTTGACGGCAATTGACCCGGCCACCCCGGTCCTGTTCGAAGGCAAACCGATAGCGCTGGGCATGCTGTTAAAGGAAAGCAATGATTACGGGCTTGTCTGTCAAGCAGCTGCCCTGGCTTCCGGGTTGACCCCCCAGTTCTATATCGACTTAAAACTGGAGGGTTTTTCCGAGATGATCGCGCTGCTGGGTGGGATCGAGCATGAAGGGGGTGCGGCCGCAGTCACAACTGCCGAGTTAAATCGTTTCACCGGGCCGGAAATCTTAAAAATATTAAGGGATCCGCAGATCAACACCCGCAAAAAAGAAGCACTGATCATCGATATGCTGCTTACAGCCAGAGAAGTGGACAATACCAGTCTTGGCCTGGCCTTGCTCTGGACTGGCTATAAAAATTTAAAAACAAACCTGGGGCTGGAGGATTTGTTGGAGCTGCGCAAGGTAACACAGGGCATCTCACCAACCGCAGTCAGTTTGCGCGAAATTAAATACCGGTAGAAAATGTCTCGGCGACGATCTTAAAAAAAGAGTAAAGCTGTCCCATTTTAATCCACTCACCCAACATCCAAGTTGAGATTTTACGGCTAAAGTGTTAATATAGGTGAGGGCAAATAGACGGGGGCCATGTGAATTGTGAATATTGTTAATCACAAAAACCAAACTTCAAGAAATGGGAGAGGATAGATATGACTCCAAAGAGAGAAACCCTTGACGGCAACACAGCCGCGGCATATGTTGCCTACGCAATGAGTGAAGTTGCGGCGATATACCCGATCACGCCGTCTTCACCGATGGCGGAAACCTGCGATGACTGGGCCGCCTACGGGAGAAAGAACATTTTCGGACAGGTGATGCGGATTTCACCGATGCAATCTGAAGCCGGAGCGGCAGGAGCGGTACACGGCTCCCTGGTTACCGGTGCGCTGACCACCACCTTCACCGCTTCCCAGGGGCTGCTGCTGATGATCCCCAATATGTACAAAATTGCGGCAGAGCTGCTGCCGGCAGTGTTTCATGTTACGGCCAGGGCTCTTTCTACGCACGCCCTTTCCATTTTCGGTGATCATTCCGATGTCATGGCGGTGCGGCAAACCGGTTTTGCCATGCTGGCCTCGGCCTCGGTCCAGGAAGTAATGGATTTGGGACTGGTTTCGCACCTGAGCACTTTAAAGTCCCGGGTTCCGTTCGTGCATTTCTTTGACGGCTTCCGCACTTCCCACGAAGTACAGAAAATTGAATTGATCGACTATGAGGACATGAAGAAAATAGTCGACTGGGAAGCGATCAAGGCCTTTAAAAAGCGCGCCCTGAATCCGATGCGCCCCCACCAGCGCGGTACTGCCCAGAACCCGGACATCTACTTCCAGGGGCGGGAAGCGGTGAATCCGTTTTATCAGGCGGTGCCCGGGATTGTCCTGGAAGTCATGGAGCAGCTTTACCAGATTACGGGGCGGCGCTATCATTTGTTTGATTATGCCGGAGCTCCGGATGCGGAAAACATTATTGTCAGCATGGGTTCGTCCTGCGATGTGATTGAAGAGACGGTTAAATACCTGGTTGCCCAAGGAGAAAAGGTTGGCCTGATCAAGGTCCGCCTCTACCGTCCTTTCTCTCGCGAACATTTCCTGGCAGCGCTGCCGCAGTCGTGCAAGCGAATCGCCGTCCTTGACCGGACCAAGGAACCCGGTTCTCTTGGAGAGCCGCTCTACGAAGATGTTTGCACCGCTCTGAAAGAAGCACAGCGCGATCTGATGGTGATCGGCGGGCGCTACGGCCTCGGTTCGAAAGAGTTTAACCCCTCCATGGTTAAAGCAGTATTTGACAATCTCAAAGCCGAGCAGCCGAAAAATTACTTTACAGTGGGGATTATTGATGATGTTTCCGGCACATCGCTGGAAGTTAAAGAAATGATCGACACCTCTCCGCCCGGCACCTATAGCGCCAAGTTCTACGGGCTCGGTTCGGACGGGACTGTGGGAGCAAATAAAAACAGTATCAAGATTATCGGTGACAATACCGATCTCTACGCCCAGGGATATTTTTCCTATGATTCAAAAAAATCAGGCGGCATTACGGTTTCGCACCTGCGCTTTGGACCGGAACCGATCCAGGCGCCTTACCTGATCACCAAGGCTGATTTTATCGCCTGCCACAATCCCTCTTATGTAACCCGCTACGATCTTCTGGAGGGGATTAAGGAAGGCGGCGTCTTCTTGCTGAACTCGCACTGGTCTGTCAGCGAGATGGAAGAGCGCCTGCCGGCAGCGATGAAGCGAACCATTGCCACTAAAAAGC
>JAAYGO010000301.1 GCA_012727685.1 Bacillota bacterium | reverse complement strand
GCGCCATATTCGACCAGGAGCCGGTCATAAAGTTCGATTGCTTCACGATTGAAATCGAGAAGATCAAAGGGGAATATGGAGGGCTGCAAGATAACACCTTTTTTGGTGTTGGGAGCCTTCTCCGCAAACATCCTAACCATTGCCCAGGGATCTTCTTTTAAGTCACGGATCACTTTTTTCATATGAAGCTGCATTAAAGGACAACAGAGCGATCTGTAACCGACCTTATCGAGGTCTGGCAAAATCGCCTCCATCATGCCGACAGGCATACCCGCAGCCCAGTTGCTTTGCGAGCCGTCTCGCGTGGTAGTGTCAACAAAGAATACTTCTTTTTGCTCCATTAAGTTCCACCTCATCTTATTTTATTTTTTTTGATTAATTATCTGCTGCAACTTACCCCATTGTGGCTGAAATAGCCCGTGATCCATGGTCTTTAAAGGGGAGGAGATGGCGGGCTTGAATTCCATCAAGGCCAGGACATCTTTCTCTAAATCGATCCCCGGAGCTATTTCGATCAGGGTTACCGCGCCATTTTGCAGGGTAAAGACAGCGCGCTCGGTTACATAAAGCACTGGCTGGTTGATTTGCGCGGCATACTTGCCGCTGAATGTGATTTGATCAACCTGGCGGATAAATTTATTGCCTTTGCCTTCTTTGATGATCACCAGTTTGCCGTCGCGCACTTCTAATTCTGCACCGGTGGTGAAATTGCCGCAGAAAACCACTTTTTTACTGTTCTGTGAGATGTTCACGAACCCGCCGGGTCCGGTTACCCTGGGGCCAAATTTGCTGACATTGACGTTGCCGTCCTGATCGGCTTGCGCCATACCGAGAAAGGTTACGTCGAGCCCTCCGCCATCGTAGTAATCGAACATGGAGGCGTGGTCTATAGTGGCCTCACAGTTGAATGCCGCGCCAAAATCAAGACGGGCACTGGCCGGTATCCCGCCGAACATGCCTACCTCCGTGGTTAGTGTCATTTCAGCGCTGACACCCTCTTCAGCTGCGATGGCGGAGACAGTGGTGGGAATGCCTACTCCCAGGTTGACAATGGAATTGGGGGGCAGCTCCATGGCGGAGCGGCGGGCAATGATCTTCTTGGCATCCAGGGGCAGAGGGGGAATGCTCTCGACAGGGACCTTGATATCCCCGGCAAAAGCGGGATTGTAGTAAGTTTGCTGGGTTTGCATATGGTTTTCGGGTTTGGCGGTAAAAACATAATCAACCAGTGCTCCAGGGACTTTCACTAATTTCGGATGAAGGGTTCCGGTTTTGGCGATATGTTCAACCTGGGCAATCACTATGCCGCCGCTGTTTTTGGCGGCCATAGCCAGGGGCAGCGCTTCCAATATGGCCATTTCCCGGTCCATGGTCATGTTCCCGTTTTCATCGGCCACGGAGCCGCGAATAATGGCTACATCGATGGGGAATTTTTTATACAGGAGCCACTCTTCGCCGTTGATTTCGATTAGCTCGACCAGGTCTTCTTTGGTGATGGAGGTTATTTTGCCGCCCTCAAGCCGGGGATCCACATAAGTTCCCAGTCCCACCTTGGTGATTACCCCGGGTTTATTGCCGGCAATGGCCCGCCACAACTGGCAGATCACACCTTGCGGAATAAGGTAACATTCTATTTTATCTTCCTGAATCAGGCGAACCATATTGGGGGCGCTTGCGGTATTTCCGCAGTAAAGCCGTTTGATCAGGCCTTCATGGCCCAAGTGGGTTGCTCCTTTTTTGTCATGATCTCCGGCGGTACTGCTATGTACCAGGGTGATGTCGCGGGGATGTCCTGTCTTCTCAAAACTTTTCTCAATTTCTATGGCCAGCTCTTCCGGCCATCCTGCCAAGCCCATCACGCTGGCGCCGATGGTCGATCCATCTTTAATTAACGCCGCGGCCTGTTCCGAACTGATTACCTTGGACATAAACTCATCTCTCCCTTTAATTAAATTCTCAAGCAATTTTAACGATCATGATTTTCAATTTAGAGAAGAGATATTCTTGGGTCTAGAGAGTCGCATGTGTCTTTACAGATTTCACATGGACTCACTACGGCAATCGTCCAGTCCATTGCATACTCTCAGCTCGAATTGTATATAGAGATCGCACACAGCGGAAATTACTGGGTTATTCATATTGCATGCCGCTGGCATGCCACTGCATAATAATTGTATGATAACTTAGTTTTCTTAGGCGCACCATGGGTTCTTAGAGAGAATTCTCATATTGTCATCGATTTTGTAATTGTCAGATTTAGTGAGCGAGCCAGGCATAATGTTTCCATAGTGATGCATGTGCTGGCTGTCTTGTTGTGCGCTTTCCTTTTCTGGCAAGCCGCCGATTATACCTACGAGGTCTGGCGCAAGGGCATGGCCACGCCTTATCCGATTGTGTTTCCCCTTGTCTACATGTATATCTTAATGCCGCTCGGCTTTATATTCCTGACCATAGAATTTATTATCCAAACCTGGGAGTTGGTTTCGAAGAAGGGGAGAGGGGCTTTTTGCTTCAGAAAAGGAGAAGCGGCCGTTGAGATGAAAACTATGGACATGTAGCAGCAATCTCAAAGTTATTGCCTAATCCAAGTAATTGCGTAAGGAGGAGTACTGATGGATGTCTGGGTGGTAGTCGTAGTGCTGGTCGGGGTTTTCTTTGGCTTAATGCTCCTCGGCTTACCCGTAGCACTATCATTTATTGCCGCCAACTTGGC
>JAAYGO010000126.1 GCA_012727685.1 Bacillota bacterium | reverse complement strand
GGGCACGCCTGCCGGGCATTTTCGAAGCGCTGGAAGAGAAACTGGGCCTTCCGGTCCACAAGGTTAACCCGCTGCAGGCATATCTGACGCCGGCCTTTGCCCAGCTTGCTACGCACGGTGAAGCCATGGAATATGCGATTAGCGCCGGATTGGCCCATCGCGCTCTGGAGGGAGAGGGAGAGTAAAGTGAATACATTCGTCAGCTTACTGCCCCCTGAGATCAAGAGCAAACGCCTGCTCAACCGCAAGCTGAACAATATTTTTGCCGGGATTACGGTCGTGCTCCTGGTCATGCTGGTGGCTTACGCGGCCCTGTTTATTTCCGGGCTCAAGCTGCGCAGCGACCTGCGTGCACTGCGCAACGTCAGGGCCGCCGTGGAAGAAGAGGCGGCCGCCCTGGAAGAGTATGCGCTGCTCTACGACCAGTTGACCGCCGCCGAAGCGGTGATCGGAGAGGCCATGGGCAATGTGCCCCACTGGAGCGACTTTTTGCAGGACTTAAGCTACCACCTGCCGCCCGCGGTATGGCTGATGGAGCTGACCGCCGATTATAGCAGCGAAGGTGGGAAGATCAAGCTGCGGGGATGGGCTTACGAACACAGCGACGTGGCTGCCATGCTGGAGCGGCTTTATACCCTGGAAAAATTGAAAGGGGTGCGGTGCCAGGTTTCACTGGCCTCGGTGCTCGGAGGCGAGGATGTGGTCCAGTTTTATGTCGAAGCTGAGCTCGTAGACGGCCTGCCTTACCTTGAGGCATTGGAAGGAGGCGGCGAGGAATGAGCGAGCGCATCAATAAGCTGCCGCGCATGGCGCTTACGCTGGCGCTAGGTATAATCGCCCTGCTCCTGGGCGCGATCCTGATCTACCTGCAGATCGGCAGCATCCGCCAGCTCAAGGCGGAGAAGCAGCAGGAGCAGCAGGCCCTGGCCGAAGCGCAGGCTTACCTGGAACTGCTGGAAGAGCTGCGCGACAATGCCCCTGCCTACCGGAAGCGCCTCGCGCTCTACCGGGAGATGATCCCGGCAGCGGCGGGGGAGGACGCGCTGCTAAGCCATATTTACAGCATGGCCGGCGATTGTGGCCTCAAGGTGGTTGAAGTCCGCTTTAGCGGCCGCAACGCCGGGGATTCGTATTTTGATATGCCCCTGGTGATCAACATGGAAGGCGACTACCGGGGCATTCTGCAGATGCTGAACAAGCTGCGCTTTGGCGGGCGCCTCTTCCGCGTGGATCACCTTTTCGTCGCCGGCGAACAGGACGGTTCTCCTTCCCGGCTGACCATCAACGCCAGCGCCTTCTTTACCGGCGAAGAGGCGGAGACTGCGCCGGCGGAATGACAAACATTTAGGAGTGCACGTCAATTGCGGGCAAATCGCAGCAATTACCCGAACGTGAAAAAGGACGGCCTGGGGAGGCTGCTGGTGGAGAGCGGTGAGATCACCGAGGAGCAGCTCGCCACGGCCTTAAAGTATAACCAGGAGAAGGAAAGCAAGGGCGCCCGGGGGCTGCTCGGCCAGACCTTGATCGAGCTGGGCTACAGCACCGAAGAGGCCATTACCCGGGCTATTGCCCGCCAGGCCGGGGTGGAGTTCGTATCCCTGGAAAATTATGAAATTGACAGCACCGCCGCCGCCCTCATCGATCCGGAAACGGCGCGGCGCTACCAGGCCTTGCCCATCGGCTTTGAACAGGGGCGCCTGGTGGTGGCCATGATGTACCCCAAGGATATCATCACCATTGACGATCTGCGGCTGCTGACCGGTTTTGATATCAAGCCGGTATGCGTTGCCGACAGCGAACTCAAGATAGCCATCGAGCAATATGCGCGCTCCAGCGCCGCCATCGAGCAGGAGGATGATTCCATCCCCGAAGTGGTGGAAGAGGAACCGGCCGGCGATGTCTCGGAAAAACCGGCGGTGCAACTGGCCAACCTCATTTTCAACCAGGCGGTGCGCAACGGGGCCAGCGACATCCACATCGAACCGCAGGAGAAGAGCCTGCGCGTCCGCTTCCGCATTGACGGCGTGCTGCACGAGGTGATGCAGCCGCCGCATCGCCTGCATCCTTCCCTGGTATCGCGGATCAAGGTGATGGCGGGAATGGACATCGCCAACCGCCTGGTGCCGCAGGACGGCCGCACCACCATCAAGGTGGACGGCCGGGTGATCGACTGCCGCGTCGCTTCCCTGCCCTCTGCTTTCGGCGAAAAGTTAACCCTGCGCCTGCTCGAACGCCATGCCCGCCTGATCACCCTGCCGGAACTGGGCTTTCCGGAGGCGCAGTTTTCCCGCTTCCGCAAGATTTTAAACCTGCCCTACGGCTGCATCCTGGTCACCGGGCCCACCGGCAGCGGCAAGAGTACCACCCTCTACGCCTCGCTGGTGGAACTGAACAAGGTCGAAAAAAACATTATCACCGTGGAAGACCCCATCGAATACCGCCTCAATGGCATCAACCAGGTCCAGGTGAATCCCCGGGCTGGGCTGACCTTTGCCAACGGGCTGCGCTCGATCCTGCGCAGCGACCCCGATATCATCATGGTCGGCGAGATCCGCGACCGGGAGACGGCGCGCATCGCCGTGGAATCGGCCTTGACCGGGCACCTGGTTT
>JAAYGO010000284.1 GCA_012727685.1 Bacillota bacterium | reverse complement strand
TGGTTTCACACGCAAGCACGACCGTTTTCATGTTAACCCTCGTTTCCGGACAAAGGTAGTTTGGGGTTCAACCGAGTCTTTTTATTGTAATCTTAACACCTCTCCGGCAAACGGTCAATCTTTCCTGCAGCCAGGCTGCAGATTTTACCAGCCAATCCGGCCTGCCGCCGGAGCGGCCGGGCCGGTTCGTCCGGCCATCGAGCAGACGGCCGCCGGGCCACGGTCAAAATTTTGCGGCTGTGTTAGTAGAACAGGGGGCGGGCGGAGCCGACCGCGCTCCCAGCCTGGAACCCTTGCGCCGGCCGGGCGCTTGGCTTTGTCCGCCTGTGGCGCGTTCCCATGGGTAGCGGCAGCGGCTGCGCCCTGCCGCACGGCGCCACGGTGTCCCGATGAAGATCTAACCGACAATGACCGGCTGCAGTAAAGTGAAGGGGTAGAGCGGAATATTGCGCCCGATCCAGTAAATGACGATCAGAACGAATAACCCCCAGATCAAGGCGGGGTGGAGCCGCAGGCGGACCAGGGAGCGCCCTGTGAAAGCCGTAAGAAACTGGGAAATGGTGAAGGGCACCAGGGCAGGGAGCGCCAGTACGGTTAAAGGGTTCAGGCGGAAAGCGGCGTAGAGGTTTCCTTTGGCCAACTGAATCAAGGCGCTCCGCGTGCCGCAGCCGGGACAGTAGAGGCCCGTCAGGGTGCGGAACATGCAGGGCGGTGTCTGGATTGAAGCAAAGAAAGAGTCGTAGGCCAGCAGGTAGAAGGCCAGGGTCGCCGCCGCGACGACGATGCAGCAGGCGAGGAGGCGTTCTGTGCGGCTATGGCGCTGCGGGGAGAGGAGGGTCAGTTTTCCGGGCATGATCATTCCTTTCTATACTTAACTAAGCCATATCTTTACTCAGGCAAAGGGCCAGCCTACGGAAATGAAAACAGCCAAAAAGTATAAAATATATACGGCTATTCCGGTAAATAGAGAAACGAGGCACCACTTTTTGGCGTTTTGGCTTGCCTTCCAGGCGGCTGCATAATTGCCTGCGGCCACAAGGCTGTTTACCTGTGCGGCATAGACGATGGCTACGACGCCGAACGGTATGCAGCATAAAATGGTGGCCAGGATCGCCCAGGCCAGGTAGTCGTTCGGGACGGCCTCCGGCCTGGTTGTATAAGTGGTGGCGGAGACGGCGGGCGGTGCTTCGCTAGCCGTAATCGCGCTCTCAGCGGGCGGCGCATCGCCAGCCGTAATAGCACTCTCAGCGGGCGGCAGCTCTCTGCCGCATTGCCGGCAGAAATTTGCTTCGGCCGCCAGTTCATACTCGCAGTAGGGGCAGAGGTTTCCATCGCTATTGCCTTGGTTGGATTCCTGGTTCACTAGTTTCTTTACCCCCTTGGCTGTCATGTGCAATGCTCTGAAATTATGGTTCGCGCTACCGGCGGTTGAATCCTGCCGGGCGGGTTAAGGGCTTAAATTTTTTACTATAAACCGGCATAACGCTTGTGCCGCTCATATTGCCCTGCGGCTTCAGGACTCAAAGCCTTCGCTGTAACCGTGCCGCTTCTACCGTATGAACCGGCTCGGATTGATTTATGCTATTAATGCGCTCTGGCTGAGTTCGAAAGGCGGTGAGCTTTACATGTTCGTAGTCATGTTCCGGACCCTGATCTTGTTTGTTCTGGTTGTGCTCTCCATGCGCATCATGGGCAAACGGCAGATCGGCCAGTTGCAGCCGTACGAACTGGCCGTGCTGATCATGGTCTCCGCCCTGGCGGCTGTGCCGATGGAAGATATCGGCATACCGATTTTTAACAGCATTATTCCGATCATCCTGCTGACCTCTTTCCAGGTGCTGGTCTCTTACGCCGCCCAGAGAAGCGAGCGGGTGCGGGCGGTAATCTGCGGCCGCCCCAGTATTCTAATTAAAAACGGCAAGATCAACGAAGCTGAACTGCGCGAGCTTCACCTGAATATAAATGACCTGCTGGAACAGTTGCGGATCTGCGGTTACCCCAATATTGCCGATGTTGAATTTGCCATTTTCGAAACCAATGGCGAGATTACCGTGATTCCAAAATCCCAGTGCCGTCCTCTTCAGCCGCGCGATCTTAACCTGCCTACCAATTACGAAGGGCTGCCGCATCCCCTGGTGGTGGACGGCAATATCAACTATGAAAACCTGGGCAAGGTAAAGCTGGACGAGCTGTGGCTCAAAGACAGGCTGCGCCAGTTCGGGATCACCGATGTGAGGGAGGTCCTCTTCGCCAGCCTCGATACGGAGGGGCGGCTCTATTGCCAGCTCAAGGAGCATAAGAAATCATGAAAACGATCTGGATCACGGTAATTTTGCTGGTCATCGTGCTGGCCGGTTCATTTGTCCTTTATTATTTTACTTCCATCCAGTATGGGGCCTTGCAGGATAACCTGGCCAAGATGGGTAAAGCGGTGGAGCGCGAGGATTGGGAGGGGGCGCGCCGGGAAGCGGCGCGGCTGCGAGAACTGTGGAGGCGGTGCGATGCTTTCTGGACCCCGATCATGGACCACCGGCAGGTGGACCGGCTCGATGAGTCCCTGACCAGGACCCTGCACGTGGTTGAACAGCGGCAAAAGGAGAGTGCACTGCTGGAGATCGCCGTGGCCAGGCGGATCATGCGCCGCGTTAAGGATGCCCAGCTCCCCAGCCTGCAAAATATTTTTTAATCACAAGCCAGGATTGCGAGTATGACTTGCGAGAATCGCCCCTTTTGATCTGCGCCCCTTGATCTTTGAAGATTTTTTAAAGAGGCAAGAAGATGCGGGCGATCTGGAAATAGATGATCAGCCCCAGGGCGTCGACCAGGGTGGTGATCATGGGGGCGGAAAAAACCGCCGGATCGAGGCCGAGCTTTTTGCCGATGATGGGCATGACCGCGCCGATGGTGGAGCTGAAAGTGACGACGGCGACGATCGTGGTCGAGACGATTAACCCCACCAAAAGATCGTTGTTCTGGGCGAGTGACCAGCCGAGGCCGATCGCCGCCATGGCCAGGCCTAAAATTAACCCGAGCCGAATTTCCCGCCAGATGACGATTAAAAAGTCTTTCACGTTGACGTCACCCACGGCTACGGCGCGGATCACCGTTGTTGAGGTTTGAGCCCCGGCGTTTCCGCCGGTGCCGATCAGCAGGGGGATAAAGAAGGCCAGAGCTACGGCCTGGGTGAGCGTATCCTCGTAAAACCTAAGGATAGTGCTGGTAATGGTGCCGGCAAGGAAAAGGAGCATCAGCCAGACGATCCGCTTGCGGAAGAGGCCGAAGATACCCGACTGCAGGTAAGGGGTGTCCAGGGGCTGGCTGCCGCCCAGCAGTTGGATGTCCTCGGTAGCCTCTTCTTCAATAATATCGAGCACGTCATCCACGGTAATCACGCCGACCATGCGGCCGGTGCTGCTCACGACGGGCAGAGCCACAAAGTCGTACTGGGCGATCACCCGGGCTGCTTCTTCCTGGTCCATGTCCGCGGGCACCGCAATGACCTTGCTGTTCATAATCTCGTCGAGCCGTGTATCCGGCGCCGCCAGGATCAGCTCGCGGAGCGAGAGCACCCCGGCAAGCTCTCCCCAGGAGCTGAGCACGTAGATATAGTTGTAGATTTCGGCCCTTTCCCCGACCTTGCGCACGTGGGCCAGGGCCTGTTGTGCGGTCCACCAGCACTGGGCAGCGATGTAATCGACGTTGGCCAGGCTACCGGCGCTGTTTTCCGGGTAAGACATCTGGTTGCGGATCTGTTCCTGGTACGGTTTGCTGAGATACTTGTAGAGGCGGTCCATCTGGCGGGGATGGATCGCGGTAAAAAGCTGGACCACGGCGTCGCTGGACATCTGGTTCAGGATTTCCGACTTGGTTTCTGCAGGCAAATGATCCAGAAAGCGGTATTGTTCGATCGGCTCAAAGTGTTCCAGGGTTTCGGCGGCGATTACCGGGGGCATGGCCTCGAGCAGGCGCAGTTGTTCTTCCTGTTCGAGCTCTTCAATAATAATGGAGAGGTCGTAGGGTTGCAGTTCATCCAGCAGCTCTGAAAGGTCATGGGCAGAACCGCCCTGACCAAGCAGGGCACGCAGTTGCTCTAGCAGCTTGGCATCTTCAAAAGGCATGAGAAGTGCTCTCCTTTACTAAGGTGGTGTTGCGGATCGGTACAGCTATGGGCTTGCTTGGAAAACATGGGTCTAGGGTAATCGTCTGGGTCCACAACCCCACCTCCCTTCTCATGCTTTAATTTATGCTATCATCAAGTATAATTCTCTTTGCATTTCTTGGCAATAGAAAACTTTGCCGGCGGTTAGACTAAAAAAGCAACCTTCAGATTCTTAAGGTTGCTTCGGTGAATGGTGCGCCCGCAGGGATTCGAACCCCGACTTCAGGCTCCGGAGGCCTGCGTGATATCCCTTTCACCACGGGCGCAGGTTATTAAACTGCACCTGCAATGATAACACTTCAAGGCGGCAAAGTCAACACGCTGGGGCATGCCGCGTTGAAAACAGAACGGGGTGCTGCAGTGAAGAGGGGAGGCAGCGCCTGTTGCAAGCTCCCTCCGGCGGCAGTTATGCGTGCTAGAGGGCTTTCCGGTATGCCAGCCGGCCTGCCTTGATCGAAAGGATATGCTGGGCGATGATTAAGACAGCTCCCCCGCAAATGATGAGTCCCCAGATCATTGCCTGCGTTACGGGAAAGCCAAGCTTCAGCATGCCCTGCAGATTGGCGGCGGTATGGGGATCACTTACGGCCAGGCAGGCTGAAATCAGGGCGATGATCAATAAAACAACCGCTGAAAACAGGCTGGCCTTTTTTAGCTCCTTCTCAAAGGTAATGCTGTCATCTCCATTAAGGCCGCTCTTTCTGCCGGTATATACTCCCGCCATGATTCCGGGCAAAATATTAAAGATCGGTACCCCCATGGAGAAGCCAAAGATGGCCATTTCATAGAATAAAAAAAGCAGTACCAACAAGATCGTATTTAAATTGTAAAATTGAGAGGCAATCCTTTTTGTCAGAATAGCAGCGATGCCGATTCCCGCTCCAATTCCAGCCATCGCTCCGGCTATTATATTAAATTGCAAGAGATAGCTTGCCCACCAGCCCAGCAAAAAAGGGAGCGTTAACAGCGCCAGCCCAATCACTATCCCGCCATAGATCCGATCAAAAGCCTTCATCTTATTATTCCTCTCGTCTGTGTGTCACCGGGACGATTCTCCAAAGTATTTAAACATGGGTATCCGGATTCAGCCCCCTCACCCTGACTCTCTCCCCCCTGAAGGGGAGGGAGAGGGGATTGTTGGTAGGGATTTCGCAACTCCCAGTGCCAGGTGACGAAGCTCTTTCATTAGTCGCATCCCTGCATGGTCGGGGACGTGGTAGTCTATTCCGTCATTCTGCTTCCCCTGTCATTCTGAGCATAGCTAAGAATCGCTATTTTGAATTTCCAGGGGGAAAAGCCCGAGGGATTTCAAGGCGGCAGCGAGGCTGGAAATCCTTCGCTGCGAGATCCTTAGCTGCGCTCAGGATGACATTAAGGGCACCCTGGGGATTATTTCTGACCGGCCTCATTTTCATCCTGGATATGGTGCCCCCGCTGGCGGGGCACCGTTTATCCTGTCAGTAATGCGGTTCCCTCCGGGAACCGGAGGGGCTATCAGCCGGAAGAACAAAAGAATTCGCGCCCGATCGGCTTTTCCCAGATATAATGGCCATCGGAATAGGTTTCGCCGTTTACCGTGACCAGCACCGATTTTACCGTGGGGAACTGGGTTGCGGTATAAACAACTGACTGCACCAGGAGCAAGCTTCCCAGGGAGCCGCCCGGGCTGTCCGGGGCCGTGAGCAGTTCTTCCGAAAAATCGATGAGCGCAACTTCGTTTTCGATCTTAAGGTTGAGGATCTGCGCCGTCGCCGGCAGTGTTTTTACCAGGCCTTTCTCCCCGGGCAAGGGCCCCCGGATCAGCTCTTGCAAGGCCAGGCGCAGCACTGCGGTGGTATGGGGATACTCACGCACTACTGCCTTGACGTAGCCGGTTTCGGTGGGTGTGCCATCCTCGGTCGCCTCTTGATCGCCGAAATAAAGGGTGATCTTCACCTTGCGCGCTTCTTCCGCAGCGCTCTCATTCTTATCATTAGTCTCATCAGTACCCTTGGCCTCATCCGGGGCGGGCTCGCCGGGCGTTGTCTCCTCGCCGGGAGCCGTGTCGCTTTCACCCCCGGAAGCTTCTGGGGAATCCTGGCCGGTTTCACCGGGATCCAGGGCGCTGCTTTGCGGAGACGGTGCACACCCTCCGGCCAGGAGTAAAAGAACAATGACTGCCAGGGTAACCGGCAGTAACGCAATCCGTTTTTTCACTGGCTGCCCCTCCGTTTAATTGTTTTAAGCTTATTGACACCTCGCGCTGTCATTATACGTTATGCATTGTCATTATACTATAAATCCATTTAAAAGTTGGTTTATTTAAAAAAATTTATCATTTGGCCTTTTTTTTGGCGAACCTTTAATTTCGACGAATAAAAATGGCCATGTCCGAATAATGTTTATTAAAAACAAGTAGGAGTTTATCTGTACAAGCCCGATCATTGGTTTCGAAGGGGGGAATTTATAGAATTAACATTTGTGCATGTGTTTCCAGGTAAAGATGAATACAAAAAATAGATAACGGAGGTTATAAATGAAAAGAGCGGTTTTTATCGGCATGCTGTGGTTGCTGCTGGCGTTTTTATTTGCTGCCGGATGTGCCGAGCAGGCTGAGGCGCCGGAGGGGCCGAAGTCACCGGAGTCATCTGTGGAAACATTAAGAGTTGGAGGAATTTTCGCTCTAACCGGTTTTTGGAATGCCGCTTTTGATAACAGCATCATGAAAATGCTGGATGAGGCGGCCATCTACATTAACGAACATGGCGGTATCAAAGTCGGCGACACCCAATACATGATTGAAATCGTTTACGAGGATACCGAGAGTAACTTCGACGGCACCGCTTCAGCAGCAAACAGGTTGGTATATGAAAAGGAAGTGGACTTTATTATAGGACCGGCCGAGCATTTTACTCCGGCTGCTACCCCGGTCACAGAGCCGGCGGGAGTCCTGTTGTTCCCCGGTTGGTATAACGTGGTTCCCGATGAGATTGACGCCAATACACCTTATACTTTTGGGACATGTCAGGGATCGCTCCCTCATGGTATGGCCGTGATCAAGTCCATGCGGCGGGACTATCCTGATATTAAAAAAATCGCTTTTCTCTCCCCCGATGACGGAGCCATACCGTATATCATTCCCCACGTGGAGAAGGTGCTGAAAGAAGAAGGTTTTGAACCTGTTGGCGACTTGATCCCCTTCCCCAACGAGACGGAAGACTTTAACCCCTTTGTGGCCAGGATCCTTGACCTGGGAGATGAGGTTGAAGCGGTTTTCGTAGAGAAGTCTCCCGGCCCTGCGGCCGTAGGAAATATCACTAAAGGTCTGCGGGAGGCTGGAAAGGATTATCCCATCTTCTGTGGTTCACCCATCTCCGTTGCCGACATTGCCACCGTTGCCGGTCTTGAGGCTGCAGAGGGCATCCGCACGCCGATTGCTACGCGCAACGATCCGGAGATGCCGCCTGTAGCCGCGGAACTGGCACGTAGAATCACTGAAAAATATGGCGAAGATTTCCCCCTCAGCTACCAGAGCGCCATTAGCCTCTTTGTATTAAAGGAAGCCATTGAGGCGGCTCAAAGCCTGGATCCCACTGTAGTAAGGGACACCCTGGAATCAATGGAAAGAATCGACACCATTTACGGCCCAGGCGTCTTATGCGGTGAAGAAACCTTTGGCATCAAGCACATAATCTCCCATCCTCTGCCGGTGCAGATCCTTAAAGACGGTAAACCCTCGCCCGGCGGCTGGATTGAAATCGGTTATATCCCCTAGGCGGCAGTGTTCCTTGGAAATTGCCGGGCGGCAAAGATAACTCGCCGCTCCGGCAATTACCAAGATAAGGAATTCATTTAGTCCAAGGCCAACATTTTTTTCACGGTTTATTGCGGAGGTGCTGATTTTGTGGGACTACTATTCAATACCGTAATCAATTCATTAATCCTTTCGTCTATGTATATCCTTGCCGCTTTGGGGTTCGCATTTTTATTTAACATGCTGCGTATCTTTAATTTAGCCCATGGAGCCATATACATGATCGGCGGTTATATCGGCTATTACTTTATTGTTGAACTGGGGATGAACCATTGGCTGGCGCTGCTGTTGACGACATTGCTAGTGGCTGCCTTTGGAATGTTTCTGGAAAGGTTTCTCTTTCGCCGTTTAAAAGGAGACTTTAATCTCAATATAATGGCCTGTGTTTTTGTTGCTGTGATCTTGCAGACAACTGTGAATATCATCGTCGGCGATAAAACGATGGCTATTCCCTCCTTTGCTGAAGGTGTTTTCAGAACGGCACTTTTCTCTGTCAGCTACGAACGGCTTGTCACTTTTGCTGCGGGACTGTTCTTATTGGGTGCAATAATCTGGTTTGTCAATAAAACCAGGATCGGGTTGCAGATGCAGGCTATTGCCCAACACCGGGACGGGGCCATTCTTCAGGGAATTGATATTAACCGCGTTTCTGCTGTCGCTTTTGCCCTGGGATGCGCTTTGGCTGCCATAGCCGGTATCTTCCTGGGGGCATATCTACGGTTAAGCCCATACATGGGCGATCTGATGCTCACCAAGGTAGTAATAATCTTTATGTTGGCCGGGGCGGGTAGCATCACCGGGATCCTGATTACCGGGTTAATTCTTGGCACCCTCTCTTCCGTGTTGCCTGTTTTCATCAGCGGTGCTGCCAGTGATGCAGTAATTATCGCGATCGTTATTATCATTTTGCTTATTCGTCCCCAGGGTTTCTTTGGTTATCAGGTCGAGATGTAAAAACCAAATTGAAACACCGCATGAAGGAGGGATCATTGAAGCGGATGAGTGCCGAGCATCAAAATTCAATAAACAAGAGTAAAGAAAAGATTGCTAAACCGGTTCTCCTTGCCGTTTTAATAGCTTTTTTCGCGCTGTTTCCGCTGTTTGTCCGGTCTCCCTATTATTTGCACATTCTTTCGCTTACCTTCATTTATACTGTGGCAGCCGTCAGCTTGCGCACCATCACTATCTCCGGGCAGTTTCCCCTCGCCCATGGTGCTTTCATGGGGATCGGGGCTTACCTTTCCGCTTTAATGGCGAAATTCTGGGGATGGCTGCCCTTGCTTTGCATTCCCCTGAGCGCTTTGGCGACAGCGGTAATCGGGATGCTGGTCGGTTTTTTATTTTCCAGGTTGCGCTCTCTACATTATGCCGTCGGCAGCCTTTTCTTTGGCATCGGAGTTATCTACATAATCTATGCCTTTCCCTGTACCGGCGGCTACACCGGCATGATGGGTATCCCGCGCCTTTTTCAGACTGCCGACAAAATGACCTATTATTATTTTTTCCTGGTGCTGGCTTTAATCAGCATCGTGGCCCTTTATAGATTTGAATTTTCACATATTGGCACCATTTTAAAGGCTATAGCCCAATCTCATCTGGTTGCTTCCAGCGTAGGCATCAATGAAGCCTGGTATAGAATCCTGGTCAATGGAGTGGGCTGTTTTTTTGTGGGGCTGATTGGTGCCGGCTACGCCCATTATAATATGGCAATGTCGCCTACTGCTTTTAACTTCATGGCTACTCTATGGCTGTGCATGTATGTGCTGATTGGCGGGATAAACAGTTTCGCCGGGCCGATCATCGGGACATTTTTCCTCTTTTTACTGCCCGAGTTTGTGCGCGATTTGCAGGAATACTCTCCTTATTTTTCTGCATTGCTGCTGCTTATCGTGATTTTCTTCATGCCTAGAGGATTAGTGAGCCTGCCGGCTTTACTGAAATCGTACTTTCTAAAACGCGGGGAAGGAGAGCGAATCAGCAATGTTTCTGGAAGTTAAGGGGCTCACTAAAAGATTCGGCGGCTTGCTGGCTGTTAATCAGCTTGATCTGACAGTAAATAAAGGCGAAATTGCCGGTCTGATCGGGCCAAACGGCGCGGGGAAAACAACAACCTTTAATCTAATCACCAGCGTTCTTCAGCCGACTAAAGGCAGGGTAATATTTAACGGTGAGGATATAACCTACGAGAAATCACACGCGATTGCCAGGAAAGGAATAGCTAGAACATTCCAGTTAAACCCTCTGTTCGGCGACTTCGACGTTTTGCAAAACGTGTCAACAGCTTTTTATATTTCCGATACCTCCAATCTCTTTGATATGTATTTTAATACGAACAAGCATCGTCGCAATCAGAAAATGATCATGGAGAAGTCCCATGAAATTATTAAGATGCTCGGATTGGAGCAAGTGAAAAACGTCTTGGCCAGGAACCTGCCCCATGGACATCAGAAAATGCTTGGCATCGCCAGGGCCTTGGCGGCCGAACCCCAATTGTTATTGCTGGATGAGCCCATCGCGGGCATGAATCCCGATGAGGTCGAGGCCATTTTAAAGGCCATCAACAAGATCCATGAACAAGGCATCACCGTTCTGGTGATCGAGCACAACATGATGATGATGGATATCTGCAATCGGGTGATTGTGATGAACTTTGGACAGAAGATTGCTGAGGGCACCCCCCAAGAGATCAGGGACAATGAAGAAGTGCAATCTGCCTATTTGGGGGGGGTATAAGATGCTAAAAGTTAAGAATATTACAGTTCGTTATGGCAAGTCAGTGGCCCTGGACAATGTTTCCCTGAGCGTGGAGGAAAACTCCGTAGTTAGTATTGTCGGCGCCAACGGGGCCGGCAAAAGCACAATTCTTAAAGCCGTATCAGGATTAATACCCCTGGATTCCGGAGAAATTTGGTTTCAGGATCAAAGAATAGATGGTTCGAGCACGGTAGACATAGCAAAGCTGGGCATCGTCCAGATCCCCGAAGGCCGGTGGCTGTTTCCCCATCTTTCCGTGCTGGCTAACTTACAGCTTGGCGCCAGCTTGCGCAAAAATAAAAAAGAGATCGAAGACGATATACAAAAAATGTTTAGGCTATTTCCCAGGCTAAAAGAGAGGTGCAACCAAAAAGCTGGAACCCTAAGCGGGGGTGAGCAGCAAATGGTGGCCATCGCCCGCGGTTTAATGGCAAGACCCAAGTTGCTGCTGATGGATGAACCTTCGCTGGGGCTGGCCCCGGTGATCGTGCGGCAGCTGGGAGAGATCATTAAAGATATCAACAAGAGAGGGGTAAGCGTTCTTTTAGTGGAACAGAATGTGCCCCTGGCTATGGAGGTCGCTAGCAAGGGTTATGCCTTGCAGACCGGCAAGGTGATCCTGGAAGGTGAAATTGAAAAGATTAAATCCAGCAAAGTGATAAAAAGCGCCTACCTTGGCGGGTGAACCCCGGGGCTGCACTCGTTGTTGCCGGGCCTATGCTTGTACGGCAAACAGCAGAAACCCTAATTATATTTTTGAAAGTCCTGGAGAAGGGATGTGATGAGGAACAACGCGGAGTTAAGAGATGACCTGGTCGGAAAAATGTGGTCAAAAGGGCTTGAGAGTGGGAAAAGCCTGGTCTTGGGAAATTAATTTATTGAAACGGAGGAGAAAAATGCTAGATCAACAAAGCCAATGGTATAAAATCCAGTATCCTGATTGTTTTATCACTGAAGAACAAAGAATGATGCAGAAGGTATTTGCCGATTTTGTGGACAATGAGATTATGCCTGTTCGCACCGAGATCGATGATGACGAAACCCATGAAAAGATCATTAACCCGTTGTTAAAAAAGTTACAGGTAGATATCGGCTGCCAGCGCAATATGATTCCAAAGGAATTCGGCGGTAACGAAGAGCTCTCTCTAATAGTAGGTGCCCTGAGGCAAGAACAGCTCGCCCGCGGTGACTATGGTATCAGCATGCATACAGCGGTTACCGACTGGGCCTGGGCGCCGGCCACTGCGGCATACCTCTCGCCTAAATATTCCAAAGAGGCCAAGGCCTGGGGCGAAGCAGTCCTGAAAGAATTTGCGCCCAGGTTTGTCGGGGATGAGCTGGCCTCCGGATGCTTTAATATGAGTGAAGCTCAATCCGCCTGTGATATTGAAAACCCCACCAACGAAGGACGGACGATCCGCACCAGGGCTGAGCTTAAGGGAAATGAATGGGTGATTAATGGCGCCAAGGAATGGGCCAGCAATGCCGGTATCGCTGACCTTAACGTGGTAATGTGCAATATGGATCCCGGTTCGGGCATTGACAGGTTCGCCTTAATCTACGTCCCTGAACCGTGGCCGGGAGTATCTCACGGCAAGTTTGAAAAGAAATGCGGCTTGCAAGCTGACCGAAATTGTTCCACTTATTTTGACAATGTCCGTGTTCCCAAGGAGTGGGGCATAGCTGGACCCGAAGCCTGGGAACTTTTTGTGGAATCAATGGTCACGGCGATACCCCTGAATGTTTTTAACGCCCTCGGATTGCTGCAGGGAGCATTTGACGTTCTGCTGGAGTATACCGGCCAAAGAGTGGTCGGAGGCAAACCGATCCGCGACCATCTCTCCACTGCTGTATTTCTGGGGGAAATGGCCGCAGCCATTTCGGTAATCCGGTCAGCTGGTCTGCTGACGATCCACCAGTTTGACAACCGGGAGATCTACGGCGAATGGACTTCCGATGCCATGGTCGCCAAGGCCCGTTCCATTTTAACCCATGCCACCAAGACCGCCCAACAGTTAATTGCCAAAGGCATGGAATTCATGGGCTCTTACGGCTATGTGCGGGATTACCAGTATGAAAAGTACTACCGCGAAATTGCTATTTCGAGAATTGTTCTCGGTGGAACTCAAGTCGGCTTATTCCAAATTTGCAAGCAGTTCTATGATCTTGACTTTAGCGCCTTTGGCCCGGGGAAACTGGAGAAAAAGAAGTAGCTGAGCAGCGCCTGCTGTTCTTTCCGCCAGGGTAGGAATACATTCAGCAGAGATGATGGCCTAGCCAGCCGTTGCCATGATCAGCAAAGGAGATGACCGGGTGGCAGCGAGGTTTTTCCCGCCTTCTCCTGCCACCTGGTCACCTTCAAAAAGCTTTTGCGCTGTTTTTAAGATTAAAAATGGTAAAATGGAGGGAATGCTATGGCAAAGGAAATTATTCTATATAACCTTGCCCCGCATGTTACGGATGAAGATTACGCCAAATACGTTAGGGATAAGAAGGGGCCATTTTTTAACGGTCTAGCCGGGGTAAAGAAGTTTACCCTGGTTAAAATCACTCGCTCACAAAAAGGGGAGATTCCTTATCGCTACGTGGGCATAGTTGATATTGAAAATGAAGCCGAATGGGGCCAATCGGCTTCATCGCCGGCTTTCGGGGAATTTATCAAAGAATGGACGGCAAAGGTTGCCGACTTCCATATTCTCTCCGGAGAAGAAGTATATTAACCATAACTGGATAAACGGTAATGCCCCCACCAGGCGGGGGCACCAGCAGGTAACGAAAATACTTTATCCCTTGTCACTGAGTGCTAGAACGAAGTTGCCACTCATGGCAGGGTGAGGGGGGCTGCATCAGGCTGCCGCATTTTCAGAATAGCAGTATATACGCCAAGAGATTTTATTACTCGGGGCTGTCCCATAGGGCAGCCCTTACCTATTTCATCTAGGGGATATTCCCGGGCTCTTTTATTACCGGCTAGAGGGACGGCTCTAGATGCAAATAAGAAAAACCTTCCTTTTGCCCATCTGCGAGCAGGAGATTGCCTGCCGGGCTCGAAATGATTGGAAATCGTCAATGCAGGAGAGTGCGCAGATGGAACTGCCGGTTGTTTTCATCACCGCTTTTTTCGTCGGTCTCTCCGGGTCGATGATGCCCGGACCGCTATCGGCAGTGGTGCTGGAGCGCGCTTTCAGAGAGGGGTTCCGGGCCGGTCCCCTTGCCACTCTGGGCCATGCCATACCCGAAGCCCTGGCGGTTGCCTTTCTCGCAGCCGGACTGGGCGGCTACCTGGCACACCCGCTGCCGGCCGGGATTATCGGCATTATTGGCGGTGCGGTGCTCTTTTGGATGGGCTACGGCATGCTGCGGGATGCGCGGGCCGGGTCGCTCAACCTGGACTCTCCCGGGGCCGGGGGAACCTGGCATCTCCCCGGGGGGAGCTTTGGCGCCGGTATCGCTGCCTCTCTCTCCAATCCTTACTGGTTCATCTGGTGGACCACCGTGGGAGCGGGCTACGTGGTCCTCTCTTCCCGGGAACACGGTTTTGCCGGGGCGCTGCTTTTTTACAGCGGGCATATTCTTTCAGACCTGGCCTGGTTTTCGCTGCTGGCCCTGGCTGCAACCACCGGCCGCCGCCTGATCACCCCTGCACTCTACCGCGTCATCATGGCTCTCCTGGGAGCCTTCCTGATCATCTTCGCCCTCTACTTCGCCTGGTCGGGGATCAAGCTTCTGGTCAACGAGACCGTCTTCTAACCCCAGTTTAATCTCTTGTATTTTTCTTTCGCTAATCAGGGTAACCTATGCCTGTGGAACAAAAAAGAGGGAAAAGGGAGGCAAGGTTTGTGCTTCTGGCGAAACCGATCCGGCAGAAGCAAAAAAGCATCTTTTATGTGATCCGCCCGGCCGAGGGCGGGATGAGAGGGCACCTGCAGGCTCTGCTCGATCATTTCCGCTCGGAAATGGAGATCTACCTGGCCGCGCCGGAGCCGTACCCGCTGGAGATACCCCTGCACAGCGAAAGGCTGCTGAACCTTCCCTGTGAGGCCGGGCTCAACCCGGTCGCGGACCTCCATGCGCTGCGGCTAGTTTACCGGACCCTGCGCCGGACCGCCCCTGCCCTGGTGCATGTCCACGGCTTTAAGGCGGCGCAGATCGGCCTCCCGGCGGCCTCACTGGCGGGGATTCCCGCCTTAATCACGGTGCATAATTATCCTGCCGACAGCTGGGCGCGGCTCTTTCTGCCCCGGTTGAAGGTTTTTTCGCGGGCGCCCCATACGCGCTATATTGCCGTTTCCCATGCCCTCGCCGAAGAGATGGCGCGCTGGGGCATCAGCCGGGAGAAGATAACGGTGATCCACAATGGCATCGATCCCGAACCTTTTGAAAAGGCAGCCGGGCAGAGAAGCTTTTCCCGGACGGAACGGGGCCGGCTGGTTGTGGGGACGGTCGCCCGGCTGGTTTCACAAAAGGGGGTGGATCTATTTTTGCAGGCCGCCGTCAGGCTGGCGGTCCGCTATCCGGCCATGCGCTTCCGGATCGTCGGGGACGGGCCGGAGCGTGAAAACCTCTATCGGCTGGCGCTCCGCCTGGGCCTGCTAAACAGGATGGTCTTTACCGGCCATAGCGATGATATCGCCGCCGAACTGGCCTTAATGGATATATTTGTGCTGCCTTCACTGAGCGAAGGGCTGGGCGTTTCCCTGCTGGAGGCATTTGCTTCAGGCTGCGCCGTGGTGGCGGCGCGGGTCGGCGGTGTCCCGGAGGTGGTGGAAGACGGTCATACCGGCCTGCTGGTGCCGCCCGCCGATGGCGCCGCCCTGGCGGCGGCGGTAGCGGGGCTGGTGGAGAACCCGGAAAACGCCGCCCGCCTAGCCCGCAATGCGCGCGAAAGGGTGAGAGGAAAGTTTTCTCTGCAGGCCATGCTGGCGCGGACCGCGGCGCTGTATGAAGATATATTTGCGGGAGCTGTGGCGGGAGGAGTGCGGTGAAGGGCAGCGGGCGCTCTGCTTTCCAGCGCTTCCTGATTCCGGCCGCCGCGGTGGCGGTGGTGATCCTGCTGGCTGCCCTTCTCATCTACAACTGGGATCTCTCCCAATCCCTTGGCGAACCGCTGCCGGCCGCCGCCGGGACAGAGCGGCGGGTGATCCTGCTGGTGGTGGACCGCCTCGGCTACCGCGACCTGATCGGCCGGGCGGAGCCGCAGCTTAGATCGCTCCTGGAAAAAGGCGCCCTGGCCTTGATGAATGCGCGCAGCGGCCGGGCAGGCAGTGAAAGCGCCTACCTCAGCCTCGGGACGGCAGCCCGCGCCGTGGCCGGGCTGGAGGGGGGTGCGGCGTATAATCTGGACGAAATGGTGGAGGAGGTGCCCGCCGCGGCTCTCTACCGGCGCTTAAACGGGAAAGAAGCCCGGGGAGAGGTGATCTTCCTGCATCCCTATACCTTGCAGGAAAAGAACGATGCCCTCAACTACCCGGTGCGCGTCGGTTTTCTCGGGGAACAACTGGCCGTGGCCGGGCTGACCGCGGCGGTGCTGGGCAATGCCGACGGGGCGGCCCCGGCGCGCCACGCGGCGCTGATCGCCATGGATCCGGCCGGGCAGGTGCCCCTGGGTGACGTGGGCGCAGCCGTGCTCACCGCCGATCCCCTTTTTCCTTACGGCCTGCGCACCGATCCCGCCGCCGCCACTGCGGCCGTGGCGGCGCAGCTTGGCTCCGCCGCCCTGGTGGTGCTCGATTTTGGCGACCTGGCGCGGCTCGATCATTATTGGCCGCAGCTCGCGCCGGAGCGCCGCGCCCCCGCCCTCGATGCGGCCCTTAAAAATCTGGATCAATTGCTGGCCGGGCTGCTGACGCTGGTTGACGAAGGGACCATGCTGCTCCTGGTGGCTCCCTCCCCTCCCCTTAACCGTGCCGGGGGCGGCCTGGAACTGACGCCTCTGGTGATGGTTTCCGCAGCTCTCGAACCCGGCCTGCTCACCAGCTCGACCACGCGCCGCCTGGGGCTCATCACCAATACCGACCTGGCGCCGCTGCTGCTTTCATATCTCAAGGGAGAAGCGCCGGCTGCAGGGGGAGGGCAAAGCCTGGCCTTCACCCCCTCCGGCGACGCCTCCGCCTTTCTCGAGCGCTTTTTTACCAGGGCGGAGCTGACCTACCGCCAGCGTCCCGCGTTGCTCAAGGGCTATGTCCTGGCCATGATCATCACCCTGCCGGTTTCTTTGGCCAGCCTGGCGCTGCGGCACCGGACTGCACCCTGCCTTTTTCGAATCCTGGAAGGACTGATGCTCGTGCCGGCGGCGCTCCTGCTGCTGCCCGCCGCGGCTTCTTTTCCCCTGCCTGCGGCCTGGCTGAGCGGAGCACTGCTCGCGGGAACGATCCTGCTGCTCCTGCTGGCCTTGCAGCCCCTGCGGAAAATGGGGCGCCCCGCTTTTTGGGCCGCCCTCGGCCTGTTCACCAGTCTCGTCGTCATCATCGACGCCCTGGCCGGGGCCCGCCTGCAGCAGCTTTCGTTTTTGGGCTATGATCCGATTGGGGGTTCGCGCTTCTACGGTATCGGCAATGAATACATGGGGGTGGTGGTAGGGGCCTCCATCCTCGGGGTCACCGCCCTAGCTGAGCTGTTGGAGCGGGGCAGCCGGTCCGGGCTGCTTGAGAGGGGGAAAACCAGCCCGGTGAGCGAAAGGATGAGCGGAAGGGTGAGCGAAAGAGTAAGCGGAAGCCAAAAGCTTTTATCCCTGGCGGTCCTGTTATTTTTCGGCCTGATCATCGTGATCTTCGCTTCGCCGCGGTTCGGCGCCAACCTGGGCGGGACAATCACCGCGGCAGTGGCCTACGCGGTAGCCTGGGGGATCACCTGGCCCCGCCTGGCAGGCCTGGCCAGGCCTGCCAGGCAGGCAAACCGCCTGCGGAACCTGGCAGTGATCGCCGCCGCCTTTTTGCTTTTCGCCCTGGCGGCACTGTGGGCTTTTAATTTTTACTGGCAGCCCCCGTTCCCCTCGCACCTGGGAAACTTTGGCGAGATGGTCGGCAGCCGCGGCGTGGAGGCAATTGTAGAAACGGTGCAGCGCAAGCTGAGCATGAACTGGAGGCTGATCCGCTACTCCATCTGGAGCCGCGCCTTCTTGACCATGATCGGACTGCTGGTGGTGCTTTTCTTTTACCCCATCGGTGCGCTGCGGCGTTTAAAGGAGGAGCAGCCGTATTTGATCAACGGCGCCGCCGCGTCCGTGGCCGGCAGCGTGGCCGCCCTTTTGTTGAACGACTCGGGCATCGTGGCCGCGGCCACGATCCTGCTCTACGCCGTGCCGCCTGTCCTGATCGCCATGATCACCCGCGTATGGGAAAACCGCTCCCTGGAAAAGTTGTCAATAGGACCATCCCCTTGACAACGTTTGCAAGGAGCAGGAAAATTAAGGTCTTAGATGGAATAGCTTACCGGTAAACGAGGTGCCTAGCTCTGAATTGCACAACGCCTGAAACCAGTAAAGGAGGTCCTGCTTTGAACCGTAACATTGTGACCGCGGAGCTGCCGAACGGCATTCGCGTCATCTGCATGGCAGCGCGGAAATTTAAAACGATCAGCATGGGCTTTTTCCTGCACCATGAACTGCGGGCGGACCTGGCTACCGCCAATGCGCTCTTGCCCGCCGTGCTGGAACGGGGCAACCGCCGCTACCCCGACAACCTCACGCTGCGCCGGGAGCTGGAAAGGCTCTACGGGGCCGAACTCTCCACCGGTATTCTTAAAAAAGGGGAGCGCCACATCATCTCCTGTTCCATGGAGATGGTGCATGGCCGCCATGTGGGTGAGGGGGAGGATCTGCTCCGCAAGGGCTTTGCCATCCTCGCCGCCGTTGCCGCCGAACCGCTGGAAGAAGAGGGGGGCTTTAGCGGGGATTACGTGGCGCAGGAAAAGGATCAACTGGCCAAGCAGATCAAGGGCTTGATCAACGACAAGGCCGTTTATGCCCTCGAAAAGTGTATCCAGGCCATGTGCGCGGGCGAGCCTTTCGGTGTCTTCAGGCTGGGCCGGCTCGAAGACCTGGAACGCCTGGACCCCGTTTCCCTCATGGACCACTATCGCCGGATCCTTTCCCACAACCCCATCGATTTGTACGTGGTCGGCGATCTCGATCCGGAGCAGGTTTTGGCCGTGGCCAATGAAAGTTTCAATTTTAAGCGGGAGCCGGCTATGGAAGCATTTCCGGTCGTTGAGTTCTACCGCGAACCGCCGGAAGTTAAATTCCAGGAGGAAATCATGGCGGTGAACCAGGCCAAGCTGGTCATGGGCTACCGCACAAACATCAGCTATGCGGACCCCCTTTACTGCGCCCTGCTGATGTACAACGGCATCCTCGGCGGCTTCCCCCATTCCAAGCTTTTCTTGAATGTGCGGGAGAAGGCCAGCCTCGCCTACTATGTCTATTCCCGCCTGGAGAAGCACAAGGGGCTGATGATGGTGGCGGCGGGGATCGAAAGCAGCGACTACGAAAAGGCACGGGAGATCATCGAAGAGCAGGTGGCGGACCTGGCCGCGGGGAAGATCAGCGCGACCGAGATGGAGAACACGCGCCGCGGTTTGATTAACCAGCTAAGGGTCAAGGATGACAACCCCTACCAGATGATCGATTTTCACCTGGACGGCGCCATCGGCGGCCGGGCTTACACCGTGGAGGAGATGATCCGCGGCATTGAGGCGGTCACCCCCGAGGCGGTGCAGGCCGTGGCCGGGAAGGTGCGGCTTGACACGGTTTACCTGCTGAAAGGCAGAGAAGGAGGTGCGGCGGCATGAGCAACCACATGAGCAATCACTGGCACATCGTCAACGCCGGGGTTCTTGAAGAGAAGCTCTACCGGCGTGAAATCTTTCCGGGGCTCGGCTTGTACGTGTTGCCCAAGCCCGGCTATCAAAAAAAATATGCGGTCTTTGCCACCCATTTTGGCTCTATTGACAACAAATTCCAGATCGAGGGTTCAGGCGAGATGATCGCAGTGCCTGACGGGGTGGCCCATTTCCTCGAGCATAAACTCTTTGAGGACGAACGGGGCAATGTATTCGATCGCTTTGCGGCCTTGGGCGCCTCTTCCAACGCTTATACCAGCTTTACGCACACAGCCTACCTCTTCTCCTGCACCGAATACTTTGCCGAAAATCTGGAGCTCATGCTCGACTTTGTCCAGGAACCCTATTTTACCGCCGAAACGGTCCGGAATGAGCAGGGGATTATCCGCCAGGAGATCCGCATGTACGAGGACAACCCGCAGTGGCGCGTCTTCTTCAACCTGCTCGAGGCTCTCTACACGGAGCACCCGGTGCGCAACGACATCGCCGGGACATGGGAGAGCATCGCCCAGATTACCCCGGAGCTGCTCTACCAGTGCTATCGGACCTACTACCATCCCAGCAACATGGCCCTGTTTGTGGTCGGCGACATCGAGCCGGACGAGGTCGGCCGCCAGGTGGAGGCCAATATAAGCAAGCGTGGCTACAGCCCCCTGGGCCAAATCAAGCGCTTCTATCCGGAAGAGGGGCCGGCAGTAAGCCGCCGGCGCGTCACCCAGGAGCTGGTCGTCTCGGAGCCGCTTTTCCACCTGGGCTTTAAAGATGCGGCGGTAACGCGGTTTAAAGGCCGCGACCTGCTGCGGCGGGAGCTGTGCATGGAGCTGCTCCTCGATATTATCTTCGGGGAGAGCGAGGCGCTCTATAACGACCTCTACCGCGACGGCCTCATCGACGACAGCTTTGACTACGGCTATACCGCGGAAAGCAGCTACGCCTACACCCTGATCGGCGGGAAAACCAGGGACCCGGAGGTCCTTTTGGAGCGGATTATGGCGGGGATCGATCAGGTGAAGCGCGGCGGAATCACGGCGGAACAATTCGAGCGGCACCGCCGCAGCCAGCTCGGCGACTTCCTGCGCCGCTTCAATTCCCTTGAATTTATCGCTAACAATTTCCTGGCTTATCATTTCAAGGGGATCGATCTGTTCGACTACCCGCAGCTCCTGCAGGAGGTGAAGCAGGAAGATGTGGAGGCGCTGCTTGATGAAAACCTTGATCCGGAAAGCCCCGTCGTTTCCCTGATCATCCCCAAGAAGGAAGGATAGGGGGAAATAGCGTTTTTTTTGAAGTAAGTGCGGCATTTTACAGCGGGTACGTCTACCAGTCTCTGGCGCACCATATGTCATCCTGAGCGAAGCGAAGGATCTCAACCGGGCTCCGCCAGTTCCTTCGGGCTTTGCTTTCAGGATAAACCTTCGGGCTAGGCCCTCAGGGTGACAACAAGGAACTCAGGATAAGAACAAGGGGTTCCTTTTTGGGACAGCCCTTTAGCAGCGTTATGGCTGGAGCCATTTGCGTTCTTTAACAACGCCTGATATATAAGGTTTTTAATGAGTGGGAAAAAATATTTTACCCCAGGAAGAGGTTTAAAAATAGGGATTTTGGCATGGTGTGCGGTAAGATAATCGAGA
>JAAYGO010000294.1 GCA_012727685.1 Bacillota bacterium | reverse complement strand
CAGGGACCCCGCCTATCGCGGCTGCTTCGAGCATGCATTCGCGTAAAGAGACCGGGTCATACGCCGGAGAGATGTAGATCCGGGCCAGGGGCAGACCGGCGGTGATAAATATTTCGTCGATCAGAAAAGAACGTTTCTGCGGTTTTTCCAGTTCCCGCGGTTCCGGATCGAGTTCCACCCCCAGGACCGGCCGCATGGTGTTACTGTCGCAGAGTAAAAAGTCTACTTCCATTTCAGCCAATGAACCGGCAACAGGGCGTTTTTCGGACTGCTTTTCTGGATGAAAAATCCGGTTTAAGTTAACCTTAGGGAATACGGCAAACATATCGGCCACAGCCGACTGGAGCACCCTGAAAAAAGCAATTTCGTCCGCAGAAAGGAAAGCATCCCGCACCCGGTAACGCGTAAAACCGGGTTTAGCGCCCGCCCATTTTTTTTTCCCGAAACCCACAGAATCACCTTTTCGGCTCATAATAAAACCACCCCTACAACCATTACAGAAAAAGCAATTTTCCAGGCGCCTTTCAGCGCTTGTTATAACTTGGAAACAAACTCTTCACTTCATTATTAGTTCCGCATAAAAAAGAAGAATCCTTGTGTTTTTATGTCGTTTTTTGCTAATTAGCTCCACCCCGCGCCAGCAGTTATCCACTTCAAAGTCAAAGAAAGCTGTTGGCCAACTCAACTTGTCTTGAAGGTATTCGGAATCGCCGCCACGAACATAATTTTTATGGAGATCGTGGGAACACAAAATTTACGCCGCTCCGTCCTGCAGATCGCCTGGCCGGTAGTATTGCGCACCTCTCTAAACATGTTTGTTCAGTTGGTGGACATGGCTATGGTTGGCACCCTTGGCGCTGTTCCCCTGGCTGCCGTGGGCCTTGGCAACCAGATTTTCTTTTTCTCCGTGGCCGTTGTGGAGGCTTTCAGCATCGGGACCACCGCCCTGGTAGCCCAGGCGGTGGGAAAGGGAGACCTGAAGACGGCGCAAAAGGTGGCGGCCCAATCGGTTGCCGCGGTGTTAATGACCACGCTTGCTCTAAGTGTTATTCTGATCGTTTTCAGCCGGCAGCTGATCAGCGGCTTGGTGTTTTTCATGCCGGAGAAGGATCTTGCCGTGATCAGCTTGGGAAGCCGTTACTTGAGCCTGGTCGGCATTTCGGCATCGCTTCGCTTTTCCATGCTGGCTGTAAACGCCGTCTTCCAGGGAGGAGGAAACACCCGCACTCCCCTTTTGTTGATGATCCTGGCAAACGTGATCAATCTGGTGGGAAACTACTTACTGATCTTTGGGATCGGTCCATTCCCGGCCATGGGGGTGGAGGGGGCCGCCATGGCCACAGCTCTCGCCGGTATGATTGCCGGTGGACTGAGCCTGGCGCTTCTCTTTACCGGTGTATCCCCGGTCCGCCTTGATTTAAAGAGGCCGGGGCTGTTTAAGTTTCAAAAAGGGATTATCGGCAAAGTGATCTCCGTAGGCGTTCCTTCCGCCATCGAGCAGATCACCATTCACACCAGCCAGATCGTTTACTCGATGATCACCGCTTCCCTCGGCACCATGGCTGTGGCAGCCCATCAGATTATGCACAGTGCTTACACTGCCACCTATTTGCCCGGCAAGGGCTTTTCCCTGGCCGCCACCACCTTGGTCGGGCAGTTCCTGGGAGCGCGAAAACAAAAACAAGCCCTGCGGAGCGGCCTGATTACAGCCCGTTTTGCTACGGTCCTGATGTCGCTCGCCGGCTTGTTCTTTTTCTTTTTCCCCCGGGCGGTGGCCGGGCTCTTCACGGGTGATCCGGCGGTATTGGCGCTGACCGTCTCACCCTTAAGACTGCTGGCCCTGGCCCAACCGGCCCTGGCGTACATTGTGGCCTTAAACGGCGGATTACGGGGAGCGGGAGACACCCGCTGGCCCATGGGGCTGACAATCCTCAACATGCTCGGCCTCCGCCTCGTCCTGACCCTGGCAGCGGTCAGACTCGGCTACGGCCTGGCCGGTGTCTGGGCGGCCATGTTGATCGAGTCATATCTGCGGGCATCGTTGATTGCTTACCGCTTCAACAGCAGAATCCCCCAGGCCGAACCCCTATTAAAAAAATCATCCGGATAACAACCGCTGGCATAACCGCAACCCTTCGGAAGCTTCATTGACCCAGTAATCGGTTCCGACCAGTTGTGATACCTGCTGGTCAATCTGGCCGCCGCCGATGACCACGTAAGGAGGTTTTGGCCAATCGCGGGTCGCCTCCCGTAATAGCACCATCGTTTCCCTCATGCTGTCATAGGAGGCGGTCAACAGCCCGGAAAGCCCCACAATATCAGGCTTCAACCGCACCGTTTCGGAGACAAAGCGGGCCGGCGGCACATCTACTCCCAGGTCATGAACCGTAAAACCATGGCAGGTAAACAGCATATTCACAATGTTTTTTCCCAGATCATGAATATCGGCCTGCACAGTGCCCAGCAAAATCACCCCGGAACTTTTACTTTCCTGGCGGCTATTTTTAATTGCCGGGCCGATCAGCTCCATTACCTGGCGCAAGATCTCACCGGCCATGATCAATCCGGAAATGTAATAGCGGCCCTGGCCGTATTGATCCCCCACCAGGCGCATGCCCTCCTGGCAGTCATGAAGAATGTTTAACGGATCATCTCCCGCTTCCAGGCGCCGCTGGACAATTACGGGAACCTTGTCTTCTTTTAACTCGGCAACAACCTGGACTAACTCATTGGGCTCAACGCTCAATCCTGCACCCCCTCAGGCCTGAATCCCACCGTGGTGGCAAAACGCAATTGATCACCCGGGCAAATGAAATAGCCCCAGCTAACCGGTTTGTCTTCAAAATCATAAAAAATATGTTCGAGACAAAAGGCGGCGGAACCTATCTGCGTCTGCAGTATTTTCGCTTCCTCCTCATTGATGATCGTGGCTTCAATGCTCAGATCCCCGCGTTTAAAGTCGCTGCCCCCCTCGCCTTCAAACAACCCCTTGAGGGAGGTTACCTCCAGTTCAGACTCGACAACCGGGCGAAGCGGATCATAGATCAGGTATTCCCGGTGATAGAGGAGCGGTTTCTTCTTCCTGGTGAGCAAGCGGCGAATATAGATAACCCGGTCCCGCACCGCAATGCCCAGCTTCTCCGCCGTTCTCCGGTCGGACGACACAATGCGCACTTCCAGGATCTTTACGTTGGTCTGGCGATCATCGAAGATACCCTGCAGCTCGTTAAGATGAAATGTGGCGGCGATCAGCTTGATCGGTTTAACGAAAGTACCCCGTCCCTGGACCGTATCCACGATCCCCTGATCCGAAAGGATGTTGATGGCCCGGCGCACGGTCATGGGACTGACCTGGTACTGCCGGCACAACTGCGACTCGGAAGGAAGACGGTCGCCGGGACGCATAATGCCGGAACTGACATGCTGTTTCAGAATATTCACAAGTTGTATGTAAGCCGGTTCGTACGACTGCCGATCAATGCCGTTGATGTTTCCTTGCATTGGAGCGTTGTTTTCCTTGTTCATTGCGAGTATCCCTCTTCATCCTAATCGATCAATTAAACTTTTATATATAACATAATAAAATGTCAAATCATTGTGTCAATATATGATATAACAGGTGAATTAAAGATGTCAATAGAAGAAACAGCCTGGCGTGGATATCATAACCAGCGCGTGGAACAATAGATGCGCAAGAGGGGAAGGAGGAAGAGGAGAGGCTCCTTGTCCCATTAATAACTGGCATGAGACAGGAAAGTGTTTTCCAATCTCTTTCCTGTCTCCATTAACGGGTGATGATTTTTTCCAGGTATACCACCGCCTGGTACATCAAGGCGGCGGCCAAAGAGAGGATAATCACGCTGGCCATCACCAGGTCCAGGCGGAATACCTGGCCGCCGTATACGATTAAATATCCCAGTCCGGCTCGCGAGACGAGGAATTCGCCCACAATTACCCCGACCCAGGCGAGGCCCACATTAATCTTCAGCGCGGAGATGATCGTGGGTACGCTGGCCGGCAGGATTACTTTTTGGAGCACCTGCAACTTGGTGGCGCCAAATGTTTTTAACAGCTTCACTTTATCGGGATCTACCTGTGAGAAGCCGGAGTAGACTCCCAGGATGGTCACAATCACCGAGACTAACAGGGCGACAACGATAATCGCCGAAGCCCCGGCGCCGAACCAGACGATGATAATGGGACCCAAAGCGATCTTGGGCAGGCTGTTCAAGACCACCAGGTATTGATCAAGGACTTCGGCCAAAAAATCGGACCACCACAGAATGATCGCCACGGCGGTGCCGATGAGCGTGCCGAGGATGAAACCGGCAGCGGTTTCATAGAGGGTGATCCCGATATGTTCGTAAAGGTTTCCCTCCTGGTGCAGGGAAATCAGCGTGTTGATGACCCGGGAAGGAGAGCTGAAGATAAACGGATCGATCCAGCGCAGCTGTGTGGCGATTTCCCAAAAGGCGAGGGCGGCAATCAAGAGCAGCACCTGGCAGACCCGGACCTTTTGTTTATATGCCCTTTTCTCCCGTATGTAGCGCAGGTGATCGAGAGAAACGTCGCGGGGCGCGGTTAAATCAAGCGACATTTATATCCAGCTCCTTCCAGATCAGGTTGAAATATTGCCTGAATTCGGGCGCCTCCCGGCATTTGATCGGGGTTTTGACGCTGCAGGTCAGCTCGATGGTATGTATACTTTTAATGCGCCCCGGACGCCTGGTCAGCACCACAACCCGGTCGGCCATGCTGATCGCCTCGGCGATGTCATGGGTGACCAGGATCGCCGTTTTATGTTCTTCGTCAATAATCTGCTTGACCTCGTCGGCCACAAGGAGGCGGGTCTGGTAGTCCAAGGCGGAAAAGGCCTCATCAAGGAGCAAAATTTCCGGATTGATGGCCAGGGTGCGGATTAAGGCCACGCGCTGCCGCATTCCGCCGGACAACTGATTGGGCCGGGCATGCATGAATTCTTTTAAGCCGTACTTTTCCAGCAAACCGGCGGCATAGGCCTTGGTTTCCGGGGTCACCTTGTTTTGCACTTCCAGCCCCAAGAGGACATTTTTCCAGATCGTGCGCCACTGGAAGAGTTGATCGCTTTGCGGCATGTAACCGACCAGGGGGGTAGGGCCTTTGACCCTCTGGTTATTGATCATGATCTCGCCGGCGGATGGTTCCAAAAGCCCGGCCAGGGCGTTGAGCAGGGTCGACTTGCCGCATCCACTCGGCCCGACGATGCTGATAAATTCCCCTTCCTTAACGTCGAGGGAGATATCCTGGAGGGCGGATATCTCCCCCTCCAGGGTGTGGTATTTAATAGATAAATTTTTAATTCTGACTAGCGGCTCCGCCTTCACACTCATCTCCCTCTCACTAGTTTTCAGCTTCCTGATTGAATGGTCTGGATCGCCTCTTCGGCAAAAGCATTGGTGACCAGCTTTTCGTAGGGTGCTCTCTGCTCCAGTTCACCGGCCAGCTCCATGATATCCTGCAGCCGCGCAAATGATTCCTCGGTAAAGACGGGCGAATGTGCCCAGGCGTCAATCTCCTTGTAGCGGGCCGCCACCGCCGTCAAGATATCCAGCTCCACCTCGGGAAAAGAAGGTGCGATCACTTCCGCGATCTCTTCCGGGCTATGTTCCTGGACCCACAGCTGAGCGCGGTAAATGGCGTTGGTAAAGCTCTGGATAATATCGGGGTTTTTCTCCATGTAGCTCTTGCGGGCGGAGAAGACCGTGTAAGGAACCCTGCCGCTCTCCTGGCCAATGGAAGCCACCACGAAGCCAGAACCTTCCTTTTCCAGCGTGGCCGCCACCGGTTCAAAGAGGGTTACGTAGTCACCCTCGCCGCCGGTGAAGGCACCGGCCATGAGGGCGAATTGAATATGGGTCAGCACCTCAACATCTTCCCCCGGCATCAGGCCCTTGTTCTTCAAGACATACTCCAGCGTCATGAGCGGTATTCCGCCGGGACGGCCGCCGATGATGCTTTTCCCGCGCACCTTTTCCCAGGTAAAATCCGGGTCCGGTTCCCGCGCCACCAGAAATGAGCCGTCACACTGCGTCAACTGGGCAAAGTTAACGGCATAATCGTCCTGCCCTTCGTTGTAGACATAGATGGTGGCTTCCGGTCCCGCGAAAGCGATATCGGCCTGGCCTGACAAGAGGGCGGTCATCACCTTATCGGCCCCCTGCCCCGTGCTATACTCCAGTTCGATCCCCTCCTCGGTGAAGAAACCCATTTCCATGGCCACATACAGCGGGGCATAAAAAACCGAGTGCGTCACTTCGTTCAGGCGCACTTTGGTTAGCTCCCCGCTTTCACCGCAACCGAGGGGCAAGGCCATGATCACCGCCAATATCACGGCCAGGGTCATGGCTATGTAACTTTTTTTCATTGCTCCTACCCTCCTCTTGATTTGGATCGTCATGCACATATTTATAATATTGGGGCGGGCCGGGTTTGGTGACGACGCAAAAGGGGACAATCAAGGGAGCGAGATGGCCCTCGATTTGAGCACTTCGGGATATGAAGGAAAAGTGCGAAGGGTAAAGCGGTTATTTAGGCTTCATACCGCCGGGCGGATCCGGCCACGAGAACCGGTTTGAGCTCGGTCAGGACAATGCCGGCGAAAATCAACAAGGCACCGGCCAGCTTTGGTATGGTAAACGACTCGGACCAGAAGAGAAAAGAGAAAATCCCGGCAAAGACCGCCTCCGTGGAGAGGATCAGGGCGGCATGGGTCGGCGGGGTAAAACGCTGGGCCATGTTCTGGATCAGGAAGGCGCCGATGGTGCAAAATAAGACCGCGAAAAGGATGGCCCCCCAGACGAGCGGCGGGTGGGAAAACATCCCGGAGAGAGGTTCAAAAAGTAGAGCCAAAACCATGCTTCCTGCACCGGTGAGAGCCATCTGGACAATGGTTAAGACCACCGGATCCTGGCGGGGTGCAAATACCCCCAGGGCAACAATATGGGCGGCAAAGCCAATGGCACAGATGAAGGTGAGGGCGTCACCCAACTGCGGCTGTAACGATGCGCCGGAAAGCAGAAAAAGTCCCACCAAAGCCAGAGAACCGCCGGCAAAGGAAAACCAGCCTGGTGATTTCCTGGTGACCAAAATATAGAGAAAGGGCACGAGCACCACTGAAATCCCGGTAATAAAGCCCGATTTCGCCGGGGTTGTATAGAGCAGCCCTACCGTTTGAAAGGCGAAGCCTGCCCACAGAAAGAAACCGGCCAGGAGGCCAGCCAGCAGATCCTGCCGCGTGGCCTTGAGCATTTTCCGCCAGCAGGCCGCCGCGAGTAAAACAGCGGCAATGATGAAGCGCAAGCCCAGGTAGGTAAACGGCGGTATCAGATCGAGCGCAGCCTTGGCCACGACAAAGTTGGCGCCCCAGAAAAGGGCCGCCAGCACCAGCGCTACATCCGCAAGGATCATTTTTTTCCTGGAAACGGCCGTTTCTGCCATCAATTCTTCCGCCATATCCCTTTTTCCTCCTGTTTCAAAAACGGATAATTTCTGCTACCGGGGCCGTGCAAACCGATCCTATTCTATCATTACTGTTCGATGCAAGGAAGTGTCCAACTACCGCGTGATGATTGCCAATGTTCATTCCTGCGTCAAACCGGAGTAATATTTCGCGCGGATCTCGGAAAACAATAAACTGACAATCAATAAACTCGTCGAGGAGGTGATTTTCCATGCACTATGACGACCGCATTTCTCTCGAACCGGGAAAACCTTCCCGGGGCCAGAATGTTACTGTGGAATACCGCGGACTTTTGGCCCAGAGCGGTGCCGACAGCGTCTGGATGCATTGCGGCTTTGACGGTTGGAGCAAGGTCCAGGATATTCATATGCGCCGCTCCGCGCAGGGCTGTTTTTCATGTACAGCCATGGTGCAGGGTAGCAAGGAGATGAACTTCTGCTTTAAGGACAGCGCCAACAACTGGGACAATAACAACGGCTATAACTGGTCCATCCTAATTAAATAAGCACAGGGCAAAATTGAGTTCATATTGCCAGGGGCTGTCTCAAAAGGGCAGCCCCTCTGAGTCAAGGGGACGGTGACTTTGACTCAGACAACCCAGTCCCCGCACATAGCTTGGCGCTGAAAAAGCTAACCCAAAGGCGCAGTCTCTTGATGTAAGTGCCAGGTATATTTTGGAAGTATGCGTTACACTCAGCGGATACGCATATTCACATAGCACGAGAAAGGGTTACTGGAGAGGCCCCATAGCCCAATCTTAAGTTGCGCCTTAAGCCAATGAATAACCAGCAGTAATAACGCCCTTGAGCCCGAAAGCAGGACACCACCGTACGTACCGTTCGGTATACGGCGGTTCCAAAGTTTACACGTTACCGTGCAGAATAACAGTCCATTAAACTAAGGTATCCGGCGCGTTTGAACCTTTCATTTGATAGGGATTTTAACAGGATTGGGCTATGTGCAGTACGCCAGTAGCCCTTTCTTGTGTTTGCCCACATCCACGCTTGTT
>JAAYGO010000243.1 GCA_012727685.1 Bacillota bacterium | reverse complement strand
TAACCGAAGTGGATCCCAAAACCGTTATTGCAGGAGGCGATGCAGTGCTTTTCAATCCAATCGCTGTCTGCATAAATCGCATTTTTCACCAAAGATTGATGTTCCCGGTCCACGCAGATCGCGGCCTCAACAAAGTCTATCCGGCGCTTCAACAAGGCACGGATAGGCTTTAAGCGCTTCTCCCACCAGTCACGCTGCCAAGCGGGAGCCGAAAGCTCAATGGCGCGGCCATTACGGCGCCACTCAAAGACGGCAAATTTTTTCAGGATCCCGAACAGGGACTCCAGATCGCGTGGGAGAACCTGCACGGCGATCTGATTAAAATTCATCCGGCCCACAGGCGCAGTGCCGGGAAGTATCGCCGCAGCATAATAGCGGCGGCCCTCGCTCCTCTTCACGCGAAAGATTGCATCCGGATGCTCATAAAGAACATCCAGCATGCCGTGACAACAGGTTTCCAGGAAAAACAACATACTCCTTACACCTCCAATTTTTTATCCCCCTACCCAGCACCAGGCTGCTATCGGGCAGGTTTTCTGCCTGGTCAAAACAACCTACAGCCAAAAGGCCGCTTTAAAAACTACACCTCCCTTCTCAGGAAAGAATCTAAATGCGCCCAGCAATCTGCCAGGATTTTTAAATAAACTTCATGATCCGGCAAATTAGCCGGATACTAAAAAGAGAACTTATAATGTTCTCTTTAAATCAAAAAAATCAAACCAGGCTTTATCAATGGGGGGCCATTACGCTGTTCCGCCAGGTGACATCCACGGCGCCGCCCAAATAATCAACCCTTATGGAACGATCATCGTAACCCTCAATCACATGAGAGGCATAAGGAAAATGAGCAAAATACTTAAACGTCAAATCTACGGGAACCCAACCGAGAGACGGCTCGTAAAATTCAGCCCAGCTATGACGGCACCCGTCCAAATAACCCGGCGTCATATTGCCGCGCTTTGACCGGATATAACCGTTAACAAGACGGGCTAAGACTCCAAGCTCATTACAACGGTTAACAAACTTTAAAGCCAAATCACGGCAGTTCCCGCTGCCGGCAAGCTGGTCAAAAACTCTTTTCGCTGTGTTTACAACCTCTCCGGCAGACAGCACTTTCACCGGGCGAATGGTAACACCGTACGTTACCAAAATGGTTTCCACTTCCCCCGGCGCAATATCCCCCAGGTTAAACGTCGCCATGTTTCCCGAAGTCGTATAATCATGACTGGCCCCTTTTAAAACATTCTGCTGATAATAAAGCGAGTCGTTTTCAAGCAAGGGAACCGTCGCGCGGACATTTCTCGCAACACAATCCCCGGCACAGGCCACCTGGACTTCTATACAAAAGTCGTAACAGCAAGGCGCCCCCCAAACATAAACGAATTCTTCCTGCTTTACAGGCTCTCTTTCTTCAGGCCACTTTTCTTTCCCGGGATCCTTTTTATTTTTCTTTTCACCCTTTTCATCCCGGGCTTCGCGTTCAGGCGGCCCGGCTGGCTGAACCCGTTGACCAATATTTGGAAGGGCAACACTTTCTTCCGGGACATCCAAAAAAACAACGCCTTCTTGTTGGATTATCGCATCTTCCTGCAACGGCTCCTGCAGTGCATCTTTAAACTGCTCTCCCCGATGGGCGATTTCTACTCCCTCTTCCAGAGGCATGTCCACAAACCAG
>JAAYGO010000007.1 GCA_012727685.1 Bacillota bacterium | reverse complement strand
TGTTTCCACTTATTGCTCTATCACAGCAGCCGGTCTTGCCCCTTCAAGCAGCTCCTTTAAGGCATTGACGCTGTTTACCGGAGCCTGGCAACTGCGGTTCCGGCAGAGATAGGCGGCGGCTTGCCCCTCCGGTGCATTCATCTCCGCAACAAAAGGAGCTACCGATTCAATTTCCTTGCGCTCGACCCCGGTGGGATGAAAAAGCACTAGCCAGTCAGGGTGATAATGTTCCCGCACCACCGCGGCCATGCGTTCCACCTGCTTAGATCCGGTAGCCCCGGCCAAAACCACCTCCCCGGTGGGCCCCAGACAAAAGTCAACGGCGCAAAGCATCATCGTAAAACTGGCCGGTGAGAGGCCCACCGATTCGCCAAAGGAGCCGATAATCGCCTCGCCCCGTTCCTCCCATTCCGAGCGCCCGGTCATCCTGCCCAGGCGCAGCAAGTTCAGGGCTGCCACGGAATTGCCCGCAGGAACGGCGCCATCGTAAGCATCACGGAAAACAGGCAGCGTTTCCTCATGCCCGGCCGGGGCGAAACGCAAAGCCCCGTTTCCAGTGCCAAAAAGGGAGAGCATTTCACCGGTGAGCGAAACGGCCCAGCGCAACCATTCGGCCTGGAAAGTAGCCTCGTATAACTCGATCAAGCCCCAAACCAGGTAAGCATAGTCATCGAGAAAAGCAGGTAAGCAGCTTCGCCCTCCCGGTAGCGGCGCCGGAGCCCCAGTTTCTTGTCTACCATGTGCTCCCGGATAAACAGGGCCGCTTTGCGCGCCGCTGCGGCATACAAAGGCGCTGCCAGAGCCGCAGCTCCCCTGGCCAGGGCGGCGATCATCAGCCCGTTCCAGCCGGCAATGACTTTGTCGTCCCTGAACGGACGCTCCCGCCGGGAACGGGCCTGGAGAAGAATTTCTCGCGATTCGGCCAGGATTTCATTCAGTGCGGTTATATCCATGCCCCGGGCAGCGGCAAATTCCTGCTTCGCCACCGGCAGGTGCAGGATATTTTTACCACTTTTGAAATTGCCGGCATCCGTTACATGATAGTAATCGGCTACGATCCGGCCCCGTTTTTCCCCCAGCAAATCCATGATTTCAGCGCGCGTCCAGAGATAAAACAGCCCCTCTTCCCCCTCCGCATCGGCGTCCTCTGCGGTATAAAAGGCACCTTCGGGGGAAGTCAAGTCGCGCAGGACATATTCAAAAATCTGTCTGGCTGCTGCCGCCAGCTCCGGATCGCGGGCAGCCTGGTATCCTTCGAGGTAGGCCAGGGCCAGGAGCGCCTGATCATATAACATCTTCTCAAAATGGGGCACCAGCCAGGCCGCATCGGTGGAATAGCGGTGGAAGCCGTAACCGAGCTGATCGCAGATCCCCCCCGCGGCCATGGCTTCCAGAGTGCGCACCGCCATTTCCAAAGCTTCGGGCTTGCCGCTCCGTTTCCAATAGCGTAGTAAAAACATGAGCTGATGGGGGATCGGAAATTTCGGCGCCGGGCCGAAACCGCCGTAGCGCCGATCAAAGCTCTCCTGTAAGAGGTCAAAGGCCATGTCCAAGGTTTCGATACCGGGCATCTCCTTGGCGGCGCCGGCCTCGAACTCATCCTGCACTGACCAAAGCAGCTTTTCGCCGGCCTGTGCCAGCTTCTCAGGCTCGCGTTTCCAGAGGGAAGCCAGTTTGGGTAAAAGCTCTTCCAGGCCTATGATGCCGTAGCGGGATCGCTTCGGGAAATAGGTGCCGGCAAAGAAGGGTTTTTTATCCGGGGTCAGGAATACGGTCAGCGGCCATCCGCCCTGCCCGGTCAGCGCCTGGCAGGCAGCCATGTAGATATGATCCAGGTCGGGGCGTTCTTCCCGGTCCACCTTAATCGAGATAAAATCCCGGTTAAGCAGCTCCGCCACAGCAGGGTCCGCAAATGACTCCCTCTCCATGACGTGACACCAATGGCAGCTCGAATAGCCGATACTTAAAAACACAGGCTTATCCTCAGCTTTGGCCCTGGCAAAGGCTTCCTCTCCCCACGGATACCAGTCCACGGGATTGTAGGCGTGCTGCAGCAGGTACGGTGATTTTTCGTTAATTAATCGATTGGCTGTTTTGGTCTTTGTTCTTGACATGACAAGATCCCCTTCTATTGCCTGGTTTGGCCTTAGTATACGCAAACGAGGGTTTGTTTAGAAAGATACTAGGCAAACAAACCTGAATTGGTTGCCACGTTCCCATGAATTTGTTTATCTTCAAATCGTTACTCGGAGAAGTTCCGGTTTTGCGCGGCATTTTTACCGATAATGATTCCCGCGGCGAGAAAAGAGAAGCCGATGAAGGCAAAAGCAAGGGAAATGAAGGACACCCTGGAAAAGGTATAAGCGGTAGCCGAGACAAAAGTCTCGGCACTCAGGGGCAAATCTGTTTCTGCCATAGCCCTAAATTCTGAGGTAAATAAGAACCGGAAAAGCTGCAGCGGCACGAGAAAAGTGCTTCCGGCGAACGTGGCAGCTACCCCAAACCATTTTAACCCGCCGGAGAAACCCGCCAGGAGGCAGCTGAACACCAAAAAAAAGAGCCAAATAAGGTAGGGCAGCCGCATTACTGTGCCCCGGTAGAGCTGTAGCCGGCCAATATTTTCCACGGTTTCAGGGGAGGAAAGCTCCTCTTCGAGCAATTCAGCCAATATGACCT
>JAAYGO010000009.1 GCA_012727685.1 Bacillota bacterium | reverse complement strand
TGCCGGCGGCAGCGCCTTGCTGCATCCCCTGGGCCATCATGCCGGCCATGCCCATGCCCACCCCCATGCCGATGCCGGCCTGGGTCATGGCATTCACTCCCGGGTTCTTAACGCTTTCCTTCATGGCGTCAATCATCTGGACCTGGCTGTAAGTGCCGAGATCGCCCAGGATACTGACCGATGAGCGCTTGCGCAGGGCTTCCAGCAGCTCCTGCTGCAGTGAAATATTTTGCGTGGTAAACGAGACTATTTCCAGGCCCAGTTTTTCAAACTCTTTGTTCACCGCTTCCAGCACGGCCGCGTCAATAATCTGATAATTCTGTACCAACTGGGCTATGCTCACGTTCTGGGCGGCGACAATACGGGCGAAGTTGGAGATGATGTAGCTGCGCAACTGGCCGCGGATATCCTCGACGGTGTAAACCTTGTTGGTACTGGTCACATCCATCAGCAGCAAGGCCGGATCCATGACCCGGAAAGCAAAGGTGCCGAAAGCCTTAATCTCAACCTGCTCGAATTTCGGGTCCGGGATCAGGATCGGCTGGGGCGTACCCCACTTTTGGTCAAGGAACTGCCTGGTGCTGACAAAATACACATCGGATTTAAAAGGCGATTTGAAGCCGTACGACCAGTTTTTCAGGTTCGTTAAAATAGGCAGGGTCTGGGTAGTAAGGGTATAGGTGCCCGGCTCCAGGAATACATCGGCAATTTTCCCCTCGTTGACAAAAACGGCGCTCTGGCCAGGACGGACTACCAGCTTCCCCCCGTTTTGAATTTCATTATCCTCCATGGGATACTTGTAGACCAGTATCTCCTGGCCGCGGTCTTCCCATTCCAGGATATCCAAGAATTGCTTGCCAAAAAAACCCATCGCACTTTCCTCCTGCAAGATTCAAATTAGTCATGGGCAATCCGGTGAGTTGGTTTATTTCCGGCGCCTGCTTACTCCTGGTTAAGTTTTTCTTTCAAAGCCGCCAGCTCTTCGTCGACGCTTTTTTGCTTCTCAGCTTCCCGGAAACGCCTTTCAATGTCGTCGCCCAGGCTAAGCTCGGCATAGGCTTCCGCCATGGCTTCCTTTTGCTGCACCTTCTCTTCCATTTTGTCGAGTTTGCCGAGGAGATCGCCGGTCGTGGTTTCGCTCATGGCCTGGGAAATTGCGCTCTGCGTGCGGGCGGCCTTGCTCCGGGCAATGATCGCATCGCGCCTTCTCTTGGCTTCCTCGATTTTTTCGTTTAGCTGCCGCAAATTCTCTTTTAAAGCATTCACCTGCTCGACCTGGGCTTCGTGCTGCCGGCAGTAGTTTGCAAAATCTGCTTCGAATCTTTGTTTTTGGGCCAGCGCTTCGCGCGCCAGCGCCTCGTCGCCCCTTTTCAGGCAATCGATAGCCCGGGCCTCCCATTTTTCCATCTCCGCCCGGTTCTGCTCCACCAGCCGCTTCAGCCTTTTTTCTTCGGCAATGGTGGCTGCCACACCCTGGGTGGCTTCCCGCTGCAGCTTTTCCAGATCCATGATGATCTGGTTGGCCATCTTTTCCGGATCCTCCGCCTTATCGATTAAAGCGTTGATATTTGCCCGCACCACATCGGAAAACCGTTTAAAAATGCTCATCATTAACTCTCCCTTACTATTTAATTGGGTTTTGGAAAGACCATAATCGCGGAACTAATCACGGTTTCTCCTGCCAGCGCCGTAACCTGCCCGCCGCTTTGCACAATGAACAGGAAATGCCGGTCGTCCCCGGCCCCATAATCATAGTAGCTCACGTTGACAAAGCGGGGATAACCCATCGCCGAGGTGGCCACGGCGCGGGCTTTTCCCTGGGCCAGCAGCCTGTAATCAATTCCCCCATAGTGCAGCGTCTCGCCAAAAGATTCATCCTCCAGGGCAACCTGGTCGCAAAGCACGGGCACTACTGCACCGAGATTCCTCACGCAGAGCCATTTGACAGTGGCCCCATCCTTGAGCAGGTAATTGCAGCTGCCCTTGTGCAGCTTGACTAGCTCTTCCACCACAAAATCCTGATTGTAGAGGGATACAATGGATCCTTTTTCCATCTCAAACAGCTCCTGGCCTTCAGTCATTGAAACCCTCCTTCTTTGCTGCACGGTGATGGCCTTCCAGGGAATACAGCTTTTTCTAAAAATATTATAGTCTACTTCCCAGATTCGGACAATAAAAAAGACTTGCCGGAAAAGGGCTCAGGTCATGACCTAAAATGTCTGTAAAAAGGAAATTAAGGCCTGGGCGTCAAAGGTGGTAATTGCCAAAAATCCACCGCCCTATGAAGGGCAGAAAGGAGCCCAGACCTTATGTCAAGCATACCACCAACCAAACGTATTTGTGAAGCGATTAATGAATTTTTAACAAAAGGAATTTCTGATGGAGAGAACATTACAAACACCCTCTTTCTGTTAGGAGCCCAGCGTTTAATCCAGGAACTCTTGGAACAGGAAGCGACAGACTATCTGGGACGGGAGCGCTACGAGCGCAGCGGCGAAAATAGCAAAGGTCTG